>JBGSOB010000129.1:0-20251 GCA_041739325.1 Treponematales bacterium
GGGGCAGACCTTGCGCACGAGGCGTTGCGCGATGGCGGCCCTGAGGGTGGAGGCTATCAGGTAGGGCTCGACGCCTAGGTCGCGCAGGCGGGCGACGCAGGAGACGGCGTCGTTGGTGTGGAGGCTGGAGAGGACGAGGTGGCCGGTGAGGGCGGCGCGCACGGAAAGCTCGGCGGTGTCGCGGTCGCGGATCTCTCCCACCATGATGACAGAGGGGTCTTGGCGCAGTACGCGGCGCAAGAGGCTGTCGAAGCCCAGGCCGATAGCCTCGTTCGTCTGTATCTGGCAGGCCCCGGGGATGAGGTACTCGATGGGGTCCTCGATGCTGATGAGTTTGAGGCTTTCCGCCGGCAGCTGGCGCAACATGGAGCTCAAGGTTGTGGTTTTGCCCGAGCCGGTGGGGCCGGATGCCAGGATAAGCCCGTGGGGATAGGCTAAGAGGGCTTCCATCTGGCCAAGATCGCGTTG
This sequence comes from Treponematales bacterium, assembly GCA_041739325.1. Lineage (GTDB taxonomy): Bacteria > Spirochaetota > Spirochaetia > Treponematales > JBGSOB01 > JBGSOB01. The sequence continues at coordinate 469 of JBGSOB010000129.1, forward strand.
GCTGATGCCAAGATCGGAAAGCCGGCCCGGGGCGGAGGAGCCGCCCAAGACGCGCAAGACGATGGACTCGCCGCGCGCGATGGGCACGAAGGAAACGCGCAGCTCGACGCGGTCGGTTCCCAGGTCCGCCATGATGCGGCCGTCTTGGGGCATGCGCTTTTCCATGATGTTGAGGTTTGCCATGAGCTTGAGGCGGATGGTTACCGCGGCAAAGCGCTGCTTGGGAAAGCGGTCCACGATGGAGAGGCAGCCGTCAACGCGGAAGCGCACCAGGGCCTCGTCCTGGAAGCACTCGATGTGGATGTCGGAGGAGTTGGCGCGGATGGCGTCTATGATGAGGCCGTTAACATAGTTGATGACGGGAGCGTCGTTTGCCACGTCGTCTAAGGCCAGGTGCTCGTCTCCCTCTTGGCCGCCAGGGCCCTCGATGCCGCCTGAGCCCCGCAGTTTGCCCAGCCAGGAGGCGAACTCCGCCGGGTCGATGGCGCAGGGGCGCAGGGGTTTGCGGTGGAAGAGTTTGAGGCTGGAAAGGGCGGCTTGGTTGCCCGGGTCGCAGAGACCCACGAAGACCTCGGTCTCGGTTTCGCGCAACTTCACCGCTCGGTTGGACTGGGCGAAGTCGAAGGGATACTGCTGGGCGCCCTCGGGCAGGGGCTTGTAGGACTCAAGCGAGACGGCGACGGTCTTCATTTTGCCCCTGGCCCGAATTCGAGATAGGCGGACTCAAGGTCAAGGCTGAGGGAGTCGGAGACGGCTTCCGTTTCCAGGATGCGCGGGACGATGTAGATGGCCAGTTCGTTGAAGACCTCGTCCTTGACCTTCTTTTGGAAGAGGAGCCCCAGGAGGGGGATGTCGCCAAGGATGGGCGTCTTGGTTTTGTTGTCCGAGATGGAGCGTTGGATGAGGCCGGAGATGACGATGGGCTGTCCGGAGCGGGTGCGCAGCTGGGTGGAAACGACGCGCTCGCTGGTGGGAAGGATGATGCCCAGGCTTGAGTCGGCGTCGTTGCCGGAGCCGCGCTCGGAGAGTGAGGCGGAGACGGTCATGGTAACCATGCCGTCGCCGGATATCCAGCCGTTGATGGAGAGGACGAGGCCGGAGCTGACTTCCGTCGTGGGCCCGGTGTTTGTCGTGGTTTTTGTATCCGGGTCGGTTTCCGGTTGCCGCACCCGCCAGGTGTTGGTGTTTTGGAATTTAGCTTCCTGGCCGGAGAGAGCGGTAACGGTGGTGTCCGCGAATATTTGCGAGTCGATATCGCTTAAGAGGGCGTTGAGCTTGGCGCTGAAGCTGAAGCCCAGCTTGGAGATGACGTCGAAGTTGATGCCCAAAATGTTGCTTAAGGTGCTTACCACCGCCCAGGCGTCCCGGGAGGGCTCTGCCGTTTTGCCGTCCGGGCCGACCTTGTCCACGGAGCCTGCGTCCAAGGGCGATCCGGATATCTTGTTACCGGTAAGCCCCGGCTCCCAGGTGAGGTTCTTTGTGCGGTTGTATTGGACGGCAAGGACGTCGTAGCGTATCTGCTGTTTGGGCCGGTCAAGGTGCTCGAGCTCGGCCATAAAGCGGCGGTGGCGCTCCGCGCTTCCTTGGAAAAAGACGAGGGAGGGGCTGCCGGAATCCACCAAATCTTCCTTGACGACGGATGGCGGCAGGTTTTTGAGGAGCTCCTCTACCTTGAGGTACTTAAGCCTCACCGGGTAGGATTCGTCCTTGCGGTCGGCTTGGGCGATGAAGGCGTCGAAGGCCGCTTTTTGCTCCGGGGCAAGCTGGACGAAGAAGACGTATTCGTTGGGGCTCAAGACGGGGGCCAGGGGCAAAAGCCGGGGCGGGATGAGGGGGATAATTTCCTTTGCCTTGAGGTAGGAGGTGCGGTAGCGCAGGAGTTCCCGGCCCTCGGGCGCAGCGTCCAGCCGCTCGAGGAATTCGGCGATGGGCCCGATCTCTTCCCCGCTGCCTGAAAGGATGATGGCGTTGGAAGATTTGTCTATGCGGTAGAGGGCCGAGTTGGCGAGGTCTTGGGGGAGGAGGGCGATGGCGTCTTGCACCCCGACGCGCTTTAGGGAAAGGATGCGCGAATCCTTAAACTTCTTGGAGACGTCTTTTTTCTGGATCTCAAAGACATAGTAGATGCCGTCCCTGAGGGCGTAATCCGCCCCGACTTGCTCCAGGATGAGGCGCAGCAGCTGCTCAAAGCCCTTGCCGGAAAAGCGCATCCTTTCCAGGATGATGTCCGAGCGCAAAAGAAGCGCGTACTCCTTGTTTTCCGAGCGCATGAGCTCGTCTAAGAGGTCAAGGAAGCGGGCTTGGGTAAAATCCAGGGAGTAGCTACCGTCCATGGCCTTGACCAGTTGCTTGGAAGCCCGGGCGCCGGGTTTGCCGGCGGCGGCGCTCTCGGTTTTTTTAACGTAGATGAGGTCTTTATCCGCGCTCACCGCGTAGTCGGGAAAGGGCTTGACGACGATCTCCACCGCCTTGAGGGGGCTTAAGCCCGCGGAGTGGATGGTGACGGTAGTCTTGGGCAGGGGGTCGAAGAGTATGGTCCGCGCGGCGCGGCGCGATATGGCGCGCAGGAGGATGGAGGGATCGATGTCTTCCGCGTCTACGTTGAGGCTGCCGTCCGGTTGGAGGATGATGTTCATGCGCGAAACGTAGATGACGCCCCGCTCTTCCCGCTGGTAGAGGTTGGCGGCGGAGAGGAAGGCTTGGAGGGCGGTGCGGAAATCCGTCTCCGGAAAAAAGAAGCTCGCGCGCCCAAGGACGGTTTCATCCGCCACGATGGACACCCCGGACTGCATGGAGAGGGCCATGAGGATGTCTTGAACCGGCTTGTCCATAAACTCCATCCGCTTCATCGATTGGGCGGCAAGGGGGAGGGCCGGGAGGAGGGCCATGGAGAGGGCCAAAGAGAGATAAAGGAGGGGGACGTAGGATGTTTTTGCTTTCATGACTTTCTCCTATAGTATCACGGAAAGGCCCGTGGGGCAAAGAGGGTGAGGAAGATTCCCAGGCTCAAGAAGGGTGCGAAGGGAATGCGTTTTTGTCTTAGGGCTGTCCAGCCCAAGCGCCGGCCGATAAAAAGATAGAGAAGATAGAAGAGAACATAGTAGAGCAGGGCAAGGAGGGCGGCGCAGATAAGCATGAGCCAGGTATGGAAGGGGCCTAGGTTAAAGGCGGCTACGGCTATGAACTTTACGTCGCCAAAGCCAAGTCCGTTTTTCTTCCAGGCTTGAAAGAGCGCCATGGCTAAAAAGCTTATGCCCGAGCAGAGGAATCGCGCCAGGATGCCGCCGGGGAAAAGGAGCGCGGCTATGATGATGGACGCAAGGGCCCAGATAGCGAGAATGACATCCGGAATGCGCCTGAAGCGGATGTCCATAGCGGAGAGGAGGATTCCCGCGCAGAGGCTTAAGGCCCAGGTTAGGTAGGGTTGTGATTCCACGGCAAGTTTGAGCATATCCTCTCTATCGGCGTAAAACAACGCGGCGCTTCAAGCTGAGGACTTTTAGGGAAAATATTTTACCCCTCGGCTGGCATCTCATGAAACTTTAACATATAACTCTGTAAAAGATGAAAGACAAAGGCATAAAAAAACTTGACGGCTTGGATAAGCCATGCTAGCTTGTTAACTGAAAAAAGTATTTGTGTTTTGGCTCCTTGGTTTACACGTCTTTTTGAACACTTGTTTTCCCATTTTCTCACAGAGCTTGCGGATGTTGCGGGGGCACTCGTACCTAACGGAGGTTTCCATGCGCCGCTCTTATTTTTTACTGGGATTGTCGCTCATTCTTTGTAGCCTTATTTCTGTTTCATGTAATGACGGGCCTGGCGTGAATTAATGGACTATCTATGGTGGTATAAAGCATTGAAGGAAAAAAATAATATGAGTTTTTATTTACATACGACGCTTGGATATGTAATTAGTCAATGAAAGAGAACACATTTGGTCCAAAAACAAAGCCCAAATTTACTCTAAGAACGCGGGAGGAGAGAAGTGAAAATCTGCTTATCAAAAATATGGTTTATGATCCTGTTGGTTTTTTTGCTGGTATTTTTTGCTCTTGTAATGAAGAGTCTGAACAGCCTAAATATACTCCAGACAAATATTACCACCTAGATACGATAAATACCGATTTGCCATACTATGGAGAAAAGAAAGCATATTTTTACTTAGCAACAGGAGGTAAAGTAATTCTCAGTGCTGGGAAGATTTGGTCAACCGAACCAAAAAGCTCTATACAATTTCGATATACTACAGATACGTTATACCATTACTATGGTCCATATCCGGAAGGTTCTACTGGTACTAGTACTTCGATTTATTCAGATGCAGATGAAAAACTTAAGTGCTGGTTTCTTGATGGAGCGGAGAATAGATATTTAACGAGTAATAAATATTATACACTACCTCAAACGAATATTTCAATAATTACACTTTATTTCCAGCGTGAGATGAATGTTGTGTACTATCAGGGTGTAAACCAAGGAAAAAAGACAGGTGAATCTATAACCAACGGTGATGTTGTACAAAGGACGTATAAATATGGTCAAGATACAACCCCCCCCTATATATATCCTAAGTATTGCAATTATAACTATGGAGCCACTAATTATTATAGCTCTACTGCATCTTCAAAGAAGGTCATTCAGTTTTTAGCAGAAGACGACGGAAGCGGCTGTGCCTCCCATTATGCCATTGAAAGACCTGGTGCACAAATAGAGCATAAGAACCTTGTTAATGGTTACGGCAATTTCACCGCTGATGCCGATAAAATCACCGTTATTCTTTCTGACGAATTAGAAAATATAAGCCGTTCAGATTTCTATTTTGTTAATGATCCTACGCCTCCAAGTGTCAGCCTTGTTAAACCAACCTTTGGTTCAAATCCTGGTAATGTCAATATATCCGCTATTGTAGATGATGGAAATGGGAGCGGCGTCAAGGATGCCAAGGTTAGGGTAAATGGTGGCGATACAATAGAATGCAGTGGGAGCGCGAATACCTATATATTTCCGATTAATAATTTTCAATTTGATAAAGAATACTTATGCGTAATAACCGCTACAGATAATGCGGGGAATGAGGCTGTCGAATCATTCTCCGTTTTCGCGCTTAACCCAAGTGAGGAAATAAAGCGCACAGTCGCCGTTGGTGCTCCAAAAAACGGGGCTTATCCTGTAACCCTGGCTTTGGGCGCTGATTTCTTTAGTCGCTTTGCGAATACAATAAACGCAATGTCAGAATGCTTGGTTACGGTAAAGAGGATAAGCGGTATTTCATTGGTCTCAACGAGTATCACGAATATGCCCCTAACTGCATTTAGGAATGTGGCTTTAGTGCCACTTGCCATTCCTGTTGAGAATCTGGATGTCGGAACCTTTGCCCATAAAGAAATTAGATATGAGATAAGCATTGGGAATGTAGAAATCCAAACACCTTTTGTTATACCGAATCAGATGCCGACGGTGAATTTCCAATTCAATGGGGGGTTGAATGCCGGTTCACTACTTTTTCTTCCTAGAGAGGCAGAAAAATATAATTTCTACGCCACAAAAGAAGAGCTAGAGAAAATCGGTGGGGATCAACTGGGTCTAAAAATAAATACAGGGGAAGATCCCGACGACGATGATGTGTTATGGTCCCTGGACGAGGCGACCCTGAGTAACAATGAATTCAATATCGATTCAAGTAAATTCCATTCTGAACAAACCAACTTAAGCCACTATGAAGGAAGGATTAAGGTATGGGAAAAAAATGGGAATTGGAATTCTTCGGCTAGCCCCCTATATGATTATACAGGGAATTTCTATATCGACTCGGGCAAGCCGGCGGTATCAAAAATGGGCCGGAAGCTTGATAATAGCGAAGCACTGGTTAATTACACCTTGGATTCTGATTTTGATATTAACGTAACGGCACAAGACGATGAAACCCACCTAGCCATCTGCCGCTTCTGGCTTGGAAACTCAGCGAATACTTTCACGCCCTCTGATACCCGCTGGATGCGGATCGAGGAAGGTGAGACTGTGCCGATTTCCGAGATCACCGCGGTTGAAGACCAGCGTTATGGTTTAGAGTATATCCTGGATGGCACGGATCCTAAAAGTATAAACCGCAACTTCCCCTGGTCTATACCAGGGGCTGATGGCCTGTACTATATTTATTCGCAAGTGGTAGATATAGCCGGTAACAAGGCCAAGCCTTATATGCGCATTATGCGCGGTCTTAACCTGCCAGCGGGCAGTTTTTACGTCGATTTCGACCCTAATGCCCAGACGGTATGGAATTTGCCAAAGGATACCCTAGGAGGTAACCCGTCCGCGGCGAGCGTTTCAATTGATTTACCATTTATCCTGGCTGGGAATGAACCAGGCGCTGTCTCGGTCATTGCTGAAATAAAGGGCCCCATAAATACCCAGTACCCGAATGGAAGGACGTTGACAGGTGCTTTAACTACTGTTCTGAATGGAGCGTCCGCTTTGGCATTCACCGCAACAGAGGGCTATGGAGAATATAACATAAGCCTGAGAGCGAGCAATAGCCAGGGAAGCGAGCAAATGGCCAGTATCTCTTTGCGCGTCAATGCACCACCCGTCTTGGCAGTCCCTGATTCGATAGAGACAAGTTCCGGAAAGAACCTTGTGTTCAGTCAATCCGGTCTCATGGCGGATAAACCGACTCTTTTCATTCAGAGCGATGATGGATCAGATGGACCCTATCAGGCCAGCTGGCGTGTCTTGAATTCCGGAAATGACCCTCTGAAGGTTAGCGAATTTTCCGATGAAGCATTCGAGTATGTTTTTACCAAAGACGAAGACCAGGTCGAGCTCGGCTACACCCTAGAATACAGTCTGCTAGATGCGCATGGACTTGTGGTCAAGGGATCGATCCCGGTGCATGTCCGGAATACGCAATCCGGGCCTTTATACGCAGACGAAATCTGGACGGGCTCGCATCTGCTGAATGGAATCGTGGTTGTGCCAACGGGGAGACGCTTGACCATAGACGCTTGCGCAGTGAGCGCCGTCAACGCAGGTTATCATGCCGGGGCCGTTGGCATCATTATCGAAGAGGGCGGGGCGCTTGTTTGCGAGGATTCTGCTCTAGACAGCTCCACTGGCGCCGTTTCTTGGTTCGGGATACGGGTTCATGGGACGGCGAATATCACGGATAGCGCCATTCGCTGGGCCCGACAAGGAATCGCCTTCGCCGCGACGGCCACGGGGAGCATGCAAGGGGGTTCGATCGAATCCTGCATCGTGGGAATCCATGCCCTGGGTTCAGTGCCTACGGCGACAGGGACCCTGATAGCCAATTGCTCTGGATATGCCGTAAAAGAAGATGCGGGTGGGCGGGCGGTCTTGAACAACTGCCGCTTAAGCGGAAACGCGCAACTCTACTACGAATATGACGAAGGGCGGGTCTTGAGCATCGAGGAGATCAACCAATTAGCGGGGAATAGCGGGAATGAATAAGAATAATGAAGGAATAGTCATGAAAAGCAAGAAAACATTCCTTGTAGCGGCATTTCTGCTTGCCGGCATCTGCCTCTACGCGCAGGGCATCGTTAAGCTCGATATAAGCTCAGCATACCCGCTGTACGAGGACAGCAACGATACGAACGCGTATTTCATTTCAGACGGGAATAGGGAAAGTTATTGGAAAAGTTCAGGCGGAATAGACCTGTATGGAGTCGAGCTACGCCTGCCGAGGCAGGCTCTCCTTGCTGGGCTGCGCTATTGGGGTGATTTTTCCAGCTGCGGGGACGCTTACCTTGAGGCCTTTGATGGCAAAAATTGGCGGCGCTTGAGCGCGGATCGCTTGGGGAATGAGCAGGGCAACTATGTGGATCTAACCTTTGATCATATTGCCACGGGCAAGGTGAGGATCATATGTCAGGGAGGAGAGGCCAAAGTAGAAGAGGCCGAGCTTTATGGACAATGGTCGGAGGATAGGCTACGGAAGCTTGAGCCAAGCCGGGTCTACGCGAAGGATCGAGGCAATGTCTTCTTTTTTGAGGACGCGCTCACGGATGGAAATCCTCTTTCCGCTTGGGGCGATGACGATGAGAATGAGCTGGTAGCCTGGTTGTTTAAGAACGGTTTTAATGCAAAAGGAATGGCTGAATTAACAAAACATATCAACGAGTGGCGGAAAAAAGGACGTGACAAGGTTTGGGATATTAAACAAGATGAATTCATCTTTGAATATGAGTCTCCGCTTCAGCTGGAAAGCATACGTATGTATACGGGCAAACAAGGAAAGAAGAATATCCTGGTGAGCCGACTTGAGGGAGGAGTGTGGATTCCCACCGAGACCTTTTATATAGATGGTGTTGAGGGTTGGAAGACACTTTCCTGCTCGAATATCGCAGTGGGAAGATACCTGAAGTTCTCGGTAGCCTCGTCTGAAGATAGAAAAAAAGACCTATCGATCGGGGAGCTTGAACTTTGGAGTAGCTCTGCGGCTGGGGGCGATAACTACCTTTATGGCCGCGGAATAGGGAAGGATCCGGGGAAATCGAATTACTCATTTAAGGGAGAAGCATACGGGCATGGACGGTTGGAGATTGCCGTATGGAATGGGGGCCGGGCAACTTTATCAATAGAACTCAATGGTTTATCCGATACGGCTCTTTTAAGGGCTTCTTTTGGCGGGCTTGACCTTTATTCAATAGATATCGAAGAAGGCGATCTTTTTCCAGAAGCGAATTGGTTGCAAGTTGTTTCAGACGCTCAAATTGCCTTCTGTCGAACGCGTAAAAAAGCAAAAGAAGGAAGATTAGACCTGGATGGCGGATTGGCATGTGATGGGATTATGAGTACTAGCGAACTGGTGGGGGCCCAACGCGTATTCGATGGCTTAGGCGCGTATCTGTGCAAGGAAATCCGTTTATACAGTGAGGACTGGGGGAACCTACGCCTCTACGCGGTAGAAAATGGAATTGAGACCGAGCTTGGGCGGCGCGATAGTTTTGCAGGATGCGCGGTTTACGCCTATGAGGGAGCCGTTGATTCATTAGTTTTGAAAGGTGTAGGCAGGATCAATGAATTAGAAGTATATGGAAGCCAAAAAAAACCGGCGCCTCTGACGGCGAGGCTCCTCTTTCCGAGCACAAGAGATCAATGGGAAGAAGACTATGGCTTTTTCATCGGAACCACTGATGATCCGGATTGTTCGCTTGACCTTGGCGGAAGCAAGCCTAAAAGGTTCGGACGGTATTTCATCATCAATACAAGTTCGATTAAGGATTCTGCTTGGAATGCTTTTGGGTTATATTTCGCGCTAGAGAAAGGCCTCCATAAAGCGATTAAGCGTATAAAAGCGATCAAGCCCGGGCTTTGGAGCTGGATGCGGATAGAAGGATTTGATCCGCTGTATACGCTTTCAGAAACGCTTGAAATCCGTGGAAAAATCTCGTTTAACGAGCATCAATACTCCCTACGCATAGGAGGAGTCGAGGCATCTTTAGGTAGAGGACGGGAATTTTCCGTTACCGTTCCGCTCATGAAGGGCTACACCCGTATTCCGGTAAGCATGGTAAGCTGGAGGACTGGCCAAGAAACGACCATTGGATACATTCCCGGGGCAAGGCTAGAGCCAGGAATGAAAATCACGCCAGCTGTGCCTGATCTTTATTACACCAATCAAGCGAAACTAACCCTTACGGGAATGGTTGATGGCGTTGGAGAACCTCGGATATCAATCAATGGTAAACCGGCCATGATAAACGGCGCTAGCGTTTTCGAAAGCCTTGAATTCAATTTAAAAGAAGGCCTGAATCATTTCAAGATCGAATCCAGCGATCAAATGGGACAGAGAGGCTTAAGAGAACTTACGGTTATCTTGGATACCATTCCACCCGTAGTGATCATTAGCACGCCCGAGGCTGGATGGTTCCTCCAGAACCCCGTCCTGACACAGGCTAGGATGGACGAACTCTATCCCTCAGTATTGGTGACGAATGACCTTCCGACAAAGAAGGAAGGCGATCTATACTCTCGGTACTTTGATTTCCCGGATGGAGCGGCGAAAATCGATTCATTCGCGCTTGACCGCGCCGGGAACCGTTCCGCGACAGCCACTGTTTCTTTTGTGGCGGATTCTACGGCTCCGGAGACCTTTGAAATACGGATCGAACCACAGGATGAAACGAACAGCCATCATCCTATCATTAGATTCCATACTGAGGATCTCACCAGCGGAGTCGCCTCCTATGACCTTAGCCTTGACTTAGAAGAGTATGAGAAGGTCAGTAGCCCCTTCACCATACATGAGCCTGCGGAGGGCGTCCACGGAATAGCGGTGAAGGCATTCGACCGCGCTGGGAATTTCCGGACATCGTTCAAGCAGCTCATCATCGACCGCACGCCTCCCGCCATGCCACATGATCTGGTGGCCCTGAGCGGTTATTCCAAGATAGAACTACGATGGGCTACATCGAACGAGGACGTGAAGAATTGCTTGATTGAGCGTATTCCAGAATTTTCTCAAGGCACTATCAGCGTTCAGGGCTTAAGCTATATCGATACCAATGTGGAGAATGGAAAGGCCTACCAATACCGCGTGTACGCCGAGGATAGGGCGGGTAACATAAGCTCCTTCAGTAGCGTAACGGGCACGGCGGGCCAAAAGGTAGTCGACGTGGAGGAGGGGAAGGATATTGCCCTTGCCTTCGGGGAGGCTCTCTTAATGATTCCCGAGGAAGCTATTCCAGAGAACGTGAAGCGCTTCAAGGCAACATCCGTTATGAGCGAAGGCCTGAGGCAAGCGGCAGATTTCGAGCCGATCGGCCTCATGTATCGCTTTACGGCGGTGACGGAAGGCGTGGCGGGCGAAACCACAGAGGAACATATCGCCTTCGATCAGGACGTCCTCTGCACGATTCGGTATGACCAAAACCAAATTCCGCCGGGCCTGAGCGAAAGGAATATCGGCGTTTTCTATTTTGACCCGGAATATTCGCAATGGATACAACTGCGGACATCTGCGGTGGACGAAGAGAACGACATGATCGTGTTTACCACCAAGCACCTTTCTTATTACAGCGTCCAGCCGACGCCCGTAGCCGATCTCTCTCCTCAGGAGATTAGGGATAAGGGTTATTCTCCTCTTTCGAGCGTATCGAAGCACGGAGAGTTGGAGGTATCCACCCAGGGCGGGACGGCCAGGACGAGCAAAACCGAATTCGTCATGCACGGTAAGGAGGGGTTCCGTTTCCCGATTGCGCGTGAATACGACACGGGCACGGCAAGGGAAAACTCAAAGCGGACAATGCTTAACGGTTTTATAGCGTTTTCGAAACTTTCAGGCTTAAGCCTGGACGCTATCTACAACGCCTACGCCAATGATTGGAATTGGCTGAAGGCGAGCTTGAACAATACCTTTGGTGAGACGAATCAAGCAAGGTTCAGAGAAGCCTACCAACAGACGGGCGACTATCCTTATTCTTTTGGAACTGGCTGGAAACTAGCATTGCCCTATATGAATACCACGAATTCCGGGCTCTCCGTGCGTACCCTGGGCGGAGGCACCTATTTTACCGCGGCGATGACAAAAAAAAGCGAGACACGCTCAGGGAATTCCCGCACGCTTGTCTATGAGAACCACCAAGGCGAGGATTTCACCTTCATTGTCCGACAGCAAGTGCGCGAAATTGAGATTCACACCAGCCTTGACGAATACTATTCCCTCCCTAGCTATTATAGCCTCAGCGCAAAAATAGTGAGCAAGGACGGATCCGTCGTATCCTTGAATTCTCTTGGATCTGTTGTATCAATAACCGATCCTTACGAAACGAATACAATTCAGGTTGCCTACGACACTACGCGGAAAATTACCGCCATCAGCGACTCGGTAGGGCATACCGTTAGTTTTAGCTACGCGGAAAGCTTCGGCTTTGTTCCTATCATTAGCAAGATGACCAGTTCAACCGACCCGAACGCGAGCGTGGACGATGCGTCAGTGAGCTACAGCTATCCGAGCATCCGCATAAGCGCGAGCGCCAACGCGGAGATAGCCTTCCCGCTCTTACGCTCCGCGATCGACGCCGAGGGCCGCGAATGGCGCTATGCGTATAAACGGGCGATTCTTGCCGTGCCGGAGGATGAAGAAGGACTGTCGAGCGCCTTCCTCAAGGCTGCAACGGAGTTCTGCGACTCATCCGAGCTCAGCATCCTGCCCGAGACATCTCAGCTAAAGGGCATCGATGAGTCCTCCGTGACATTCACCCTCGATGTGGCAAGTGGCCCAGGTCTGGGCATCGTGAACCTCACGACAAGTCCAGCGCGCTTTAACGCTACTTCCTCCGCTTTCGATATTTTAGCTGAAGGCGCCATAGATGGCGAAAGGCCGAAAGGGACAAGCCTCACCCGATTCGTTACCACAAAGGTACAAGAATACCCTGACGCGGAGCATAATGTTTTTAGCGCATTAGGCCTCACTCAACTGGCTATTGCAAGCGGAGAAGAGCTGAATTCGATTCTGGCGAGGATCAAGACCACGAGCTTCCAGTACAAGCTCCGCCCTGTGGGCAACGGGCAGGTCATCTGTGACGAAGCGAGTATTATTCGAGAAAAGGATGGGACCCGTGTCCAGTACGGCTTCAAGGAGCAAATAAGGAAGGCCTACGGCAATTTGATGGCCGACGATACCGAGTATGTCGCTTTTGAGGAGAATCGTTCGCACTATACCGACACAACGTTAACTACCGAATACCGCAGGGTCAGTAAGGATTACGACGACTACCTCCGCGTTAGGCAAGAAGACGACATTCAATCATTCAGCGCGCGGACACGTGAGCACTTTGAGTACGACGCATGGTCGAACATAACCCTGCATGAGAGGCTCAACTACGCTGGAGACTCTAACCAGCCCGCTTCAAACCGGATAACTAACACTGAATACGTCAATGTGGGAAGGTCCGTAAATGTCGGTGGGCAGAATATTGGCGCCCCAGCATTCAGACCTTCCGAAGTAAGGGTGAACCACTCCCTGCCCGTTCAATTCACGAACACATCCAGCTCGAGCCTGATTAAGTACGGCTACGACGCGAGCGGCAGACTAACGAGCGAAACAGCCTATGACGGCACAAAAGCCTCTATCTCCACCTATAAGTATGAAAGCGGCTTATTGACCGGCATAACGCGGAGCGCTGACGGGGTGCAGCTTGCCCATCAAAGCGTAACGACCGTGTACGACGTGGCGGGATTTCCCGGCATCATCGAAAAAACCCTAACCGCCGAAGGCGTTGAAATCGAGAACGGGATCTACGCAGACATAAGGACCGTGACGCGATATTCAAAGACGCACGGCCAGCCGATGGAGCGATGGAACCCCGACCAGACCTATGAACGAATGGAATACGACAAGATAGGCCGCGTAGTCGCGATCACGAAGCCAAAAATGAGCACGGAAACAACGGAAGCAAAGATCCGCATAGACTATGACGACGAAACGCGCAGCGTTGAAGTAACCAAAGCCGGTGGAAGCAGCCTGCGCTACTCCTACGACGACCTTGGGAAGACCCTGGGCGTGGAGCAAAGCGTCACGAATTATAGAGGACAAAATTCAAGCATCCGCATCTCATTGTCCTACGACAAACTCGGAAATGTGATAGGATTGACCGACCCGAATAACATCTCAACCAGCTATACCTACAACAGTCTCAGCCAGCTTATCGGCATCGGCTTGCCCGCGAGCAACACAGGCGGGCCCGTAGAGAACGCGAGCATCCAGTACCTGTACGCGGAAAATAAGAAGACAAGCACCGATGAAAAAGGCCTGACCCAAGAAGCCTGGTCCGACATGGATGGACGCGTCTACCACCTGAGACAAACCGGCCCAGACGGACAGGGCGGGAGCCTCGCGCTCGACACGTACACCTATTATGACGGTCTCGGACGACCCGTTCAGGTCCAAGACCCCGGCTTCAATATCAGCAAAACATCTTACGACGACCTCGGACGAGTGAGGACACGCTATTTGCCCCCCCGAATCGTCCTCGTCGGCGATCAAGGAACCCCACAGACACCCGAGATACACTACCAGTACGACGGACTCGGAAACATGAAACGAAGCGAATACCGCTGCGCGGGCGAGATCAAAGCGACAGATTACCGCTACAACAGCCTCGGCTGGCTCCTGGCAACCGAAGAGCACTACACCGACCCAGAAACAGGAGCCCCAGCCAGCAGAAAAACAGCCTACGTCTACGACCACATGGGCAGGAAACTGAGAGAATACGACGCGAACGACATTGCCACCGGCAAGACCGAATCTTGCCTACGCTGGGAGTACAACTCCCGCGGCAAGATCACAAAAGCCTTCAGCCGCGACGGAAAATTTGAGGAATACCAATACGACCTAGACGATAACCTCAGCGCCGTGAAGGACAAACGCGAAACCCCCGGAAGCGCGCGCTACACCGTCACCTACGAATACGACCAAGCCGACCGAATCAAAAGCATCACCGCCCCCACCCATGAGGACAGCGGCGAAACCATAACCACCTATCTAGACTACGACCCCCGTGGTAACAGCGTAGCAATCATCAACCCCGACGGAACCACCATACGCCGAAGCTTTAGCCCGCGCGGAGGCCTAGAAACCGAAACCCTGACCGACGTGATCGGAACCGCCTACGCCACAACCACAACCCAGTACCGAAGCGGCGGCCTCCCCTCCAAGCGCACCCAGGGCGGCACCTACCGCGTTAGCTACGAATATGACGCCCTCGGCCGCGAAACCCGCCGCATTTACGGCGACGAAACCGCCACCAAGACCTGGTACGACAAGCTCGGCTACCTTGCCCGCACCGAGGATGAAAGAGGCAACCAAAGCGACTACAGCTACGACGCCTACGGAACCCTCCGAGCAGTCACCGACCCCGCCCAGAAAACCACCAGCTACCTCTACGACTACCAGGGAAAGATAGCCAGAGCCACCGACCCCCTAGGACGAGACAGCAGCTACCGCCACGACGACCTGGGCCGCCTCCTGCAAGAAACCCAGCCCGATGGCAGAACGAGCAGCTACGCCTACGACCTCGTGGGCAACCTTAAGGAGGCCATCGACCCCGCCGGAGCAACCATTGTCTATAAGATGGACACAGCCTACCAGCTTACCGACGTTACCAAGAACCTAGGAAGCGCCCAGGGCTTACGGAGCTACACATACGACCCCGCCGGATACCTCAGCAATACGAGCGTCGACGGAAAAAGCGCCAGCTACCAGGTAAACGCCTACGGACAGATCTTGAGCGCCCAGCGCGATGGCCATAACCTAACAATAAATTACGACAGCTTCGGCAAAGCCTACGCCCAGACCCTCAGCTCCGGCTCCACGGTTCTTGCCCAGGACAGCTACGGTTACGACCCCGGCGGCAACCTGAAGAGCGTGACAGGCTGGGTGGACCAGATCAACTGGAACCTAGCCGGACAACCCACCGGCTTGAACTACGCAAACGGCGTGGACTTAAGCCTAGAGCGAGACGCACGCGGACGCCACACGAACCTGACCTGGCAACCCAGCTCCGGCCAAGACCTTAGCTACGCCTATACCTACGACCCCGC
The DNA here is from genome assembly GCA_041739325.1 of Treponematales bacterium. Lineage (GTDB taxonomy): Bacteria > Spirochaetota > Spirochaetia > Treponematales > JBGSOB01 > JBGSOB01. Next base: position 16,036 of record JBGSOB010000129.1, read on the forward strand.
AGGCAACGTCTCATCCATGAACGGCAACAGCTACAGCTACGACGAACTAAACCGCCTGACCGAAAGCCGCGACAGCCAGATCGGCCAGACCGAACGCAGGCTTACGGTGGCAAGCGCCGAAGGCGACTACCAGAGAAGCAAGGAACTGAGCATAGAGCCGGAGGACCTTGAGATAGCCCTAGACACAGGCGGCTACAGCATAGGGGCAACCTTTGAACGCGAGCTTACCTTAACAAGCCTGAGCCTGATCCCCGGAGAGGATGAGCACCGCGTAAGCCCCGAACACCTGGAAATCTACCTCTACGGCGCAGAGGGCGCCTGGACAAAGGCAGAAGCCGCAATCAGCGTGCTTGAGTCGGGGATCATAAAGGCAAGCTTCACGCCCCCCGTGAACACCCAGGGCGTCAAAGTGCATTGCCTCTGGGATGAACGCAGCCTTGAGTGGGCCGTCGATACCTCAGAGGCCACCTTCAAGAACCGAGCCGACAGCATTATGCGCGTAGAATACATAGAGCCAGAGCTGGTGAAGATTTACGCCTACGACGCCGTAGGCAACCGAACGGGCACGAGCATCCAAGACTCCCTGAACGGTAGCAAGCTGGAAAGCTACGCCTACTGGACAAACAGCGACCGCGTGAAGAAAGCAGGAGCCTGGGCTTACGTCTACGACGCGGTGGGCAACCTTACTCAGAAGGGCAATACCTATACCGAGAACCCTGACGGCTCTATCAGTTTTGAAGAGGATCTAGGCAGCTACTGGAGCTACAGCTACGACATCTGGAACCGCTTGGTGAGCGTGAGCAAGGGCCGAGTGGGAACGATATCTGCCCAGGTTGTGGCCAGCTACGAGTATAACGCCGAAGATTTGCGCATAAAGAAGACAACGCAGACGGCTACTACATGCTACATTTACGACCTCCAAGGCCGGGTGATCTACGAAACCCGTATTGACACCCAAAGCAGCGCCACTCGCACCAGAAGGTTCGTTTATGCCCTAGGGCGGCTGGTGGGCTACGAAGAAAGCAGGGCCGCAAGCACCGCGCGCTACTGGACCTTTAGCGATTCTCTAGGCTCCATTACCGCTGAAAGCGACGAGGAAGGAAAGATCCTCACCCAGCGGGGATACGAGGACTTCGGACAGGGTGGCGCAGTGAGCGCGCAGGACGATGGCCACGAAGCACTTAATTGGTATACCGGCAAGGAATACGACGAGGACATAGGCCTCGCCTACTTCAACGCGCGCTGGTATGACGCCGGGCTGGGGCGCTTCACTAGCGAGGACCCGGCGCGGGATGGGGGGAACTGGTACGCGTATTGCGCGGGGAATCCGCTACGGTACACAGACCCGACTGGATTGAGTACGCAGGAAGAGGCCGATGAGTACTTGCGTTGGTTGGATGATACGAACGGAGGCGGGTCATCTGAAGAAGAAAACGATGATACTAGGGAGCCTGTATCCAATCAAAGCAAGACTGAATGGCGGACAATGACAACCATCGATCCGCTAACGAGAGAAGAGAATATTCTAGGCTACCTGAAGGTGGAAAATGGAATACAATCATATTATTCAGAAATGCCCTTTATAGCTGAGGAATTAGATGCATCGATTGATGTTGATGCCATACTCGCGAGGCTTGAGGCGCGTATGAATGAGGGGCACGGAGAAACGGCTATAGGGCAGGAAGCTGATGCAGTGGCGGAATCAGGTCAGGATGAAACTAATCCATGGCTTAATACTTATGAGGCATTCGGTGTAACCGAAGGACCATGTTGGGTGAGAGCAGCATTTTCAGGAGCTGAGCGAAAAGCTAGAAAAAACTTGACTAAAAAAGATTTTGACGATGCCTATAAAGATTTATCTTCTGGTGATAATAAACTCATCAATGGCGGCGACCGAGATAATCTTAGTTCCTGGAGCCTTAGTAGTGAAACAAATGAAGAAGGTTTAGAAGGTTTTATAAATTGGGCCTTAAAAAGATTGGGAATGACTTTAAAAGCAAGAACATCTTCAAAGAATAATGCGGATATGTCTTTACTCAATATTTTTATAAAAACAAATTCCTACACTGGCCGTCATATGGTGGAAGCAGACAGAAATAGTAAGTTTTTACGGGATCCTTCAGGAGAAGAACGTGGGTATAGACATGAAAAGGGATACGACATCGGGGTATTTTATTTTCAGTTCTACACTGAATAGAATGAAGAAGACATTATTCTTTGCAATGATAGCATTGATATTCCTTTTTTCCTCTATGGGGTGCAAGAAGTACATTGTAGACCGAAGCAGTGTTACTGATTCAGATATTAAAAACTTTATTGGAGCTTGGAGTATTGATTCTGCAAATACCACAACCCAAAGCAAGCAATTGCAATATTCTTGGGGGGAAGGATTGTACCATGAATATACGACACAAATATTTGATTATGATCTAAATAGATCGAAATATTTTTCTATTTCCGAACGCTTAAACCAACCTGTTTACACTGTTGTTGACATGAAGAAAATAAATAAAAACACCTATGTACTCCTAATCCAAAGATTGTCAATGGAAAATTATGGGCCTGATGTTCATGAATCAGGTTATGTAAAATTTAAATTCTTAAAAGATAATGTTCTATCCATTGATGATGAAGAGTACGGCTTTTTTCATTTTTGGAAAAACGGCGGTAAACTATATAAAATATCCGGGCCTATAAGATAACAATTGGTTGTGATGAACAACGCTCGTTGCACTTAGTTTGAGAATCCAAGGCGCCTAATTTGCGCTTGAACCTGACGCCGCCATAAGCGGCGCAGGTTAAGAAGGACATTAGGCGCACACCTTCGGCTCTTAAGAGGAATTAAAATATGTATTAAGATAGAGCGTAGCTCCAAGTGACTGGTATGCGCTAATGTTTCTCATAGCGGCTTCACGTATTATATAAATATTTTTGTTAATATTTTGCTGTAAAAATAATGGTTTTGCTTTATGGGAAATCAAGTAGATAATATATTATCCATAGCATTGATGCAGAAAGGGATTCATATTTAATTATTCTGAGAATCTTCCTTTTTTAATATGCGCACTGTTTTATGCTTTTGTACTAGCTAGAATTACTTGGTAGGTTCTATTTGTATTGGAGGTATATATGAATTATGAAGATCTCCGTTCTTCTGTTTTGGCTGATAATAGAAAGTGGCGTGAATATGAAAGCCAAGTCTTATCTCTTTTTAGTCAAATATTGAAGGGGTTTGCAGAAAGATTGAATATTAAAGAAAAACAGGTATTATTCTTCATACCGCCTAAAAAAGAGAATAGACAAGATGGAAGAAATGCGTATGCGATGTTTGAATCACTTGAATTTGATGATGATAGTGGTTGGGCTCTCATGGGAACGGCGCTAGATATTTATCATGACTATAATTTACCCCCTATTTCTCGCTATTGTTTCACGTTTTTAATAAAAAAAAATAACGAGAGTTTGATTTTTAAAGGATTTCATGATGGCCCAGAAAAAATCATAGAGAACCCTATTAAGCCAAATCAAATAGATGAATTATATGAACATGTATTTGGTGAATTCCTTAGGAAATGTAATTCCTCTTTTGATGCTTGGATAAAAGGAGAGAAACAAAAGATAGGATTTTCTGCAAATACAATAGAATAGGACAAGTTAAAAATTGAGCTATAACATGAAATTTGAAAAGGTATGGAGAACATACGCCTGAAGCTGATGTGTTTGTCTGTCACGAATTTTGCGGCCGCTTCGATCGGCAAAAACCGCGCCAAAACGCGTTACCTCTTAAGCGTATGTTTAACTCCCTAACCCCAGCAGGCCGCCCCTCCGCCATCGTGGCTTCGGGGCTAAAGAGAACATGCAGGGTCGATTCTGCAATCTTCCACCCGGCTAGTTTTCTCCCGGACGTCAGATTTTTACAGCGTGGCAAAAATCTGACAAAACTCCTGCTATTCTGACAAAACTTAGCAGGAGTTCATCCGAGGTTGCGCAAGAGTACTTGCACAACCTCGGAGGTTTAGGTGAAGAGATAAAGGCTCAACAAAATCATGTATGCGATTCTGCAAGACGAACGCGTAAGCGTTCGTCAGAGCATGTCGGCTAATTTATAGGTTTGCGAAGTCCGCGTAGCGGATTTGGGCGGACGCCGAAGGCGGTAGCCGTAAACTGTTGGGTTAGGTGGCGTGCGTCTGCAGTCAGTAATGGTATTTGCAAGACG
>JBGSOB010000156.1:0-15123 GCA_041739325.1 Treponematales bacterium
GAGGCCCTTTTTCACTCCATACCTGAATACCTTGAAAGCTTTTCGGATTTCCCAAGGGAAAAGGCGCGCGAATGCGCGCGAGGGGTTTTGGCAGAAATCTTTTACCGCGCGCAAAGCCGGGGCAGCCCGAGCGCCATGGACATGTCACAGGCCTTAGGCGCCCAAGAAAGCATGGCGAAGATAGCGCCCACTGCCCTTGAGCGCCGCAACTTCCCCATACTCCTGAGGGCTATCCTTAACGAAACGGGCGCCATACTGCGCGCCTGCGAGGGCAACATCAATGTTTTGTCAGCCACGGAAAACTGGGCTAGCCTGATTCGGGACGCAGCCCTCAGGGCCGGCAGCTACAATCAAAGCCCGGACCCCGTCTTGCGCGCACTTATCGATGGAATGGAGTCCGGTCTATGAGGCGCTTTCTTGAACGGGCATTAAAAAAGGTTCAGCGCATGACCTTCGAGCAGATTCGCTCCTTGCTCGATCTCTTAGCCGAGGAAAACGAACGACTAGAAAGCGTTCTCGAATCCATGACAGACGGCATCATCGTCTGCGACGCGGACAACAACCTCATCCTAGCAAATAAATCCGCGGAAAGGCTCCTACCCATTTTAGGGGGAGAAACCCAAGACAGGCCGGTGTGGCTCTTCATTGACGACGAACAGATATCATCCTTTCTCAAGCAAAGCCTAGAAAGCCATGACCGGATAGCAGACCGCGAGTTCTCCTTGGATTTCAAAGGAATCTTGCGGACCCTCTCACTTTCCATCATGCCGCTGGTAAGCTCAGGTCGGATCCGCGGCAGCCTCTTGCACGTGGAAGACATCACGGAAAAGCGCTCGCGTGAAGCGCGGCTACGCCGCGCCGAAAGCCTGGCGTCTCTGACTACCCTTACGGCCGGAGTAGCCCATGAAATCAAGAATCCCTTAGCCTCCATCTCCATCCATATCCAACTGATTAAGAAAACCATGCAAGGCAAGGAGAGCGTCGAAACCAAGGCCATCTCCCACCATTTAGGCGTTGTCGGGGAAGAGGTGGAGCGACTCAATCAAATAGTGGTCGATTTTCTCTTTGCCGTCCGCCCGATGGACCTTGCGCCGGAAGAAACCGACCTCAACGCATTTGTGCAAGAGATGATGAACTTCCTAAAATTTGAGCTTGACGGCGCGGGCATCAGCCAGTCTCTTGCGTTAGCCGAGGGCCTACCTAAGCTTATGATAGACACGCGTTTCATGAAGCAGGCCCTGCTCAACCTAGTTAAAAACGCCATGGCAGCCATGCCCTCCGGGGGCAGCATCAAGCTTATCACGCAAAGGGTTCAGGACGAAGTTAGGCTCTGCGTTGAAGACACAGGCGAAGGCATCAAAGACGAGATCTTAACCAAGATCTTCGAGCCCTTCTTTACCACCCGCCCCACCGGCTCGGGCCTGGGCTTGACCTTGGTCTTTAAGATTGTCAAGGAACACCACGGTGAAATTCAGGTAAAATCAAGGCTTGGAGAGGGCACCTGCTTCAGCATCATTTTGCCCGTCCCGCAGAAAGAGAGAAAACTCCTGGAATATGAGGCGCAAGGATGAAGTTTAACATCCTGATCGTTGACGATGAGAAGAATATCCGCGAGGGCATAGGCGAATATTTCCGCTTAAGCGGCTTTGAGGTATCTCAGGCGCAAGACGGGGACGAAGCCATCAAAAGGTTGGACCAAGGGGACGTGGACTTGGTTGTCACCGATCTGCGCATGCCCAAGGTCTCGGGCGAAGACGTTCTCAAATACGCCGTGGCCCACTACCCAACCACACCGGTCATCATGCTCACCGGCCATGGAACGGTTGAAAACGCAGTAGAGGCCATGCGCGACGGCGCCTATGATTTTCTATCAAAACCGCTCAACCTCGAGCACTTGGAGCTTATGGTTAAGCGAGCCCTCAAGGGCCGCGAAATCGAGCTCAAAAACCGAGAGCTCTTGGAGGAGGTAGAAACCCGCAAGCGCTTCTCCTCCATGATCGGCAAGAGCGCGCAGATGAAGCGCATCTTCGAGGTTATCCAACGCGTGGCCCCGACAAAGGCGTCCGTCCTCATTACCGGTGAGTCCGGGGTAGGCAAGGAACTGGTGGCGGACGCCATCCATAACCTCTCCCCGCGCAAGGATAAGGCATTCATCAAGGTGCATTGCGCCGCCTTGGCAGAAAGCCTCTTAGAAAGCGAACTCTTCGGGCATGAGAAAGGCTCCTTTACCGGGGCCCAGGCGCGCAAGCGTGGGCGCTTTGAGCTGGCCCACGAGGGAAGCCTTTTCTTGGACGAGATAGGGGAAATAGAGCAGAACGTTCAGATAAAGATCCTGCGGGTATTGCAGGAAAAAAAGTTTGAGCGCGTCGGCGGAGAGGAAACCCTGGAAGTCGACACGCGCATCATAGCCGCCACCAACCGCGACCTCAAAGCGGAAATAGAAAAGGGCGGCTTCCGGGAAGATCTCTACTATCGCCTGAATGTTATCAATATCCACATCCCGCCGCTACGCGAGCGCCGAGACGATATACCCCTTTTGGCCGCCGCGTTTCTGAAGGAATTCGCCCAAGATAACGGCAAGCCCATTGAGGGATTCGATACCAAGGCGCGGAGCGCGCTCTACGCCTATACCTGGCCCGGCAACGTTCGCGAGCTGCGCAATTGCATTGAGAGCGCGGTGGTCATGGCAAAGGGCGGCCTTATCGGGCTGGAGGATCTGCCGCCTTCTTTGCACGCCGCATCCGAGGGCGGCTTGATCCGCGTACCCGTCGGGTCCTCGCTGGCCGAGGCGGAAATTATCTTGATCCGCGAAACCCTTGCCGCCAACTCCGGCAATAAATCGAAGACCGCGGAAATCTTAGGCATTGGCAGAAAAACCCTTTATGAGAAGATCAACCTCTACGGCCTTGAAACGCCCTGATCAAAGGGAGGATTGGCCGAGAACTCTTTGAGGTAATCCAAAACGACACGGCGCCAATTTCCATCGGAGCGTGAGCGGTAAGCATTGAGCAGACGCTGATAGAGGGCCTCTACATAATCCCGTATATCCTGTTTGCTCGCAAGGTCGCCCCCCTCATAGCTAAAGAGTTCAGCGATAAATTCCCCAACCGCGGCTTGGTCGAACTCCGGATAGAAAACGCTCAAATAATAAAAGGACACCGCGATGCAATTAACAGAATGCTGTTTTACAAAGAGAACACTCTCGGTAATGCGCAGGGCCTCCTGCCGCAGATAGGATAGGGCACGTTTTTCCCGTAGCCCTTCAGATCCCCCGGACAATTCGGAGATGAAACGCTTGCCAATGATCAAATTGCCCACCACAACCAAGACATGGAGACTGGGCACGCAATGCAAATGGGGATCAAGCCCGTGAATGACTGAAAACAGGGAGTTGGCGGCCTTAGGTGGCCGTCGGGTTGTCGATTGCCTGCGGAGGTAGATGGAGCCGCAATCGAGGTACATCATCGTTATCTCATCAATATAAGAGGCATAACGCAAGATTCCCGAGCGGCCATAATTCCTGGCTAAAAAGAGGGCGGTATTGATCCAGAGAAAGAAGAAGGTCAGGTACTCGGCAACAAGGTCAGGCCTGAAGGGGATGGTCTCATCAAGCGGGTGATCCACGTTTACAACCGGACGCCTCTTGGGAAAAAAACGAGTCTCGAACTGCGGATAGAAAAAATAGCGCACTACGGTAAGCGCCACCTTGACTGCACGCATGGCCGTCTGAGGCCAGCTTAGGGCCGCCACTAAGGGAGAGAGGGCAAAGGTTCGACGGATGCGGTGGCTAATGATGGGCCGCAGGGCAGATTGTGTCCTAGAAGGGCTACTGGTCATGATTGGCGGAGTCTAGCATGGGATGGATGACTTTTTCCAGAGAGGCGGCGCTAGCCTCTCAAAAGGCGGCGTTGCTCTTCCATGGCAATAATGAGGTCTACCTCGGCTATCGTCATGGAAAGGCGGGAGGCGATAAGCTCGGAGGAAATGCCGCTTTCCCAGAGCCGCAAAACCCGTTCCGCAGGGCTCAAACCCAAGTCTAGGTTTTTTTCGCTTTTCCGTATACGCGGCGTCGAGTTCCCAAACTCCGAGTTTGCGGCGCCGCTTTCAGCCCCTGCCTGAAAGGCTTGCCCTGAAATTTCCTGCGATTTCTGAGATTCGGATAAAGTTTGGACCGATGCGGCCGGAGCCTGCTGCGGCGGATTCATAGCCGATGCGGAGGCTTGCTCGCGGCTTTCCGGCATATGCGGAACTTCTTCCCTGGGTACTAGCGCCTTGGCGCGAGAAAGCATATCGAACAATTCTTTTTCGCGCAGACGCTCGCTCCCCTGACGTTGTAGGGCCTCAAAACGCTTATCGGCGGCTTTGACGAATTCGCGGGCGCGCTCAACCCTGTCCTCTAAGAGACTCACGTTTCTGTCCGTCGTCTGGTTAAGCTCTGCAAGAAGCTGGCCTACCTCGGTTCGGGCCCTGTCAAGAATCTCATCAAGAGAAAGGGTTTTGCTGATAAGCCTTCTGAAATAGAAAAACATCAGGGCCAAAACGCCTGCGTTGAGAGCTAATACCGAAAGGACTATCCATAGTATCTGCATGGTTTTTATCCGAGAATATCTAACTTGCCGCCGCGCTGCGGGTCACGAAAGACGTCGTCGCGGGCTGTTTCATTCTCATCGGTTTCATCGTCCGGCTCTTGTTTCTCTTGAGCAGTCCCATCCCCCTGACTCCCTGCGGAGGAATCATCGCGGATGGCGACCTTCTGCTCCGTGTTGTCCTGGGCGTCTTGGGTTCCCTGGACGGCGTGGGAGATTTCGTCTGCCCTTTTTTTAATAAGCCCGCTTTGGATGGATTGCTGGAGGGCGGCGCCCTCCTTCTCGGCCGCGCGTTCACGGCCAACCCTATCGAGTTGGGTAAAGAGGGTCTGGAGATCAATTGGTTTTATAGGCATCCGGCGGGCCCTTCTTCACGTCGATATCCTCGACGGCCTCGTACTTGGTTGAACGAATAAGACCGCCCTCGAGGAAGAAGGTGATGCCTTTTTGCTCGTTTTTCACGTCGTAGGAATATTCCCTGATATTGATTTTTACGCCAGGGTATATTTTGCCGGAGGCTGATACCTTACCGCGTACCTTGAGGTTGTTGAGATAGGTGTTGATAGACTCAATCTCCTTGCTAATTTCCTCAAGCTCTCGCTCTAGGTCCTCACGGCGACCGAGCTGTGCCTGGAGTATGGCTTCCTTGTCCTCCGGCAGGGTCTTCTTCTGTTTCTTAATGTTTTGCAGGGTTATCACGTTCTTATCGATATCGTCCATTTGGCGACGGATCTGATCCGTCTGAACCTGGAGGGTTTCTTGTTTTTCCTTACTCTTGGGGTCAAATCCTACCTCGAGCACAGTCTCCGTTCCCGAGACCGCCGAGCCGAGTGCCTTGGCGTTGATTTCCTCAGCGGCACGCAGGTGGCCGCCGACGATGGCGGCGCGCTTGCCCTGGCAGATGATTTTCTTGTTGGAATCAACGTTGGAATTGATAATGCCGTCTGACACGACAACGAAGTCTCCCGCCTCCACGCGGGCGTTTTCGATAAAGCGCGCCCAGAGTGACTTTCCGGCTATCACGTGACCGCCGGACTTGGCGGCAATACCCTGGTGGACGATGATATCACCCTCCGCCTCCAAGTCCGCCTTACCGACGTTGCCCGATATCTCGATATTGCCGGAAGCCTTTACCGAGAAGCCGTCTTCCACGTTGCCGTTGACGATGACCGTGCCCAAGAACATGATGTTGCCCGTGCGCAGATTGACGTCTCCGGAGACGGTAAAGACTTCCTCGACGTTGATCTTGGCGTTGGCCAAAATGACCTGGCCGTTGATGTCGGAAAAAATAGTGAGCTTGTTATCATCCAAGTGGACGTTCTTGCCCAGGGGCATGGGCACGTCTTTACCGTTCTTGGCGGGGATGATGCGGCCGAGCACCGTTTTGCCGGGTTGGCCTTTTTCCGCCGGTAGCTTTCGTCCCAGCGGTTGATTGGCCACGACGTTCTGTATGAGATTGAGTTCTTTAAAGTTGACCTTGCCCGTAGCGGATTCCTTGAGCCTGACCTTTGAGTGCTCGGCCTCGAAGAAATACTGAATTACCGCGTCTTTACCGTTCACCGGCTTGTCGCCCTCGGCAACGCAATAGGGGCTCTTATAAACAGGGTGATTCTCGAATTCCTGGATGGCAACATGATTAAAACCGTAGACTACGCGGTTATTTTTAAGGTTGGCCAAAATGGCTTCTTTTGAGAGGTCGCAACCGCCGGGCCCGGGGGGCATGGCTGTGATGACCGCGCGCATTTCCTGGTCGGCGATCTCGCAAAAAACAGTGGCGTCCGCCGAAGGGTTGGCGATAAAGCTACCGGCAAGCATCCACTGATCCTCGGCTTCTTGAACGATGCGTTTGACGGCTGCCTCGTCTATCTCCCGCACAGCGCGGGCGCGGAGTTTGTCCAAGGCCTGCTTTTCGCTTGCCCGCCGCCCCTTGCCCTGAGGGGGTATGACCTTGAGCATGGCCCCCTGATGGGTAAGGCGCACCAAGGCCTCACCGTCCACGTCCTTGATGATCGTTTCGGCTTGCAGATCCGCGAAGGCGTCTTGCTCGGAGAGGAATTCGCCTGTTTCCGTTTTTTTTGCTATCTCGGAGGCCCGAATGACCCAGGCTTTGCGGCCAATGCCCAGGATCCCGGGATTGCCTTCCTCCACAACGCTGTACTCAATGCGGGCTATCGGCACGTTCATCTGGATGGAAGCCGAGCGCAGGGCCTCTTCAAGGCTTTCGGCGCTGACGTCGATAGCTTGCTTTATGCCATCTTGTTCCAGGTAGCGTTTCATCAGCTCGCGGACCTGTTCGAGGCCTATCGAGCCTTTCACGGCTAGAAGATCCCCTTTTTCAGTGAGGTAAGTTTCGTTCGTAGCCGCAAAATGGCCTTGGTGTGCAACTGAGACACGCGGGACTCGGTTACGTCCAACACTTGGCCGATTTCCTTGAGGGTAAGATCCTCGTAGTAGTAGAGCACCAGGACCTTCTTTTCCTTGTCCGGCAGCTCGTTGATGGACTGTATGATAACCCGCTTGATTTCTTCCTTCTCGACGATGTTGTCGGGATTCATGGAAACCGGGGACTCGATGCTCTCGCCGATGGAAATTTTGTCGGAGTCATCGCCTAAATACCAAACGTCGTTGAGGGAAAGAACCGAAGTGCCGGAAATTTTAAGCAGGGTTTGCTGCAGCTCGCTCTCGGATATTCCCAAACTGCCGGCTATCTCCGAATCGTTTGCCGTTCTCCCGAGCTTTGCCTCCAGGCCGACGATGGCTTCCTCGATCTCCCTTGTTTTTTGGCGAACCGAGCGGGGAACCCAGTCAATGGAACGCAATTCATCGAAAATGGCCCCGCGGATTCTCGTGACCGCATAGGTCTTGAATTTAACAGCCTTCTCCGGATCGTACTTATCGATGGCATCGAGGAGCCCGAAAACGCCAAAACCCACCAGGTCGTCGAATTCAACGTTATGGGGCATGCCCTGTGCAACCTTACCGGCAACGTATTTGACGAGAGGAGCGTACTGCCTAATGAACATGTCCCGTAGCTTCGGGTCATGGCTGGCCTTGTAGCTCACCCAGAGTTCATCTTCCGTTTTCTGTTCAAGCACGGTATTTGCCATCCTACCTACCCTTTCTTATCCCTGGCCAAAGCTGTCCTGATCGCCTGGGCGATAAGGTCTGGATCGTTCGCCCCGCCACCGCCTGATGACGAGGAAGAATGCCTACTCGAGGACGCCGGCAGGCTCTCAGAATCCCCCCCCCCCTCAGACGCCGCCATGGAGAAGGAGTCTTGAAAGACCTCCAGGTCTGGCAGGACATCGACGTCGTCAATCACCTCCGGCGGCTTAACCGGTTGGTAGGTGCTATCCTCACCATCCGATCTCCCGGTGAGGATGGGGCTCGATTTAAGCTCCTCAAGCTCCTCGGCGAAATCCGTATCATCATCCGAAGGCGCGGAGACCAAGGAATCGCCTGTGGCATTCGCACTCGGCTCATCTCTCCCCGCTACCGCGGCATCAGCACTCTTCCCGACTTGCGGGTTTTCAGAAACGACGATATCAACGTTCCGCCCGGTTTCCGTTTCAAAAGAATCCGGGTAATCCTCGGAGCCGAGCTCCGGTAAAAATCTCAGCACCAAAAAACGCAGCCCCAGGGCGAGTCCACCTCCGAGCAATCCTAAAAGGAAGGCCCTCAGGAGGAGTGGCCAAAACTCCACGCCGGCGATAATCCCTGTCAAAAGGGACAAGGCAAAGCAGCCGGCGGCGGCGATAATCGTCATTTTCCATACAAACGTCACCGTTTTTGCCTTCCCACTATCTTAGATTACGGCATAACCCTCCGACTCGTCAAGTTAAGCCTGCAAAAGAACTAATCCTTGCCAAAAAGCTTCTTGATAAAGCGCTGCAAACCGGGTTCCGCGTGGAAATCCGTCTTTTCTATCCTGCCCACCAAATGGTGGATCGATATGGAAGCCTTGCACTTAGGATCCAGGTACATAAAGGGCTTCTGCCTCAAAACGGCTTGGCTTACCATGGGGTCGTCGTAGATGCAACCGAGGTACTCCACCTTGAGGTTCAAAAACTGCCCGGAGATATTGATGATGCGCTCGGCGACCTTCTTCCCCTCGGTAACGGTCTTAACCCGGTTGACTACGAGCTTTAAGCCGATGTTGAGGTTTTCAATCTCGGTGGCGATGATCTTGATGATGCCGTAGGCGTCGGTTATGGCGGTCGGCTCGGGGGTGGTCACGATGATTGCGTCGTCCGCCGCGGCTACGAAACCCAAGACGTTGGCGGATACCCCGGCTGAGGTATCGATGATGATGATGTCGGCCGCGGAGAGGGTATAGAGCTCGGAAATAAAGCTTTGCCTCTCCTCGTCGCTTAGGTTGGCGATTTTTGAAAAGCCGGATGCCCCGGCGACAATCTGGATGCCGTAGTCCGTGTCGAGGATGATGTCGCGCATGCTCTTTTGCTTGCGGATGACGTGGTAGAGATTGAATTTGGGTATCATGTTGAGCATGACGTTGACGTTGGCCAAGCCTAAGTCGGCGTCCATGACAATGACCTTTTTGCCCTGCTTGGCGTAGGCTATGGCGAGGTTGACGGAGACGTTCGTCTTCCCTACCCCGCCCTTACCGGAGGCGATAGCGATGATCCGCGTGCGTTTTTGGCTAGGCGCGCCCGCCTTTTGCTTCATAAGTTCGCGCAGTTTTTCGGCCTGATCTTCCATATATCCTCTCCGTCGCCCCTGGCTTGTCGCCTTAGGCTTTTAGCCTTAAGCTTATTTCCATATCCTGGCTTGTTCTCCGCCGGGGTACTTTTTCTCTAAATTGATGCGATTCACGCGAAAGCCTTCCATGTTGAGCAAAAAGCCCATGACCGAGGCCCGCTCAATATCCACTGGAACGTGCTGCCCGGTTGTCACGTAGCTTACCGTCTTGCCCCTTTCCTTGAGCACGGAAACGATATTGCCAACGTGCATCGTCTCATCCATCTTGGTGACGATTACAGAACGGTAGTTGAAGGGCTCGAACTGCCGCATAATCTCCCGCATGTCAGACGTCTTTGTCCCGGCGCTCATGGCAAGGTAGGGCTCGGCGTCTTTGCCGCAGGCTTCGAGGATCTGCTTCATTTCCGCGAGCTTCACCGCGTCCTTCGGGCTCTTGCCGATGGTGTCTATGAGGAAGACGTCGGTTTCATCGCGGTGCATATCCAGGGTCTTCTTCAGGTCCTCGTATGTTTCTACCGAGGAAAAGGGCACGTTCATGATGGAGGCGTAGGTTTCCATCTGCTGCTTGGCCCCGATGCGATAGTTGTCTATGGTGACTATGCGCACGCGCAGGGGCCGCGCGCCTTGCTTTTGAATGCTGTAGGAGGCCGCCAGCTTGGCGATAGTAGTCGTCTTGCCTACGCCGGTAGGACCGACTAAGGCGATAACCCGCGCTTTGGGGGCGCTTGGAGAGCGTAGCGAGTCGTCGTGGATGGCGATTTCTTGGGCCAACCATTCCAGCACGGCGTCTTGAACGCTGATAAAGTCCTCTAGGGCCTCAAGGGAGAAATTCTTGCGTAGGCGCGCCAAGGTGGCGTCTCGAATTTCAGCGCTGAAATCGTTTAAGTCCAAGAGCTCGCGGATGCGCTTGATATTGGGGTGCTCGGCCGCCTCGGCTTGCTCACCGCCTTGGACGGTATCGATTTTTTCCTTGATGCTCTGGATATCCTTGGCCATTTGGGAAAGTTGCTGAACGGCTTGGTCCGAACGGGCCTGGGTGATGATCTTGCGCTTTTCCTCTTCCAAGTCGGCCCTGCGCGGCTCCGGTTTTTCCTGGGAAACATAGCCCTGAACCTCAATCAGCTCGCGGCTGAACAGCCCTAAAAAACCGGGAACCTTCACCGTCTTTTGCATGAGGATACGGGCGCCGGAGCCATATTTCTCCTTCACCTTGTCGATGGCCTTGGAGTGCGTCTCGGCTGTTTCGGTGAAATACTGCATGCTCAACCTACCTTGTCCCTTTTGTTATTCAAGGCGAATCTCCCCGGCTACCTCGACCTTCATGTCGCTTACTATCTCCAATACCGAGAGCACGACGAGGTCGGGGATTTCGCGCTCAGAAGATGACTTTACCAAGGCGCGGGCGGCTTCGGAAACCAAGACGATGGGGAAGAGACCCCTATCCTGGAGCGCGCGCACCGCCTGCATCAGGGCCTTTATCCACTGACGCTGCACGGTCGGCTCAAGGGCGGACATGGAGCCCTGGTTTTGGTCAACGCGCGAATCGATGATGCGCTGTTCCAGGCTGGGCTCCAGGGTAAGCACGTTAAGCGTTTTTTCCGCGTCCGCATATTGCAGGCAAATCTGCCGTCCCAGGGCCTGGCGCACCTTCTCTACCAGGAAGCCGGTGTCGTGGGTAACCCCGGCATAGTCGCCCAGGGTTTCCAAGATGGCCACCATGTTGCGGATGGAGACCTGTTCGCGCAAGAGGCCTTGGAGAACCTTCTGGATGCCTCCCAGGGACAGGGCCTTGCTCACTTCGTCCGCCACCGCCGGATAGGTCTTCTTGATGCCGTCGATGATGGCTTGGGTTTCTTGCCTGCCGAGAATTTCCATGGCATGGCGCTTGATGATGGCGGTTAGGTGGGTGGCGATGATGGACGGCGGGTCGACGACGGTGTAACCCGAGCGCTCAGCCCTATCGCGGTTCTCCTCGGTTATCCAGAGGGCGGGCAAACCGAAGGCCGGGTCCTTCGTCTTCTCTCCGGGTATCTCTTCTGTGACGTTGCCGGGGTTGATGGAGAGGAAGTAGCCCATGCGTATGACGCCGCGACCCACCTCAACGCCCTTGATCTTAAAGCAGTATTCGCTCGGTTCCAGGCGCATATTGTCCACGATGCGGATGGGCGGAACCATGAGGCCTAGGTCAAGCACTGTCTCGCGCCGTATGCGAGAAACCCTTTCCAAAAGCTCAGCGTTCTTTTCACGGTCCACCAGGGGTATAAGGCCATAGCCCAGCTCAAGGGATATCGGGTCCAAAGGCTCAACCGCGGTAATCTCCTGGTGGCTTTTAACCTTCTTTTCCCCCTCCTGGCTTTTTGCTAGCACCGCCTCAGCCTTCGCCTGGTCGCGCTTCTGCAAGCGATAGGCCATAAAACCCATAAGGAAAGCCATGGGGATGAGGACGTACCAGGGGAAGCCGGGTAAGACGGCAAAGAGGGCCAGCACGGCGGCGGCCACCCAATAGATCTTGGCGTTTTGGCTGAACTGGTCGCTGACCTCGTCGCCGAAGCTGCCCTGGGAGTTGGCGCGGGTAACGATGACGCCGGTAGCCGTGGATATGAGAAGGGAGGGAATCTGTGAAAGCAGACCGTCACCGATAGTCAGGACGGTATAGGTAGTCATGGCCGTCATAAAGTCTTCTTGGCGGAAGACCATGCCGATGATGAAACCGGCAACCATGTTGACAACGGTGATGAAGATGCCGATTTTGACGTTGCCGGACACGAACTTTGAAGATCCGTCCATCTGCCCGTAGAAGTCGATTTCCCTTTGCAGGTCCTTCTTGCGCAGCTTAGCCTCGTCCTCGGTGATGGCGCCAGAGTTGAACTCGGAGTCTATGGCCATCATCTTGGAGGGGTAGCCGTCCAAGGTAAAGCGGGCCGCCACCTCGGCGATACGGGTGGCGCCCTTGGTAATGACCACGGCCTGCACGGCGACAATTACGATAAAGATGACCAAGCCGATGACGATACCCTGGGCGCCGCCGGAGCCGACAACGAAGCCGGAGAAGGCGCGTATCATCCGCCCATCGAAGGTAGCGCCCTTGGCTAAAATGAGGCGGGTTGAGGAAACGTTGAGGGCAAGGCCGAAAACGGTAGTCACCAAAATCATGGTGGGGAAGATGGAGAAGTCTACCGCCTTGCGGGTATTGAGGACGATAAGGATGATAAGGATGCTGACAACGAGGTTGACCGCCATGAGGCTGTCGAGCAAAACGGTGGGCAGGGGAATGATGATCATGAGGACGCAGGCGATAACCGCGGCCATGACGGCCATGTCACGTTGGTCGGAGAGGAAGGTGGATCTTAGCGTTCTTTGGACGTCAGCCATTTACCCCCCCCGTCAAACGGCGTTCTCCGCAAAATCGGCAGAGCGTCCCTCGGCCTGGCCCCGTGCGTGGGCTTTCATGCTCTCCAGGTGAGCGAAAATGGTCACGATCGCCTGGTAATACTTCTCCGGAATTATATCACCGATATCGATTTCCGCATAGAGGGCGCGTGCTAGCGGCCTATTTTCCACTATAGGAACGGCGTTTTCCTTGGCTATCGCGCGAATGCGAAGCGCAAGGTCGTCAACACCCTTGGCGCTCACCATCGGAGCCAGCATCGCCCCCATCTCGAACTTGAGGGCGACAGCGTAATGGGTAGGGTTGGTAATGACGACGGAGGCTTCAGGCACGGCCTTGGAGATATTATTGCTCAAAAGCTCGCGCATCCTCTCCTTGAGCCTGGCCTTGATGAGGGGATCGCCTTCGTACATCTTGTGCTCTTCCTTGATCTCCTGCTTGCTCATCTTCAAGGATTCGCGAAATTGCCAGCGCTGGAAAAAATAATCCGGGATGGCCAGCACCAAGAGCACGACGGCCGCCTGGAGGATGATGCGCACGGCAAGGTCCGAGATGAATCTCAGCGAGTACCACATGGGCGATATGTAGAGGTTGATGAGCTTGTCAAACACCGAGGCGATATTCAGATAGGAAATAAGGCCCACAATGACAACCTTGACGATTGACTTGACTAAGTTGAAGGCACCCTCCGGGCCAAAGAGGGTTTTTTGGAAGTATTGTCCAAAACGCGGAATAACCCTTGAAAAATCAGGGGTTATCGGCTTTAGGGTAAAGAGAAAACCGACTTGCAGCATATTGGAGGCGATGCCCGACACCAGGGCAACGGCCACTACCGGGGCTATCAGGGTGACGAAATACCTAAAAAAGGCCGTTACCAAGATGCCCGGCTCGGAGATAGGGTCAAGATGGGTGGCGCGAGAAAGAAAAAATGTCAACATCTCCTGCAATGTACCCAGCATGGAGGGGGCGGCGATAATGAGGGTCATCATGGGCAGAAGCAGGCCTATAGCGCCGATAAGCTCCTGACTCTTGACGACACGCCCCTCCTCGCGAGCCTTCTTGAGGCGATACTCGGTTGGGTCCTCGGTACGCCCCTCGTCCTCGGCGGCGAACCACTGCAGGTGGATGTAGGGCCTTTCGTAGCTCACGGCGGGGCTCCCGCAACCAAGGAGGCGAGGTTGGAAAAGCCTGACTCAAGGATGCGCGAAAAAGCCTCTACCATGAAGGGCATGGATGTCATGAGAATGAGAAAGGCAACGGAGATGGAAATAGGGAAGCCTTCGGTTAAGAGGTTCATCTGGGGCGCGGCCTTTGAAAAAAGCCCGGTGGTAACGGATATGAGAAAGAGTGTCCCCAAAATAGGGAAGGACAGCACCAGGGATTGGAGGAAGAGGTCGCCCATAGCCCCCAATAAATAACCGAGGATTTGTTCGCGCCGTATAACGAGGTCTATGGCGCGCATCGCCTGAAAGGAGCGGAAGACCCCGTTGAGGAAGACCATGCGGAAGCCGCCGGAGAGAAGCAGGGTGAGCATGGCAATGAGGTTGAGCAATTGGCCGACAAGGGGAATCTCTATCATTGCCATTGGATCGAAAACTTCCGAGGCGCCAAAGCCCATCTGAGTGGAATAGAGCTGACCGGCCATAGTAAAGGCGGTGTAGACGATATTGAGAAAGAATCCGATGATGATGCCGATGAAGGCTTCCCCGCCAAGGAGGATCACGTACTCAAGCCCGTATTCAGGAATCGGATACCCGGCGGCCTTGACCATGGGGAAGACGGCAAAGGCGGCAAAACCGGCTAGGGTGATCTTGCCGGCCTGGGGTATGGCGTCAGATGAGAGCAGGGGGGCCGTTTCCACCATGGCCACCACCCGGGCGGCTATGAGGAAGAACAACTGGGCATTGAGCACGATGTCGGCGAACACGGGGCGCTTGCCTACCTAATCTCGGAAATCATGTCGAAGAGGTTGATGCTATACTGCCTGAGGGTGCTGAACATCCATCCGCCCAAAAGCATCAACATGATGAGGATAGTCGCTATCTTGGGCACGAAGGTCAGAGTCTGTTCCTGAATGGAGGTTGTCGCTTGGATGATGGAAATGACAAGGCCAACCACCAAAGCGGTTAAGAGAATGGGCGCGGAGAGGAGCATGGTTTGCATGATGCCCCCGCGCAGAATGATTATCGCTTGGTTTAAGTCCATAATGAGCCCCCTAGAACATAGCGAAGGATGCTACGAGCTCCCGGGTAAGGAGTCCCCAGCCGTCCATAGCCACAAAAAGTATGAATTTAAAAGGCATCGATATCATGACCGGCGGCAGCATGATCATACCCATCGACATGAGGATCGAGGCGGTAACCATGTCAATGATGATGAAGGGGATATAAATGATGATGCCTATCTTAAAGGCTATGGTCAGCTCGTTAA
>JBGSOB010000086.1:0-2150 GCA_041739325.1 Treponematales bacterium
CGAGAGCCTGGGCTCGAGAGCCTGGGCTCTTGAGCCTGAACCAAGGGTCTTGGGAGCCCTCAGGCGGCGGTTTCGCGGATTGGCTTGGCCCTACTTGGCGGCTAGCCAGGCGTCGTACTGTGACTGGGCTTCTGCTAGAATCTTGTCGATCCCGGCAGATTTAAACTTCGTGACAGCTTGAGGGACTACCTTGGCGGGATCTACCGTTCCCGTCTCAAGCACAGGAATGAATTCCTTCCACACGCTCTTGCACATGGCAATCTCGCTCTTTACCTTCTCCGGATTGAATGAGAAACCCAGGCTCTTCAGGGGGAGGGCCTTGCCGTTATAGGCTACGAATTTCTCCCACTTCTTGGGGTCCTCGTTCTCATAGAGGTAATTGATGAATTGATTGCCGAACATCCAGCCGGTCTGCGGATTGTATTTAGCCACTTCCGGCCCGGCCTTGATGGTATTGGCCCCCAACTTCACGTAATGGCTGCTCTCAAGACCGAAGTTGATAAGGTTGTTCAGATAGGCGTCTGTGTTGAAGAGCTCAAGGAAACGCAGGGCCAATTCCGGATTCTTGCTGGTGCGGGAAATAGCCTGGAGGGAACCGGTGGTCTCGCGGTTGGACATGACAGGCGGGGTGATTTCAATCTGGATCCAGGGCTTGCCGGTTTGGTTGCTCATCTCCCCGTCCTTGCCGGGCTTGAGGCTCTTGGCAGCGGCAAAGATGAGGCCGGCTTTTTCGTCGGCGTTGAAATCGGTGACGGTAGCGGCGTCCTTGCGGATGTAGCCGGCCTTGTAGAATTTGTGCATCGTCTGGAAGAGGGCCATCGTCTCCGGCGCTTCGAGCTCAAAGACAACCTTATCCGAGCGGTTGTCGGGATAGAGGCTTACCGGGATATCGTCGTCAACAAGCTTATCCCAGTCTAGGAGGAAGCGGGGAGATTCACCCAAGCAGGCTTCAAGGGGATAAACGCCGGGCTCTTTATCCTTAATCACCTTAAGGAGGGGCTCAAGGTCGCTTAAGCTCTTGATGCCGGAAACGTCCAGCTTGTGCTTCTCTATCAAGTCCTTGCGGACGATAAAGCCCCAGTTATGGGCCTTTTCCTTGTTTGCAGGAATGGCGTAGTTCTTTCCGCCAATGGCCGAACCGGCAAGGAAGTCCGCTCCCACCAGCGCGGCGGTCTTGGGCGCGTATTTGGGCAAGAGATCGTTTAAGGGAAGGAAGGCGCCGCGACCCACGTTGTTGCGGTAGTTGTTCGTCCAGACCGCGGTAAAGCAAATGTCGAATGCCTCGCCGGAAGCGATAATCTGCTGCATGCGCTGGTCATAGCTACCCCAGTCAAAGCAGACTAGCTTAATGTTGGCGTTCACGCCCTTTGACTGGGCGTACTTTGAAGCCTCAGCCTCAATCTTGGCAACGTCCGCTTGGGGACCATTACCGATAAAATACCAGGTCAGGCTTTCGTTTTCCTTTCGTTTGCCGCAACCGTTTAAGGTCAGGGCAAGAAAAACCACAGCGACAAGAACCAGGACCGTCAGTGCCTTTACGCTACTCTTCATACGAACCTCCTTCACTCCAAATGCGCTCACAACTTGCTTTATCCTCATCGGGGATCGGTCATTCCTTGATCGATCCAACCGTGATGCCCTTTACGAAATAACGCTGAAAATACGGGTAGGCCAGCACGACCGGCCCCATTACCAAGACGCACATGGCCATTTGCGCGGTTTTTGAAGGCAGGCGCCGGAGAATCTCCGCCGAAACCCCGCCAAGGTTTCCCGCCATGCTCGACAGATACTGGATATTGCTTTGGATGCGATACATGAGGTATTGGAGGTTGAACCAGGCGGGATCGTTTACCAGCATAAGGGGCAGCCACCAATCGTTCCAAAAGGCAATGGTGTTGAAGAGGGCAATACAGGCAATGCCCGGCTTGGCCAAGTAGATGATGATGCGGAAGAAGATGGTATACTCCCCCGCCCCGTCGAGCTTGGCGGACTCTATGATCGATATCGGCACGTTCTCCTTATAGAAGGTGCGCATGATCATGACGTACCAAGCGTTCATGAGGTAGGGAACGAAGAGGGCAAAAAGGTTGTTGCGCAAGTGCAAGAGATTGACGCACACCATGTACCAGGGCACCATGCCGCCGGAAAAG
>JBGSOB010000174.1:0-7398 GCA_041739325.1 Treponematales bacterium
GCTCATAGGCCCCTCCCTCAGCGTAGGCGGTACCATCCCCCTCGGCGCTAGTATTCCAGCCGGCAAAGCTAAAGCCGGCCCGTACGAGGTTTCCGCTATTGCTTGCCAGGATCAAGGCCTGCCCCTGGATCTTCGTTTGGACCGGGGGAAGGCTGCCCCCGGTAGAACCGTTGCTATTATAGCTTACCGTATAGCTGAGCTGGACAGCCCACTTGGCATAGAGGAGAAGATCCGCGTTTTTGCTATAGACCGAACCTGGGGCATAATCGCTGCCGCTACCGTTGCCAGCGGTATTCCAGCCGGCAAAGGAATAGCCGGCACGTACTAAGTTGCCGGTATTCATTGAAAGGGTAAGAACTATTCCATCTTCCTTTATTTGAGCATCGGGAATGCTTCCCCCGGTCGCCCCGTTGGCGTTGTAGCTAACGCTGTAGGTTACGGCCTCATCAATGGGGGGACAGGCTAGGAAGCTAAGACAAAGCAACATAAGGGCGATAAGGCTCATCATCTGTTTCATTCTTTTTCTCCTTGCGTACGTATAACCTTTGGCATGGCAATCTTTGAAAGACGGTAATTTACGATACCACAAAATGCTAGATTTTCAAGTATTTAAAGGGGGCGCTGACATTGCCTAGATCGGGCTTCCTTAAAAAACTGTAAATAAGGTAAAAACGGGGAATGCACTGTCGAGCCTTCGCGTCTGGCACCTTTTAAAAAATAGTCTATTATAATAGATTTTTATAGATTACCCTATTCAAATAGGAGGGAAAAATGAACAAAGGCATGAAAGTATTTTTCATTATTGTCACATTAGCGATCGTAGGATTTGCTGGGTTCCAATGGTACCTAAGGAATAATACGGTCACTAAATCCTACTCATCCAGTTATGATCAACTCTTTGCTCCGCTGGAAGAAGAAAAATAAGCCTCGAGCCCCCGCGTCTGGCGCTCATAAAGCAATCGAGCGTGGGGCCTTTCCAGCGCGATCATTTGAGTGCTGGAGGGGGGATGGAACTGGATGAGTTGTTTCTGATAAATACTTTTAATACAAAAATATACCAGAAACTTGACATAATCTGCATCCACACATATTATGTGTAATGAGGAGGAAATCATGAAAAATATCACATTGGCTATCGATGAAGATACCCTCAAATTGGGGAGAGACTATGCTCGTCAACATAAGGTCTCATTCAATACCCTTGTGAGGCGCCTTATAGAGCAAACAGTACAGGCCTCTTCAACGCAGTGGCTTGATGAGAACTTTGAACTCATTGATAAAAATCCTGTCTCTTCAGATGGTAGGCACTGGAAAAGGGACGAGCTGTATCGTGCCTAAAATATTTTTAGATACGAATATACTCGTCTACACGGTAGACAGCCACGAAAAATCAAAGCAAAATTTAGCTCGCAAAACATTAAGAACGGTTGTTGAAGAAGAAATTCCTGTGATTTCTACGCAGGTACTTCAGGAATTCTACAGCGCCGCCACAACAAAACTAAAACTAGATAAAATGAGGGCAAAATATTTAATGCATAATTTCCACCACATGGAAATTGTCCACATTGATTTAGAATTGCTTGAACATGGAATAGACATCAGCATTGCTTCAAACATTTCTTTTTGGGACGGATTAATCGTCGCAGCGGCTGAACGAGCAAATTGCGTTCTGCTCTATTCTGAAGATATGAGTTCAGGACAAACTATTCGTGGAGTTAAAATCGTTAATCCTTTCCAATAAAAAAAAGCCGGCCGGTCATATACCGTTCGGCCTTTTTATGAGGAAGCTGGATTTTATGAGGCTGAGAACTCGCGGTACTCGTCCATGATGGGAATGGCTACGGGTGGGGCAAGGGATTCGGTTAGGTTTGAGAACTCGGCGAGGGCGCGGCGCATGGAGCCCTCGGAGGCGATATGGGTAGTGATGACTACCGGGACGGCGCCCTCGGCGTGGAGACTGCGATTTGCCTCCTTTTGCAGGGCGGAGGATATGCTTATTCCGTAGGTTCCCAAGATGCCGGCTACCTTTCCCAAGACGCCGGGAACATCGGCGAGCATGGTGCGCAGGTAGTAACGGCTCATGTTGAGGTCTGGGTTAAGGAGGACGGCAGGGGGGCTCTGGTCCGGGTAGATACGGAGGGAATCGAAGAGGAGTTTTGCCGTTCCAAGAGCCGAGGAAACGATATCGGCTAGGATGGCGGAAGAAGTGGGCAGGCCGCCGGCTCCACGCCCGTAGTACATGGAATGACCGGAAGAATGACCATAAAGGCTCACCGCGTTAAAGGAGCCGGAAACCCAAGCCAGGGGGTGGTCCTCGTGGATAAAGTGGGGCCGAACCCGAAGGGAGAGGCCCTCGGGCCTGCGCTCGGCCGCGGCAAGAAGCTTCACTACGTAGCCCAGCTCCTTACCATAGGTGATGTCCATCACGTCCAGCTCGTCTATGCCCGCCACCGGGAAGGACTCATAGCTCACCTGTTGCCCAAATGCAAGGGAAGAGAGAATGACTAATTTATGGGCACTGTCCATGCCTTTCACATCAAGGGTTGGATCTGCCTCCGCAAGCCCGTCTTTTTGAGCTTGGGCAAGGGCAGTGGCGTAGGACTGGCCGGACTTTGTCATTGCCGAGAGGATGTAGTTGCAGGTGCCGTTTACGATGCCATAGAGGGCATCGATGCGGTTAGCCACTACCCCGTCGGTGAGGGCGCGGATAATGGGAACTGCGCCCTCACAGGAGGCCTCAAAGGATATCCAGAGGCCCTTTTCCCGGGCCAAGGCAAAGAGCTGGGGCCCGTATTGGGCTAAAAGTGCCTTGTTGGCGGTAACGACCGGTTTTCCGGCCTTGAGGGCGGATTCAACCAGGGTCTTGGCAAAGCCAGTTCCTCCCACAAGTTCAACTACAAGGTCTATTTCCGGGTCAGCCAAAGCCGTTTCCATATCGGAGATAAGGGATGCAGGCAAACCAAGCTCGCGTAGGCGCTCGGTATTCTGCTCTATAACCCGGCTCAGGACGAGGCGTATACCGGTCTTTGAAGCCACAAGATCCGCTTCCTTGATGATCTGCAGGGCAACAGCCCCGCCCACTACGCCTACCCCGGCTATAGCTATCTTGTAAACCCGCTCTGCCATGCTACCTCCAATAGAACTCAGTGAAAAACCGCGTTTTGCCAAGGAGAGTAGAACGGAAAGCACGGTCCGTGTCAACGGAAGAAGGTCCTAAGCAAAAAAAAAGCCTGAGGAGAGAATCATTGAAGATTCCCTCCTCAGGCTCTAAATTGCGGTTAGTTAGGGCTTAGGCTGGTCTTCTCATTTTCATAGCAGGAACGGCGCCGCGCTTTTTTTAGGGTTGCATCCCAATAATGGCGATGATTACTCCGACAACGGAAATCAAAGCGGATAAAACGCCCGACATGCGGTCAAAGGTGTAGAGGAAGGAATCCGCCTTGACGATGATGCTGTCTTCCGGTTGGATCGACCGCACACGTCCCTGTTTTTTTGAGTGGATATCTTTTATTTCTAAAATATTCCCCGTGCTTTTAGTCGTATCAATACCACCTGCCAGATGGATATAGTACTCCCAAGAGCGGTCGGGTATATAGGGATAACGACCAGGCGCATGAACCGCGCCAGCAACGGTGACGAAGAATTGCCGGAAGGGAATTATAAAGGTGTCGTTTGCCTGGAGGGCAAGGTCTGTGGAGTAGTCCTTATTGAACAATAAAGCGGAAAAATCAAGGGCTTTTTTTTCCGTGCCACGTAATAAATATGCATTTTGCAAATCAGAGACAGCTGAAAATTGGGCGCGGAGGGCCTGGACGGCTTGGCTCAGCATTTCTCCAGGATAAAAAATATAGATTTTGCGCTGGGCCGCTTGGGGATCTTCACCGTCAACGCCTACGCCTACGGCACCCTCAAAATACACGACTGGTAAAAGATCTTGCAGGGCGGGAACATTGATGGAATCCGAAGCTTGAAGAGCTACGGACTCGGAGTCCGCATAGCCTAGGATGAGTTTCTGGCCAAGGGCTGAGGATCCACCAACATAGCGGGTCAGATAGAGCTTTTCCCTATCCGCCTTGTCCATAAAACCATCAGCGTAGACTTCCACAAGATCTTTCAGATTTTCATCTTTCAAGAGCTGGTAGCTTCCCGGCCGCCTTACCTGGCCTGCTATTTGGACAATCCTATCTGCCTTTTTAAAAGATATTATATCATCAGGCCGCAAGAAGGGATCTTGGCTCCTATCACCGTCACGCCAATAGCGAAAGAGATCATAACGGCGCGACTTTCCATCCTTGGACCGAATCTCTATATCGCGGTATGAACTATATTCGGTTGTATTTTCCCCGCAGAGAGATGAAAGGCGGCTATAACCCCAGACGTAGCGGATGCCAGATTCGACGACCTCTCCCGTTACAAATACCTTTAAAACACCGGTTGCGAGGATTCCAAGTTGGGGGCTGGAGAGGGGATAGGCATCTAAAACCCTCCGCTCTACCTGACGCTTAAGTTCGATGAAGGACAGGCCCACTGCTTCTATCCGGCCTAAATTGCCTAGAGAGATTCCGTAATCCGCCTCAACGACGAGGTTCTGGTTGATAGGGCCAGCTGAACTAATAAAGGAGAGGCTATAGTAGTCTCCCGGCGTCACCGGATAGTCAGAACTGGATTGCGCGAGCATAGTTCGATCAGTTTGGGGTGGAAGGGATTGGGAAAAAGATGTGCTACCGGGGTCAAATTCACTTGCCTGCGCATTGGCTAGCCCTGTATCGTTTTTAAGCGGTGCCAAGCCTGCCCTATTGTCCGTCAATACCTTGGTCTGGGCGCTCAGAGCCCAAGCAAGGGTCGCTATGATAATAAAAACTAGGTATCGTTTCATAAGGACCCTCCCCTGAGCTTTGCCATAGCCTCAGGATCGTTTTTAATCTCCTTGATTGCGTTCAGGACAAAGGCAAAAAGGATTGAGAGGAAGAAGCCGGCCATGGTAGCCACTACGCAGATCATTCCGCGGCTGGGGCCGGACTTCTTGTCCGGGGCTTCAGCAACCTCAAGGATCTGGATGATGGGGTCCTCGCCGGCTAGGGAGAGCTTTGTCAGCTCATACTGCTGGGTAAGGAGCTTATAGATCTCTCCCTGAACCATGAGGTCGCGCTGGAGGTTGGCAAACTCAATGGCAAGGCGGGGAAGGTCGCGCTGGGAGGGCATGACGTTTTGGTACTCAGAAAAGCCGGTTTCAAGTTCCCGTAAAAGCTTGGAGAGGTTGTCCCGCTCCAGCTTCATGCGGCGCAGGGCGGGGTCTTCTATCTTGGTAGAGTCTTGATAAGTCTTAATCTCCATCTCTTTTAGAATCAACTCTGAGCGGACTCGAGCTACCGTGCCTATCTGCTCTGTCGCCATGCTTTCAATGGTAATGACCCCATGTTTTTGCTGAAAGGCCTGAATCTGGTCTTGCAAGCGGTCGAGCTCATGTTGAACGTCCGCAAGCTTAGCCTCAAGTTGCTCCTTACGGGTCATATTGCGGTTACCGCCTATAGTTGAAAAGCGCTTATCTATGAGCTCAACCGCGTAGTTGACGAGGTCGCGGGCAAAGACAGGATCGATATCCTCAAAAGTGAGGGTAAGAAGGCCTGTTTTTTCGCTATAACTTGCTGAATAGTGCGCGAGAAGGGCTTTGCGGGTGTCCGCCTTGGGACTCTTTTTAATCTTATAGCGTTTGGCAAGCTCAAAACGCGAATCCAATTCGTCTAGGATGGGGGCGCTCTTGGCTATATACACTGAGAGCTCCCCGTAGCTCTTACCTCCGGATATGCCGGCTAGACCGGCTAGGCTGGCCATTCCTGAAGAGGCCAAGAGGGAGGAAAGCCCACCGCCGGATTCCCCATTGACGAGCATCACGGCTTTGGGCGTATAGACATTGGGAAGCAAGCCCCATGAAGGTGGAAGGATGAGGGAGATGATGGATATGATGATTGCACACAAGCCGAAGGCGAGGGTGAGGCTGATTATGAGCTTTTTATAGCGGAGCAGGGTGGCAAGGAGGTCAAGGAGGGAGATTTCGCTACCGACTTCCTCACCCGCCTCAACTGAAATTTCGGACTTCTTCATGAAATATTCCCTCTAGTTTTGAGCTGCCCTAAATATTCCGAAATCCCAGGAAGGCTTACATTCGCTGGTCTAGGAATTTTCCTGTTTCTTTATGCTTGAATTCGGGGATCATATGGTTGAATAGATTAATGATATCGGTTCGAGTCCACTGAGCCCGCTGTTTCAAGTCTTGGATTTTGGCGGTAAAACTCTCAAGGCGGGCATGATCGGGGAGTGCCTGGTTATGGATGACGCCGATAGACTCAAAGCGTTCCATATCCAATTTTTCCTTCTCCGTAAAGAATTCCTCATACTCTTTTTCACCTGTGGTATCGCTTTCGAAAAAGTACACCGGCCATTGTCTGCGCGGTTTGAGTTCAAAGACACGAGAACGGGCTTCTTCCTCACTTGCGCAAAGCACGGCCTCATAGCCGTGGCGTTGGAGATAGCGGAGGGCGATATCGGAAAAACTCAAAAGATTGGCTGAATAATCAAGTTTGGGGAAGAAAAGCTCACGATTTTTACCCAAGAGACAGGAAAGGAGACAGAGCTCACCGGATTCTCTGGGGCTGACAAAGTAGCGCTTGACGTCCGTAGGGGCGGAGAGGGGCTGATTTTTCTCCAGACGGCGGTTAAAGCCATAAAGGAGACTGCCGTCTGAGAAGGCCACATTGGCAAAGCGAGCGGTAGAAACAGGTATATTGACGCTCTCCGAGATGAGAAACATCTCCATAATGCGCTTTGAAGCACCCATCATGGAAACGGGGTTGGCCGCCTTGTCCGTAGAAACGCAGAAGTACTTCTGCGCCCCACGTTTTTCCGCTAAAGCAAGGGTGGAAACCGTGTTTTCCACGTTGACTTCCACCATACGCATTAATGTATAGGGGTCTTTTTCCGAGCGTACGTGCTTAAGAGCGGAGAGATTTAGGACAAAGTCGTAACCAGGGCCGTTATTCATAAAGGCCCGGAAGAGATCCGAGCCGCAGTCTATGGCAAAGGTGGCGAACTCGCCGTCTATATAGCCCATTGAGGAGCGTATATCGCGAACAAGTTCAACCATATTGTTTTCGGAAATATCCACTACGTGGAGAAGCTTAGGCTTACGACGGAATATTTCCCTAACTACCGCCTGGCCAATGGTTCCGGCCCCGCCAATGACGAGAAACCGAGAGGAGCCTATAAGGGCTGTCAGTTCACGGGCATGATTGGAGACATCTGCTTGAAATAAGTCATTTTCCCGGCCAATGAGGTCAAGAACGCTATCCATGGGCCCCCACATCGTCAAAGATATAACCCTGACTATAGCCCAGAGGCCTA
>JBGSOB010000030.1:0-57705 GCA_041739325.1 Treponematales bacterium
GCCGCTTATGGGCGGAACTCCCGTAGTATTCGAGCACGTGGGGAAGGATGATGGAATTCGCCAGGCCATGGGCCATGCCGTAGAAGCCGCCCAAGGTGTGGGCTATGGCATGCACGTAGCCGATGTAGGCGCGGGTAAAGGCCTTGCCTGCTAAGAAAGAAGCCTTGAGCATCTTGCCGCGCGCCTCCACGTCGGAACCTTTAGCGTAGACGATGGGTAGATTCTCAAAGATAAGCCGCACCGCCTCAATAGCCTCAGCCTCGGTCTTGCGGGTGTTGGAACGGCCGATATAGGCTTCCACCGCATGGGTCAGGGCATCCATGCCCGTAGTGGCGGTAATCTGCGGGGGAAGGCCAAGGGTTAAGAGGGGGTCGAGCACCGCAATATGGGGAATGAGGACAACGTCGTTGAGGGCGTATTTTTCATGGGTTTGGGGGTTGGAGACGACGGCGGCCAGGGTGGCCTCAGAACCCGTGCCGGCCGTGGTAGGCACGGCGATAAAGGGCGGCATCTGAAACCAGATCTTCAGCTGGCCGCGCAAAGCGGGAATGGAAGACCGCGGCCTGGCTACCCGCGCCCCCACGCCCTTGGCGCAGTCTATGGAAGAGCCACCGCCAAAGGCGATAATGCCGCGGCAGGCGGCTCCGTAGTAGAGCCGCAAGGCTTCCTCGATATTGTCGATGCTGGGATTGGCCACCGTCTTGTCGTAGATGGCATAGGCTATCCCCGCCCCATCCAAGCCCGCAAGCAGGCCCTTCATCAAACCTAGTTTGATAATGCCTGGGTCGGTGACGACAAGGAGGCGGCTCAAGCCCCGGTTTTTCAAAAGACCGGGCAGGCGGTCAAGGGCCCCGGGGCCCTCGAGAAGTTCCGGGTCTCGCCAATAGAGAAGATAGGCGGCGAGCCGGAAGATGCCCTGATAGATGCGGCAGAAAAGCGTGTATAGAAACATAGTTTTAAGCATAGACCCCCTTACTCGGGGGGTCAAGGAAAAAGCCCTTGAGAAAGAAGTCAGGAAGCGGGAGAGCGGCGGGCTATGTATTCCAGAGCGGCTTCAGCAAGGAAGCCGGAGCGGCTTTCACCTGCCCTTTCCGCATAGGCGTCTATCTTGCCAAGAATATTCTCAGGCAGGGTTATATTGACGCGAGTTGAAGCGCCGGAAAGGCTTGAGAGATCAACTTCTACTAGGGCCCAGACATAGGCCGCCGCCGGATAAATCTTCCGCAAGGCATCTATAGAACTTGGCGCGGGCACGATTTCGTCATCCATGAGAAGCCCCTCGACGTGGGTAAGAACAGCTTCGCGGGCATTGTCAAAGGCCTCTTCCAAGTTCCCCTGGTATTAAAAATAAACCAGCCTTCGTCGAGAAGCCTCCGAATGGCATCCCCGCTCTTCATGTTTAAACATTGAATCATTTCTCTTACAGCATTAGAATCCCCAAAAACATCAGTTGAAAAACCTTATTCCTCGGGACTAATGAGTGGAAGAGATTCAGGGCTATCAACATCCAACGCATCGCCAGATATCCAGCCATGATTCCCTTCTTCGTCTATAACTTTATACCAAAAGCCTTGTCCGTAATTTGACTTGCGTGCAAATTTCGTTCGTCCAATGATCCGAACAGAAAATCCTCCAAATATCTCTATTGAATCGTAATTTCTATTTGAGGCGAGACGACGTCTTAGTGTGGTATTGTGAAGAAGGCGGTACGGAAGCTCTATCAATGACTCTATGAAAAATCCTTTTCCGTTAAGCACACAATCTACAACTCGAGTCGCTGTGTATTCGTCCGGTTCTTCCCCATTCGGACTGATATGGCCATTAAAAATCAAGCCTCCATCCGCTCTTATGCCACTAATTTTATCCATGAACACCCAAGCGCCATTCCAAGAAAAGCGTGGCCTATTCCCTAAACTAATAGCCATTCCCGCAAGCTTACCATTCAAGAGTTTTATTCTGGCCTCATAAGCCTCCCAGTCGTCCGCTTCTGGAAGCCCATGCAATAAGTCAGTTCCATATAAAGTAAAAATATCAACCTGGTTCTCCCTATCGCTTTCCAGGACCATTTGACTCGCTCGTAACTTTATGGGATTTCTCGGGCTTTGACTCAGCAAGAATGGCTCGTTTTCCGCTGAATCCCTAAAGGCCGAATACTGGAATCCGCGCCAACCGCCAAAACAACAGGAACTAAGGGATAAATCCATATCCACGGACATATCCCCTATCTTCTCCACCCTTAGACTACCCTGTAATTCTAGTGACTCACCACCAGCTTTAAAATTAGTAGGCTTGATGATAAAACCACGGAAGGTCAGCGGTTCAATTACTCCACTTCCCTTTATCGTGCCGTCCAAATTGATGCGGAGATCTCTAATAATCAAGGGGCTGATGCCATAGGATATTGGTAGAGATATTTTAGCGACAGATATCATAAGCTCTTTCCCGTTGAGCTTTAACCCTTCAAAAAAATAAGACTCTTTCTCCAGTCTGCCATACCTTTCACTGTTTGCGTCGTCATGACTGTCGGATGAAAGCTGAGCGCTCATCCATCCGTCAGGGAAGAGAATGGCTTTATTCAGCTTTATGCTCTTTTTTATGATACCGATATTAATGGGAAAAGTGACGGATCCAGTTGCGCGTACTGGATCAATCTTTTCAATATAGAACGCTGGACCGGGACTTTGATCATGACCGCTCTGATAACCTTCGTACCCTGATTCAGTATTTCCTGACGGCTCAGCTATACGCTGTTGAGCCAGACCGCTTAACGGGGCGATAGGAGTTCCATCAAAGTCCAGAGAAAATGAAGAGCACTCGATTAGTAAATCACCGGCATATGCGATTGCTCGCTCTGCGCGTAGGAATTCAGAAGATCCATTCGTGATGACTACCCCAAAAGCCGTGAATTCCCATACACCATATCGAAAAACGACAGGCGTTTCCGGAGCGAGAACGGCTGTAAAAGAATCAAGATCGTTGCCGGCAGAAGAAAAAGATCCATCGGAAACCTCAAATTCACGGCTTATCCAATTTTCGCCTATTAGTTTCAGTTTTCCATATCCACGATAGTCGAAGTTGTGTGATGTAGGAAAAAATTCAGCCTCGTATCCTGGCCCGGTCTTTTTCAAGATGGGCGCCCATTTTTCCACCATTGGAACATATTCACCATCCGGTCCTAGCTTAACTTTTTTCGCTGCCATCGGGCCCGGCAAATATTTCCCTTGGCTTTTTTCCCATACATACTCCCTCATATTCTTCAGAGTTAGGAATAAGCCTGACTCACCTCCGCCTTCTATCATGGCGCTTTCCGGCGCATACGACTTATTCATTGAACCGCAAATAACAAAATCAATGCAGTTAATTTTATCGCGATCTTTTCTTGGATGCCAAGTGGAATCGAAAACAACTCCATCGGTGTGAGCGTATACGTTAACATGTTCTTTTTCCAAATAGATGTCGCCAGTGATAACGGATAAGCCCTCACGTCCAAGCTCTATCCTTTCTAACCTACCTCCCCAATCATTCCACTGCAAGTTTACGAATCCTTCTCTAATACTTCGCCCAAAGGGATCGGTAAAAATAACCATGCCGCAATCGGATCCGACTGGTTTTTCTAGTCCTTGCGGTCCAATAGAAATAGACATGAATCGAGGCGCCACATTGTATGTTGCCCCAGGAGGAGCTGCCAAATCAAAAGAATCCAGCTTGATTGTGTTGCCTTCGATAACAATCGAATTTGCGAAACCCTTAAAACCATGCAATACGCAAGGACTGCCATGTCTATCTATTTTTTTTACTGCCTTGCCTCCAGTATCAAGAAAGGAGAAAGGCGCTCCTTGCTTAAGGGTCCAAGCGGGTGCATCAATGCTTTGGGCGGAGCAAAGCGAAACGTAAGAAATTGCTAATGAAAGAAAAATAAATTTGAATTTCATTCTATTTCCCCTTGTTTCGGTAATCGGAGATGATATTCCCATTTTGGACAAGGGTTAAATTGACTACCTTCGATCCATCCATGTTTATAACGGCTGAGAGAATTTCATCGCTATAAAAGCAATACCCATTATAAAGCCTAGAGTTTAAATCATCTCCCTTAAACCTTGGTCCATAAGGCCCCCCGATAACAACATCTCGACAACGAAGAAAGTAATTTCCGGCTTCCTTCGTGCAAAATACGTATTCGCCACTTACTGAATCCTGAAAAGAAAGGTCAAATAAAATACCATCAAAGGGACCATAAGCTCCTGTAGAATCAACCATCCATTGGCCTAGCGCATCAGCTGCTTGACATATTCCATCCTTTTTTTCATAGGCCATGGAATATGGTCCATGCGCCTTTCCATCCTGCCATACGTATTTTCCGCCATCCTCACGCGTTTCTATCCATATTGAAGGTAGGGACCCTGCTGATGTGGGAATATCTAGCCCCAAAGCCCATTTCTTATCGCTAATGAAGAGCTCTTGCCCTTTACCGTCTCGAGCTAACCAGACAGCAGGAAGCCCTTCTACATTACGCCCAGACCAGGATGCAAGTAGCGATGAGCCATTAGCCGCAACCGATTTAATTTTCAGATATTTCTCTTGTTTAAGAAAATCTGTTTTTAACACCTCTTGCAAACTAAATCGGTATCCGTCACCATATATCCAGCTATCAGCCCTCATATCCCAAGGGTTCACATCAGTTGCGCGTAAGCTGGTTTTCCAGAATCCGTCCACGACAGCTAGGAATGTACTCCCGTCGGATGAATAGCATATTTGAGTGACATTAGAAAAAGGCCCATGGATGCCTTTAGACTCTTTTATATAATACTTGCCTTGGTTGGGATAAGCGTAAGCAAATCGATTACCGACATCAGAGAATGCCTTTGGAAAGTAAAGTGGATACGGCGTCGTGAATGAGGGGAAGGGCCCAAGAAGAATAGTATTCCCCTCAAAAACGGACCAGGATAAACCTTGATCGGTTTTTCGGAGCGCCGCGTAGCGTGGAATAGACCCTTTCCAACCAAGAAATTCGCAGAGCGCAAAGGGGCCATACTCTCCCTTGTCACTCACAAAAAAAAAGCCCAACCCTTCTCTTTCCAAAACAAATGCAAATTCGAACCCGCCAGAAGAGATAAAAATGTTGTTTGGCATATATCCCATAAAATCCCAGGATAAGTTTCTATCTAAAACTATTGAAAAACCTTTCGCTTTTTGCATAGCGTAACCATGTCCTGTAGAAAAATATTTTACAGATTGTGCTTCAATATCCTTGCCATTAATATGCCATCTTTCTCCGGATGTAAGGTATGCTTTAATTGCGAAATGAACAGAATCCGAGGACCATAACAATTCCCCGATATCTTTGAACGGGCCATATCGCTCGTTTTCGCATTCTAGATACGTCAATTCTTCCGTATCGCTTCTTGCTTCGACACGTGCGGTCCAAATAACACGCTTCCCATCAGGCGAAAGAAGAGCACTGCCGAATGAAAAATACTCAGTTTGCCGAAAACCAATACCCTCGTCAACGAACAGAGGGTCTCCGCTCTCTTCCCATATAGGCCCGGCCACGGCAAGGAAAGCGCCCCTCACGTCCTGCAGAGCGTAAATGAGCCTATATCCAGGTGGCATGGTGAGAATTTTTTGTTTCTTGATTATTTGGGCAGGAGAAACGACGGAAAATAAACAAAAAGCAATGAATACGCATAAACGTAAAAGGCTGAGTTTTCCTATTTTCATAGGCATATTATACAGCTTCCTGCGAAAATATACTAAAAATTATAAAATCAACCACTTACTCCCATTTACGATTTTATCATATTTACCTAGTAAGACATGTAAGCATAGCCCCCAAGCCTAAGGGTCAAGGATAATCCATCCTTGGCTCTTTGAAGCTCGCATTTCCGTAGCCGCGTGCTATACTTACTCCGACACCCAGGAGGAAAGGCATGGTGGCGCTCAGAAGAAAATTACTACGTGGTATCTTGATCCCCGCCTTGACCGGCGGCGTGGCATCCGCCTTTATCGGCCCCTTCGTGGACCAAGGCCACGACTTCCTGCTCATGGCCGCGGCTGCGGGCATCGTGGGCTTTATCGCCCTGGCCTTAATGCTCAGCTTTGAGCGTCTTATAAAGGACCCCTTCCTCAAGCGTTTGCCCTCCGTCGCCATCCTCGCCATCAGCACCCTCGTCGACGTCTTGATCATTTTTTCCGTCATGCTGCTAATCTTCTCAGAGATGGGTTTGCGCGACCAAAACACCAGCTTGTTCAGCATGGTACTGCGGCGTGATTTTTTACTGGGCATCCTGGTCTTCGGCGCCCTTGCCTTGATCTCACAATTTATCCTCCTTCTTAACCGCCTAATCGGGCAGGGGGTCTTGGCGCGCATCATCGTCGGCCTCTACCACCGCCCGGTTCAAGCAGAGCGTTTCTTCATGTTTCTGGACATCAGCGGCTCGACCACGATAGCGGAAAAAATAGGCCACCTGCGTTTCTTATCCTTCCTCAACGATTTCTTCTTCGACCTTTCCTTGGCTGTGGAGGCAACGGGAGGAGAGATCTACAAGTACGTCGGAGACGAGGCTATCATTGTCTGGAAAAAGAAAAGGGGCATGCGCCACGCGGCCTGCCTTGAGTGCTTCTTCAAGGTGCGCCAAGCGGTCGGGCGCCGCGCTCAACGCTACCAAGAGCGTTACGGCCTCATCCCGGAATTCAAGGCTGGTCTCCACTTCGGCACGGCAGTCATAGGTGAAATGGGGGACTATCGCATGGAAATTGCCTACTTAGGCGACGCCGTCAACACGACGGCCCGCATCGAAGGCGCCTGTAACCAGCTCAAACGCTCTTTACTCGTGTCCGGCGAGGCGATGGATATGCTCAACCAGAGCCCCGGTCTTCCCAAAAGCCTTAAGGCAGAATACCTGGGTAAAACGAGCCTGCGCGGAAAAACGGAAAAGACGCGGATTTTCTCGGTGGAATCAGCTTAGGAGCCGGTTGAAACGTGTCGCTTGATCCCCGCCTTCCAGGCTAGAAAGCTTAAGCTTAAAAAGGCAAAGCCCACCAGCGGCAAAAGACTAGCCCAGGGGCTTGAGCCGGCTCTTCCCAAAACGAATTCCAGGGGCAGGTAATTCACGCAGCCAAAGGGCACGATGAAGGTAAAGAAGCTCCGCATCCAGCGTGGGTAGATGGCTAGGGGATACTGGCTCATCTCCCGGCCCCCGTCGGTAAAGATCGCTATAATTTCCAGACTATCCATCGTCACAAAACTAAAGCTGGCGCCTAAGACAAAGAGGGCGAAGATGATAGCGCAGGAGCCTGAAAACATGAGGGCCAGGCAGAGGAGCCGCATACCCAAAAACAAGGGACCTTGGGCGCAGAGGGCGGGCCAAAGCCTGAAAACCGCCGTGCCCAGGCAGGCAAGGCCTATGCCCAGGCGCCCTATCCTCGAAGGCTCCACCCGAGCACCCAATACCTGGAGCACCGTGCCCCTTGGCCGTAGGAGGATGCGGTCAAACTCCCCCTGGGAGAGGATGCCGGAAAAGGCGTCGAAGCCACGAGCAAAGATTTCCATCAAGGCAAAAGAGGCGTTCGCCACACCATAGATGAGGAGTATCTGCATGGCTGAATACCCGGCCAAGCTTTTAAAGCGCGTAAGCAGCACAAGGGCCGCGAGGAGGCTGGAGAGGGCAATCCCCAACTGCCCCAAGGCTAAAAGCCAAAAATTCCATTTGAGCCTAAACTGACCGCGAAGGCCTATCAAGAGATAACGCAGGTAGAGCATCGGCCTAGCCTCCCGGAACCTGGTGGCGACGCAGGGCTGCCTTCAAAGCCATGCGCGATCCCAGCAGTGCCAGGGCCAGCCACGCAAACTGGAGGCCGATCAAGCGGGGAGCCTCTAGCAGGGGAATAGATCCGGACCAGAGGCGGAAGGGAAGGTCTGCCACATAGCGGAAGGGCAGCACTCTGAGGATGGGTTGGGCCCATTCCGGGAAGAAGGGAAGAGGAACGAGCATGCCGGCTAAAAACTCTACCGGGGGTATAAGGAGAAGAAAGCCCAGCTGCATATGAAGGCTCACCATGGTTATGGCATAGGCAAAGAGGGCGATAGCCGTCATCAGGCAGGCGCCGGCCCCCAGGCTGAGGGCAAAGGCCCCAAAGGCAAGGGGCGATACGGGCGGGCGCAGGGCCCAAGGCTGGGGCAGAAAAAAGGCTAAGAGGAGTATCGGCAGGCAGCGCAGGGCAGCGCTCGCCATGCGGCCGCCCAAGAGTCGGGCAAACCAGAGAGCATGAAGGTCTATCGGGCGGCAGAGCTCATAGGCTGCGTCTCCCGAGCAGATACTGCGTAGGAGTTCGGAGTCGCGGAACCAGAGGACGATAAGGACTAAAAAGGCCTGCTGTAGCCAGACATAGCTTGCTAGCTGGGAATCGTTCATGGGGGAAAGGCCCGAACGCGCGAAGGCTTGGAAAATCGTGATAAGCATAAAGCCCCAGAAAAACTGGGTACAAATCCCGGCAATGGCCGCCGCCCGGTACGAAAGGCCCCGGATAAGCCGCATGCGGAAGAGGCCCAGGTAGGGCGCCGCTGCCGAGGGTCGCTTTCCAGCGATGTACTTTGCCATCAGGCTATCCCCATTTCGCCATAGAGCCCGGCTATGGCCGCTTCTATACCCTTATCACGCCGCCCGGCTACCAGGTCTGCGAAGGAGCCGTCGTGAAGTATCTCCCCCTTGCCTATCAAGATGACCCTGGGCGCAAGAGCCTCGATATCATGCATGTCGTGGGTGGTCAGGATGAGGGTCAGACCCCGCCTTTTATTTTCGCGCGCCAGAAATTCGCGCACGGCAAGCTTGGAGACAGCGTCCAAACCGATGGTCGGTTCATCCAGAAAGAGGATCTCCGGTGCGTGGAGAAGGCTCGCCGCCAACTCACAGCGCATGCGCTGCCCCAGGGAAAGGGAGCGGGCGCTCTGCCCAAGTATCTTCCCGATATCCAGGGCCGCCACAAGCTCATCCAAGTTTTCCCTAAAAGCCACAGCGTCCACCCGGTAGATGTCCCGCAAGAGCTGGAAGGAATCGATAACCGGAACGTCCCACCAAAGCTGACAGCGTTGCCCAAAGACAACCCCAATCCCGGCAACGTGGGCCTTGCGCTCCTTCCAGGGCACCCGCCCCTTGATGAGGCAGGAGCCGGAGTCCGGTACAAGGATGCCGCTCATCACCTTGATGGTGGTAGACTTCCCCGCCCCGTTGGGGCCGATATAGCCCACAATCTCGCCCGGACCCACACGGAAGGAGATACCCCGCAGGGCCTCCACCTCATCGTAGCGCGGACTGAAAATGGACCCCAGCGCGGGGAGGATTCCGGCCGAGCGTCGCTTGACGCGGTATACCTTTCTTAGATTTTCAACGACGATCATGTTTTTCCTCCCAGGCCCATCCGCTTTGCGGAATACCAGGCGGGGAACCAACGGGTAAACACGAGGGCCGGCACTAAGACCGCCTGGAGAATTAGACCGGTATAGGGCCGCAGGGTTGAAAAACCCAAAAGGAACGCGAGGGCGGCTTGAATGAAAAAAACACCTGCCCAAAAAAGGGTCATGACGCGGTTTGTACCCCTAAAAATGGGATGTGCGCGGATAGCCGCCGGATAATCCGGCGCGGAATAATCGGAAGTGAGGGGTCGCCTGAAGGCGCTTAAGCCCCACAGCAGGGCGGAAGCCGCGTATAAAAGCGGGGCGCCGTAGAGCCGCAGGAAATCAGGGAAGATGAAACCGGCAAGGATAAACAGGACCATGCACAGGGGGTTTATCCGCTCGAACCATGTGCTAGCCTTACGCCCAGCGGAGCGGCTGAGCACCACGGCAGAGGCGCCAAGCATGAGGCTGAGGGTCCAGTTCAAGGGCAGCCGATTTACCAAGGGCAGGCCTACCCAGCCGATGAGCCAGGGTAACAATGCAAAAAACAAGCCTTGCGGCCGGCTTTCCTTTTCAGTGGCGGATGGGGCAAGCATGGCCTCTGTATCAGTGACCTGAGGAGCCCCGCTAAAGAGACCATCGGCCATACGCATGAGAAGATCACCATCCCCGCTGACGCGGTAGAGCCCCTGCATCATAGCTGTGGAACCGTCTACCTCGCCTCTGCTTATCTTCTGCCACAGCTCGTAGCTCGTGTGTATTGTCGTTGTCACCCCGCCTTCTGGGGCATCATCCAAAACGAGGCACTCCGCGTTTTTCATAAGGAAGAACCAGCTACGCTCTAGGTCCGTAAAGCGCATCTCCAAAACGGCCGGCTCAGGAGGGGCTTTTGCCGGATTAAAGAGAATCGCCATCTGCCGTAGGAAGATCCCCGCCTCCTCCCGTTTTTGCGTCAGTGAGGGAATGCCGCCCGCGCCCTCCGCTATACTCGCGCCGGAGGCTAGAGGGTCAGAGCCTGGGACTCCCCAGTTCGCGTTGGCCAATTTTAGGAAGGTTTTTTCTTCAAGCATGGGCCTATCCAGGATAGTTCGTAGCTCGGGGCTAAAGCCCCTCCACTCCCTGCCTTCGCTCCTTGCCACCGCCCATGCCGATCCTGCAGTACGCATGGCCTGACGGTAGGGCGCCGAATACGCGTTCATAGCCGGAATTCCCAGTAGTTCACCTTCTACGCATTCAATACGCTCCCATGCCCCCCGGCCCCAGAGCTGGTCCAGATGGGCGTGGAGGGCTTCATAGTTATTGAGGCGTGAGGGAAAACCACAGCTACTGATGAGGATGTTGCGGGTAAAGGCCTTTTTGCCTTCGGACGAGATCTTGTCATCCCGTGAGCCATTACCATCCCTGGAGGGATGGTCTTCCCTGGGAGGATGGGTAAAGGCGCCCCTTCCATCGTCCACAATCTCGCCATGAACCCCCGGAAGGGTCCGCTCTACAAAGCCCTTCATCAAGGCCGGCATGCCAAAGTGGTAGAGGGGCATGGACCAGATTACCAGGTCCGCGGAGCAAAAGCGGGGCAGGAGGCTGGACATATCGTCCTTGATCACGCAGCTGCCCTTCCCGCCCTTCCAGCAGGAAAAACAACCCTTGCAAGGGCGGATATCCGCCTTCGCCAGATGGCATTCCTCAACCATGGCCGCATCTACACCACGGACACGCCGCTCTTCTTGCAGACCGGAGACGAAGTCACGGCTTAACAGCAAACTGAGGCTGCGCTCTCCCCGTGGGCTTCCATTTAGTAAAAAAATTGTCATCGCGTATATTCCTTAACTTGGGTTTGGGCCGCCACAGCCAGTCCATGCAGTCCGTGCCGGAATTCGAGGAAATGTGAACGCTAGTCCGGCATCAGCCTCGACCCGCGTAGCCGCAAAGGGCCATAAGTTCGAAACGGCTATTTATCTTGAGCTTACGGTAGAGATTGTAGATATGGTTGTTGACCGTCTTCGGCGAAACCCCCAAACGGCTTGCGATTTGTTTATTCCCCAAGCCCTCTATCACTTGGGCAGCCACTTCAAGCTCGCGTTCAGAGAGGCCTTGGCTGGCGCCGAGGGCCGCCAAGCGTTGTGCCAACGCGCTAGCAGGTGACTCCGGCGACACGAGCCCAGCTGACAGTGAATCGCCACCCACGCGCATAAGGAATCTCAGGCCGAATATGATGCAGCAGACGGAAATGATCAAGAAAAAAACCGGAAAATAGATGAAGGTAACCGGCACCACGCCAATCTGGGGCCGCCCTTGAAAATAGGTAATGTCATGCACAAGCCCAGGTAGCGACACAAGGAGAACGCCTAAGCCGAGCAAGACGAGACGGCGTATACCGGGCGGCAAGCGCTTATGGTTGAAGATGGCATTGCTTAGCAGGTAGAGCTGGGCGCAGAGCAAAAGCACGCTGTTGCTGTAGTAGGCCGGTCCCAAGCTCAAGATGCCGCTCTGCGCATCGTAACGGGCAAAAAACGGCGTGAGGGTCAAGATGCCTTGCAAGCCCGTAATAATCCAAATTACTCGATTAGCCGCGCGTTCCCAGGGCAGATTGTAGAGCCGATTGGTAAAAATGGGTATGAGGGCCTGCATCAGGTAGCCAAAGGGCAGACTGGAAAATAAAAAAATGAGCAGGCCGGGGCTGAGCCTATCCGACACGTTAATGCCCATATAAAAAAGGAGGAGATTATGCAGTACCGAGACTTCCAAACAAGCGCAGATAGCCATGAAATAGCTCAGAGCCCTGCTTCTCAGCTTACGGTTTGCCAAAAATAGCACCAGGAGGGCCGCTGAACCTATCATGAGGGTCGCCGCCAGGTAGGCGGTGAGAAGATGCTTCATAGAGCAAGCTTACGCCATCGCCCTTTGAGCGTAAAGTACCGTTTTTCAGGCTCTAGGCATGAATACCCATGCCCGCAGGAGATCAAGCACATCAATATGAGGAGACTTTCCCATAGGTAAACCGGAAAAACCAGGCTAGATTCCTTATATGTTTTTAGGAGGCACTATGAAAAGGAATCTATCCCTCGGAATCGCCAAGGTCTCAGGTTTGCTTATGTCTATAGCAAGTATCGCGTTCGCGTTCATGGGCCTATCCTGCGCGGGTACCCAGCTTAGGCAGGCTGAGCCGGGACAACAGGGACTTCAGAGCTTGGAGTACATAGAGCTCGGTGGGGCAAAGCAACTCGTCCTCACCCGCGGCAAAGACAAGACAAAACCCATTCTTCTGTACCTACATGGCGGTCCTGGGGTACCCGCCATTCCCTATCAGCACATGCTCAAGGATTGGGAGGATGATTTCCTCGTCGTTTTCTACGACCAACGCGGAGTGGGTCGCTCCTACCCCAAAAAACCGGAAACCAATATCACAATCGATCGCTACGTGAGGGACGCCGAGGAACTCATCGACATCCTGCTCAAGC
The DNA here is from genome assembly GCA_041739325.1 of Treponematales bacterium. Classification (GTDB taxonomy): domain Bacteria; phylum Spirochaetota; class Spirochaetia; order Treponematales; family JBGSOB01; genus JBGSOB01. The sequence continues at coordinate 12,850 of JBGSOB010000030.1, forward strand.
GCCATGGCAGGGAAAAGCTCTACCTCATCGGCCATTCTTGGGGTTCACTCCTGGGATTGACGGTGGCGGGTAGAATACCGGAAAAACTCCATGCCTACATGGGCATAGGGCAGATGATTTCTGGAATCGATAACGAGCGGCGCTCCTACCAATGGGCTGTGGCCAAGGCAAAAGAAGTCGGGAAGACCAAGGCTATCGCCCAGTTGGGAAAATTGACACCGCCCTACCTGGACGAGAATGGCCAGCAAGTCATAAAGGAACTTGCCCTCCAGCGTTCTTGGCTGGAAAAAATCGGCGGGGTCTACTACGACTATAAGAAGCTGGGAAACAAGGAGATCATCGGAGGCATGCTCCGCTCGAAGGAATATAGCATCTTCGATTTCGCGAATATCGAGCTACGGGGCAGGGCAGCCGCCAAAAACGTGTGGGCGGAACAAATGCGCGTTGATTTTCGTCAAAGCCTGACTCGTATTGAAGTCCCCTTTTACCTCTGCATGGGAAGCGCCGACTACAACACGCCGATCGACCTAGCGCGCGAATACTTCGAATCGGTCGTCGCACCTAAGGGAAAGACCTTCATCGAATTCGAGCGTTCGGGACACTTCCCCATCTTAGAGGAAAAGACCGCTTTCCTCAGCGCCCTCAAAAATATGGCGCGAGAGATAGGGGGAAAATAAGCGCTTGCCCAAGCCTGGCCACCCTCAATGAGCTCGGCAAGTCCTGGTTGGAAAGTCCCTTAGTCTATCCGCTCAATGGTATAGTACATAAAGGCCGTTTCCTTTTTTCAGGTAACTGGTCTACGGAGAGGGACAGGAAAACCTGGTACTATAGGAACGCCCTGTTTTTCCAGGCTGAGCAAGAGGCTGTCCACTAAAGATGCCGTTTTTGTGGGCAAAAGCATGAGCGCGCGAAGCCGCTCCGCGTTATACTTAAGGGTATGAAAACTCAAGCAGCAAGGGCAATGGCCCCCTTCACAGTCTTCACCCTCTTCGCCGTTATCTCAGCCGCGCTCTTCCTTTCCTCCTGCGCTGATACCCTGCGCTGGCTCGTAGACTGGAAGAGTCCGCCCGAGGGCTATCCCACAAATATCAGCGTAAGCAAATCCACGCGGGCCGACGGCATCTTCCTCACATGGGAAAAGCCGCAATGGTCAGAGTCCTACCGTGTGTACCGCGCTCCCGACCTTTGGAGTTCGGGCAACTTTGACAGGGAAGGCTTCGCGTTTGTCGCGGAAACGGAAGATCTTGAATTCCTCGATACGGGCGTGGAGCCCGACCGCAACTATTTCTACGAAATCTCCGCCCTGAGCCCCCATGGCGTCGAAGGCTCCCGCGACGGCTCATCCTGGAGCTTCGGATCGCGCCGGGGAGCCTATGGAGCGGCCCCCATCCCCTACGACCTCAAGGCCAACGATGGAGATTTCAACGCCATATCCCTTACCTGGAGAACCGGGGTGCCGGTTAATAGCACATCTATCAGCGCCTCCCTCTCCCCGGACAGCAATGAGTCTGACTGGATATTCATTGGGTCGGCCGAGGGCGAGAGCTTTAGGCAGCTGCCCGACCTCCCGCTTGGAATGGAAGAAAAAGAAGCCCTACGCGGAGTCCGCTACTACTACTGGGCGAAGAATTCCTTCCTTGTAGACGGTCAGTACGAAGCTAGCGCCCCTAGCCTCATGGCTTCGGGCTACCTCTGGGGAGGAATCCTTTCCATGCCGCGCGAATTCAAGGCAGAGGTCCAGGGAAGCGATGTCCGTTTGACCTGGACAAAGCCCGACATTTGCTCAACCTTCCGCATCTTCCGCGCTACGAATGCGCAGGGCACGGATCGAATCGCGGCCTACTCCCCAGGCATTAACGGACAGGTCAACGGCGCAACAAGCTTCGTGGATACCCCGCCCGCGCCTGGCAGCTACTGGTACTGGATATCAAACATCGCCTACACCGAGACGGGCACGGTCTATAGCGATGAGGCTCTCTGCGGGCCTGCCTACGTACCGTGAATAAGTGTCTATAAATATTTAAAACCGCGAATCGCCCTTTTCCTGCTAACGGCTTTTACTGGCTTGGGGACTATTGCCATAAGCCCCTAAATTGACCCGACCCCCGTTCGGTTGAGGCTCAAGGGAAAATGCGCTTTTCAATTCGCCTGCATCCACACCTGGGCTATGCTGGCTATCCTGGATCCAGATCCCAGCGGCATAGTGCCCGCCTTGGGAGCGTAGATGGAAATCCCCCAAAGCTGGATCGATAAAGAGTGGATCCGCTACCAAACAATCGATGAATCGCAAGCCCGATATGTCTGATTCAGGTTGAGCGTGAATGCTATTGGCGATTATAAGACTCGATGTTCCACTAACGCTGAATTCGGAAGCCTCTTGGACATCCTCCCCATTCCCCCAGAGAATAGAGTCTTTTAATTCAAGAACAGATCCGCCTTCTACAACGATAGCCGCGCCCTCTCCGTAATCCAGGGCTGGATTGTTGGCGATTGTGCAGTTGCGCGCCTCCGTTCGCGCAACTGAGCTGCCCGTTTCGCCGTCAATGTAGAGTGGGCCGGAACGGCTCTCATCGCTGTTGTAGTTACCGTATAATAGCTCATTGTACAGCCTAGCATTCGCACCCTCGTCAATGAAGAGACCGGTTCCTATCGATGGTGCGTAATTTTCAATGTAGCGATTACCCCTGAGGAGGATAAAGGTGCTTTCATTGAAGCCAGAGTAGCGGTTCCCATCGATTATTAGCCCACCGCCCCAGCCCCATTCCTTATTTATGCGGTTTCCGCTAAATTCGTTATCCAGTATGAGGCCGCGATAAGCTTGAATGTAGGCTCCGGCCCCATGGTCGCCAGAAATCTGATGGTCTAGCACCTGGTTTCCTTCAACCAAAAGCTGATACTCCAACTCATGAGTAACGATGGAAAAACCCCCGCCCCTTCCGGCTCGGTTGTTCGCGATGCGGTTTCCACGTAAAATGGCAATTGCCCCTTCAAGGCAAATACCACCGCCAAAGGCACCCTCATCGGACAGATCGCCATTATCCTCGATAACATTATTCACTAGTTCCACAACCAACATTCCGCCGTTACCTTCATTTTGCGCAAAGACGCCGCGATTGCCCCCGCGCATGACCATTCCATCAATGCTCAGCATGAGATTGTGATTCTCATCGCCCTGATAGACAATACTAACGACGGGAGATGTGGATACGCCCTGGATTATGCTTTGATATGAAGAAGGATCGCGGGTGTCAAAGGTATCACTTGAGTAGCCGCCACGAAGGGATATGCTCCGATCCGTAGGCATGATTATGTTTTCTTCATAACTCCCCGCCGCAATGTGGATGTTACATCCGTCAGGCGCGGCCGCAAGCGCGGATTGTATACTGGGGTAGGGCTGACTTTGGCTCCCATTCGGGCTACCACCCGCGCCCGAGCGCACATAGAGTTGCGCGCTCCAAGCCGGGAATACAAGAACGCCAGCTCGGCTTATTTCGCTGCTTCTCCCTGGTACCTCTGGTGAAAGCACGAGGGTGAAACGACCAGGCCGATCTGTGATGAAAGAGGTCCGGCTACCTTGGATTTGCGATAGCTCCGCGGTAGAATCGACTGGCCGTTCAAGGCTCCAATGGTAAGCTACGGAGGCTTCTCCAGCGAGGGCCTCAGCCTCTAGCTCTTGCCCAACAAAAGTCGAGGGCAGACAGATGATTCCGGCACTCAAAGCCCTTTCCCCAGACACGGGAGATGGGCTGGGTTGCTGGTCGTTGGGACTGGCAGTCGGACTGGGCGCAAGTCCACTAGCGCTGGGGCATCCCGCTAAGCCAATAAATAAAAGAGACATCGCAAGCATTGTAAAAGATAATCGAATACCCACAGTTAACATTTTCATTTCTATCTCCTTCACGTGCGCCACTATAGCCAAGCTATCGCGTGAAGTCGCGCTTTACTAGAAAAGCAGGAGAAAATTCATAGCTTCCTGATAGCTGCCCATTGGTCAGAACTATTGAGGCTCAACTCCCTCTAGCCAGGGTAAAAGCACCTCAAAAACCGCTTCGTTCATGGTTTCATCTATGCCGCCGTACTCGCGCGGGTGGCCGCTCAGTTGGCTTTTGCCTATGGATGATTGACTGTAGATGGATTGGAAGAGGTGATTCAGGCCATCAAGCGATTGGACACGAGAATAAGAATTCCCGCCTGCCGCTAAGGCTAAGGTCATGCGCTCCGGGTTTTCCGGCGCGGGCACTTGGAGGTCCTTGCTGCCGTAGAGTGCAAGGATGGGGACCTCAGCCGCGCTGAGGGCTGGATAGGGATCGAGGGCTAAGAAGGCGCGGTACCAAGGACTGCTGAGAATCTCTATCTGTTCCTTAGCCGCCTTGCCGAACACCCCGTAGCTCAAGAGGGTTTTTTCCAGGCTTGCCTTCAAATCTTTACCCGGCTCTTTGCTCAAAATAAGTTGATAAATAGCGCGATTGGCCTTTTCCGCCGCCTGGATCGATATCTCCGGCCTTCCCTCGGCGCGCATGAGGGCGCCGCTTTGTTGGAGGAGGAGTTGATCCCCCGCGTAAGCGGGGCAACCTAACAGAACGCCAAAGTCTAAGAGCCCCGGCTTGAGCGCGGCCAAGGCGGCGACAATGCCGCCCTCGCTGTGGCCAAGGATGCCAAAGCGCGAAACCTTTACGATATCTTGATTGCGGAAATAGGCCAGCGCCGACTCAGCGTCGGAAAGAAAATCATAGCATGTCGACTGGTTGAAATTCTCAAGGCTGGTATGGAGGCCACGGTCGTCGTAGCGCAGAACGGCATAGCCGGCTTGGCTCAATCTGTCGGCGAGAATAAGGAAGGGCTTGTGCCCGGCAAGCTCCTCATCCCTGTTCTGGGGGCCGGAGCCGCTTACAAGGACGATACCCGCCTTTGCCTTCCCGACACGGGGGTAGCTGAGGGTTCCCTGGAAGTCCAAACCGGCTTCCTCGTTGCGGAAGGTAATTTCCACGCTCTCGTAGCTAAGGGGCGGCCGTGGCTCTTGGGCGCGGCTAAAGACTGAGTCTTCCGCCGTTTTTTCAAGGCGAATCGCTGAGTCCTTCCCGCCCTGCTTCCAGCTTCCGGAAAGAAGAGCCCCGCCCTCGCTCAAAACGAGGGATGCGCGGGCATCGAGTTTTGAAAAGCGCAATCCAAGAGCTTGGCCGACAAAACGCAACTCTGCGGCCTTAAAACTCTGCGGGCTCTGGCCCGGGCTCTGGATATGGGCCACTAAACGGCCTTTATCGTTTTGCGTGATGCTAAGGATGGTTGGAAGCCTGAGGCCATCCGAGCTTTGAATGGAGCCCGCCCACCTTCCTTCCAAGGCATATCCAAGCCCATCCGATCGCGCCACGCAGGAGTTCAGGCAAAGGCCCGATACAAGGACAAAAAAGAGCCGGGAAAAAGCGGGCTTGGGCTTCATGGGCCTAGGCTTCCTTCAGGGCCTTGAGAAGGATCCAAAGACAGCTGGCAATGATCAATTCGCAGCTGAGCACGAGTATCCAGACATGGAAGACCGGATGGAAGCCGATGCCGGCGTCGGTAAAGGTCATACCCCAGAGCACGCGGGAAAGGAAAACACGTAGAAGCCAGAACACAAGGATGACGGCGGTTGCCGAACTAACAGTCTTAAGCCGGAGCCGTACAAAGGCGGAGATGGCTAGAAAGGCGCCGCAGACAAGTTCCACCAAGCCAAAGACGACCTCGATCCATTGAACACGGTTATTCAGGGAAAAGATTCCCTCGTCAACATTGGGCAGGACGCCCCAAAGCCCCAGAAAAATAAAGAAGATTCCCAAACTCAAGCGGAAGGCGAAGGTACTCGGTGACTTTGCCATAAAATCCTCCTTAGGATTTGAACAAGAGACTGGTCAAAAAGGGAAGGGCGATGAAGTTGCCTATTGCCCCGCCTAACGAGGAAAGAAAGAAAACGAGCAAAACGCGGGTAATCTTGTTTTTCCAAAAGCCCTTGATGCTGGTAATATCATTGGAAAGATTTTCAAAATCCTCTACCCGCGGCTTGCGCAGGGCGGCTTCGCAGAGGCCTGAAAACATGCCTACCGCCATGAAGGGGTTGAGGGTCCCCAAGGGAGCGCCCAAAAAAGACACCAGGATCGTCAGGGGGTGGCCAAAGGCGATGAGGGAACCAAGGGCGGCCAGACTCCCGTTCCAGAGCACCCACTGCAGGAGTTTCTCCAGGGTCAGGCTAGCCCCGGAAAAGAAAAAACCGGAAACCAAAAGCCCCACGATGGCAATCGGGATGATCCAGCCCAGGGCCTTGCCGAAGACGGATGCCTTGGGTATGACCTCAAGCTCTCTTACCTCGGGGCTTACCTCGCCGGAGGCCAATTTTGCCAGCCATACCTCAATGCCGTTCATGTGCCCGGCGCCGACAACGGCAACCGCCTTGCCCGGGCCGCTCTCGAATATTTTGGAAGCCAGGTAGCGGTCGCGCTCGTCTATGAGGACTTCCTTCACCTTTGGCAGGTAGGCGGCAAGCTCGCCCATCATGTCCTCCACCGCGCCCTTTTTCTTCATTGCCTCGATCTCCGCCTCTGACAACTTTTCGTTGGAAAAGGCAGAGGAAAGCAGGGCGGAAAGAAGCTTGATCTTGTTCCAGAAGCCGGAAAGCCCCCAAGCGCGGCGCAGGGTGGCGGCAACCTCGCGGTCGCAAAAATGGAAGGGAATGCCAAGCTCCGTAGCGGTATCCACGGCGGCGCGCATTTCCTCTCCCGGGCTGCTTCCCAAATTGGCTCCCATGCGCCGCTGAAAGGAAGACAGCATGAGGTTTGCCAGCATCAGGAAGGCCTTGCCTTCCTTGATGATCTTTACGATATCCAGAGACTCCCAACTGGCCTTTTCCGTCATCGTCTTAAAACGGCCTGCGTCTATCTCCACGCAGACACGGGCAGGCATTTCTTGGCGGATAATGTTCCGCACCTCGTCAACGCTACCCTGGGAGATATGGGCCGTGCCCACTAAAACGATCTCCCTGTCACCCAGCGATATCCGGCGCACCGTGTCGGCCGCGCTCGCTCCCTCAATTTCTACCGTGCTGACATCGCCCATCGGGCTCCCCCTACTCCGCGCCCAGGCGCGAGAGCTCAATCTCGTTCACCCTATCCGCGATCGTTCCCTTTCGATTCATATCGCGCACGGCGATATGGTATTTTCGGGCAAGGTCGATCTTTCCCCTGACCTGCCAGTAATGCGCCAAAAAATAGAGAGTCAGGGCCCGATGGTCAAGGCGCTTGTCCGCCATGATCTTGAGCTCTGCCTCGGTAGTGTCCGCGGGTTGATGAAAGAGCCGCAGCATCTGGTAGGTCCCCGCTTCCTTTTCCCGGTCCATGCGCGGATGCACCGTCGCAGCGAAGGCTTGGCCTTCCTTAAGCTTGCCCTGCCGGTAATAACAAATGGCGGTAAATACGGCGTAATCGAATTCCTGGGGTGAGGCGTTGTAAGCGGCCTCAAAGGCCTTCTGCGCCCCCTCCCAATCCGCGAACTTCATGGACAAAATGCCGATGGATTCGAAGGCATAGAAATAATCCGGCTTAAGATTAACGAGGGCCTTGTAGTCAGCCAGGGCGTCTTTATCCCGGCCCTCTTCCTCATGCATGCCGGCGCGATAGATGTAGGGCAAAAAGTAGCTCGGCTCAAGTTCGATGGCGCGACCTAGGTCTGAGAGGCACTTGTCCCGCTTTCCGGATCCAATACCGATACGGGCGCGCTCCAGGTAGTACCAGGCGTTTTCCGGCTCCAATTTCAAGGCTTGATCCATATCGGCCATGGCTTCATCGTAGCGCCCGCTTTGGTAGCGCGTCCGCGCGCGCTCCGCCCAGCCGATGGAGAGGCTGGGGTTTATCTCAAGCGCCTTTGTCTGCATACTCTCTGCGTTGGCGTTTTTCCGGTCTCGGTAATAGAGCCTGCCTAAGCCCAAGAGAGCGGAGGAATTCCTCGGCTCGGAGGCTAAGGCCTTGCGGAATGACTCCTCCGCCTTTACGTAGACCTCAGCGTCGGCCCAGATCTCACCATATTCGGCCAAGGCCCCGGCGTGGTCCGGTTTGCTTGCCAGGGTTTTGTCCAGATATTCCTTGCGCTTGGGCTCATTGCCCTTGGCGGACTCGATGGCAGACATGATAAACAGGGCCTCTGAGTCGCTGGGGTTCGTGACAAGTTGCTCTTGAAGCACAGCCTCAGACTCTGCGAGCTTTCCCTCGGAAAGGAGGATGGAGGCATAGAGGAGCTTGTAACCGGGTTCCGCTTTTTTTTCCTCGGCAAGCTTCTTCATGGCGCTGGCGGCTTCCGCTAGCTTATCCTGCTCCAAGAGCTTGCCTACCTGCTCAACCGGCACTTCCTTGCCGGGCTTCACCGTTAGGGCGCCTGCGTTGCTGCTCAGGCCGGAATTGACGCTTTTTGGCGCACTGGGGCAGCCAAGAAGCACAAGGGCGGCGGACAAGGCGATTGCCAAGGATAGGCTTGACTTTGACATGGAATTTCTCCGTAGGCGACTCGTGGTTTCCGGCAATACTAGCCGGATCGGGTTTTTTAGGCAAGGTTGAATTTTCTCCATCGGCCTGCTACACTTGCGCAAACGATGAAACTCAACACCCTTCAACGCTCAATCTTTACCGTACTCATCTATATCGGTGTCTTTACCGGCTTAGTTTTCCTCCAATTTTCAAAAAGGGAACGCTTTTCCGAAACCGCTGGGCCCATCCTCCTCTCAGGGACCTATTCAGACGCGGAAAACCCCAAAAATCGCTTTCCGGCCGAGTTAAACGTATCCTTCCGCGGCTTCGGCTTCGTCTTTGGAGACAGCCTCCCGGTATCCGCCCTCGGCAGCGAGGGCGGCAAGACCCTCATCCTCCCTAAAAGCTATGAACGCTCCTCGCGGGGGGTACGGGTTAATTTCGAGCGTGGGGTAAAGATCGATTTCGAGGCTCCCGCTTCCGGCGATTCCTTTAGCCTGAGCGCCAGTTTTTCAGACCCTGCCCTCGCCGGGGTAGAGTTTCCCTACACCCTGTCCAACGCCTCTTTTAGGGAAATCAAGGAACGCAGCCTCTCAGTCATCAGCCGCCGCCAGGAATATGAGCTTGGCATGGAAATCGGCGCTTCACTCGATACGGGCCGCCATGTCGTGTTACTTAAGCGTGGAGATAACCGACTATCCCTCCAGGCTAAAAAGGAACCCGTTCGCATCGTGGTGGCGGTACCAGACTCGAAATTGCCGGCGGCAATGGATGAAAAAAACTATAAGTCCCTCATAGATACCTACCTGGATAAGGTTTACCGCGGCCTCCAAGACAGCCGCTACGACTCCGTCCTTGAAGCCTGGAAGCAGGGCTCGGACGCCGCCCGTTTTACCGAAGAAGCCCTTATCGCCCTTACGGCGGAAGCCTACCGCCGCGGGGACTATCAAAACCTATCCGGTAAGCTAAACGGAATCGCCAAGAATAAGACCGATAACCTCAGCTGGAAGTCCAACGTCTATTTTGGCAACATCGTGCGGCGCGGCGCGCCCCGCTATGCCGAGATACAGAAAGAAAGCGAGCGGGTGAGCCGCCTTGTTCAGGCAAAGGACGCCTCGGTATTCGAGACCCCCGACCTCGTGTCGATAAGCTTGGATATGTCGGAGGCCGGGAAGAGTCAGGAACTCTTCCGCTTTGCCGCGGAGCTTGACCCCAAGAATTTAGGGATACGCCAAGCGGTCGGCCTTATGGCATGCCTTGTTGAAGCTGAGGCCTATCTGCCCGGTGACGCAAACCCTCTGCGACAGCGCGCGGGCCTCATAGAAAGCAAACTACATTCTGCCCTTATTAAAACGGCCGAGGGCTATTTCCTAGCCTCGGATTCAACCCGCATCGACATCAAGACCCAGCTACGCGCCGCCCATGCCCTGGTGGCCTGGGGCGGCTACCGTCACTCCGCGAGCGCCGCTGGCGTCGGCCATGCCCTCATGCAGGGGGTCCTCTCTCAAAGCGACGACTCAGGCATTCTACCGGCCGAGATCGGCCTCAAGGACAAGGCTCTTTCCTCGCGCAGCGGGGTCCTGTTACCTGAGAACGTGTATCGCCTTGTGTGGGAAAACCCATGGTACCCTCGGGTTGTGTCGTTTAATAAACAAGCGGGACAGGGTGTCTGGGCATGGACCTGCGCACCGGAAGTCAAGTGCGAGAGCCGCCAAGGCCAAATGGTCATCAGCGCCAAGTTCCCCCAGGGGGCCACGCATTTTATGACTATCTTCGGCCTCAAGCCCTTCAGCCTGATACAGCTCTACGACATACCCTATAGCCCGGATTCCGAGTTCGAAAGCTATAATGTTTCAGGTTACCTCTACGTGCGCGCTAGCAGCACCCTCTACCTGAAGATGAAGCACAAAAGCGAGCTCGAGACGGTGCGGTTGACCTTCCAGTAGGATTAGGCCCCGCCCTCGAGTTCGTGCAGCTTGTCCCGGATAAGGGCCGCTTCCTCGTAGTTTTCGTTTGCCACGGCCCTGTCCAAGGCGGCTTGGAGGATATCTCGCTCGGTCATATCAGTCCCGGCGACATCGCCTATCTCCGCAGGAGGCTCCTCCAGCTCCGAAGCCGGGATCGCTTCCCCCATTTTTTGGGTCATCGATTCTAACTTTCCAATGAATTCCCTAAAATTTTCAAAGAGTTCGTTCTTAGGTTTTTCCTCTTCCGGAAGGCTTTGCTCATGGATATCCTGGATTGAGACACCCGCTTGGTCAACGATGTCTTCCGCGATGTAGAGGGGACAGTGACAACGGGATACCAGGGCGAGTGCGTCCGAAGGCCGCATGTCCATCTCGAATTCTCCCTGGGGGCCGCGTATCACCATGCGCGCGTAAAAGGTGCCGTCGCGCAGGTCGTTGATCTCCGCCCGCAGGGGCTCAGCCCCCAGTTTGCGCATCATTTCTATCATAGTCAGATGGGTCAGGGGCCGGGGCAGCTCAAGGCCGCCAAGCCCTATGAGAATGGCTTGGCTTTCAAGCGGGCCTATAAAAATAGGAACGGCCATATCGGAACCGATGGGCCTTAAGAGAACGGCATTCCCCTGCTCCGTTCTAGCCACCGTCCAGATCTCTGCCTCCACGAAGGTTTCCATCGACATCGTAAACCATATTTTGCGCCATTCACGGCTCCCGCGCAAGCCGTAGAGATGGGGAATGACTACCAATTATCCGCCGCAGCCTAGGGGCAGTTCGCGGCTTGACGTGCTATAAATATCCAGGGAATAATGAAATCAATGCGCCGCAGCCTGTTCTTCACCCGCCACAGTCTCTTCTTCCTCTCCCTTTTTGCCGTTGCCGCCTGTAGCTTCGATTACGGCGAGGCCAAGCTCAAAGACAGCATGGAGGAGAATATCCCCAATTCGATTTTGAGCAACTTCGAGCATACCGTGGTGGATAAGGGACAAGTCATCTTCCGTCTCAACGCCAAAGAGGCCTCCGTTTTCGATAGTCTCAAACAGACAAAGCTCAGCGGGGTCAGCTTTGCGGAATACGAGCGCAACACGGGCAAGGCCCTCACCTCCGGCCGCGCTTCGAGCGCCATATTTTTCACCAATACGGAGAGCGCCGAGCTTTCCGGCGAGATTCTCTTTTACTCAAAGCGCAATGAAGCCGCTCTCGAGGGCGGCTACCTCTACTGGGACAACGAGCGCAAAACCCTCGAGGGCCGCCGCGACCGTCTCATCTCCATAACCAAGGACGACGGTTCCATCATCCGCGGGGAGGGCTTTACCGCCAACGCCCGCAAACGCAGTTTTTCCTTCTCAGGCCGCGCAACGGGAAGCATTCAGGTTGAGGATGAAGAAGAAGAGCAGAGCGCGGACGAGGCAGACGGCGTCGAGGGCAAAGAGCCGTGACCCGATCCATCAAGCCCTGCTGTATCAATCCCCGATCCATCAGTCTCAGCATCCTCGGCCTCTGCCTTTTCCTCCAACTACCCCTGCGCGCGGACACCATCAGCTTTGAAGCGGATTCTGTCAGCTCGGAGATGGCCAAGGGCAAGGAAAAAACCACCCTCGTGGGCAACGCCAAGCTCAAGATGGACAACGCCGACATAAAGGCTGACCGTATCGAAATACTGGGCAAGGACAACCAATATGCCTTTTGCTCCGGAAACGTTACCCTGCTAGACACAAAGAAGGGACTCCTTATCTCCACCGAGTCACTCAAATACGACCGCAAAAAAGAACTCTCGCGCATGGAAGGGCCGACCATCCTGGAAGACAAACAGAACAAGGTAGTCATCAAGGGCTCCTTCGTGGAGAGCGACGGCAAATCGGAGATAACCGTCATTCAGATTGGGGTCCGCATCTTAAAGGACGATATGGTCTGCCGCTCCGAATACGCCCTCTACCGGCGCAAGGAAAAAACCCTGGAACTTACCGGTCTGCCCATCGTGGTTAAGGGCGGCGACGAATACCGCGCCAGCCGCATTGACATCAACATAGACAACAACGAGATTAAGTTAGACGGCTCGGTAAAAGGCAGTATTAAGCAAGCCGCTGCCAGCCCCAGCCCGAGCTCAAGCCCCACGGCAAGCCCCAGTACTGATTCGAGCCCCCAGCCTGACGCATCCGCAGCGCCCGGATCTACGCCGAACCTCGACGCCAGTACGAACCCCGATTCCACCCCGAATATTGGTGACTCTCCCAGTCCTATCGCCACATCGAGCCCTGGCGCAACGCCGACCCCTAAAGCTAGCCCCAGCCCGAGCGCGGGAGGTAGGCCATGATAGAGGTAGGAGACCACAGCCTTCAAGTTGAGTGCCTCAAAAAGGTCTACGGCAAAAAGCAGGCGGTTAAGAACGTCTCCTTTTCCATGAAGACCGGGGAGGTCGTGGGCTTACTTGGTCCCAATGGGGCGGGCAAGACGACGGTGTTCTACATGATTGTGGGTTTTATAAAACCCACCGCGGGTCTCATCAAGCTGAACCACATGGACATCACCAAGCTGCCTATGTACCGCCGCGCCCGTGAGGGCATCTCCTATCTCCCCCAAGAAGCCTCCATCTTCCGCAAGATGACGGTGGAAAACAATATCTACTCCATTTTAGAAACCCGCCGCGACCTGAATCAGGCACAACGAAAAGAGCGCCTTGATTTTCTCATTGAGGAATTCGGTATCGGCCATATCCGCAAGCAATATGCTTACACCCTTTCCGGCGGGGAGAGACGCCGCACGGAGATTGCCCGCGCCTTGGCTATCGAGCCCAAGTTCCTCCTCTTGGATGAGCCCTTTGCCGGCATCGACCCCATTGCCGTTCATGAGATAAAAAACATCGTGCGCAAGCTTTCTGAATCCGGCATCGGCGTCCTCATCACCGACCACAACGTGCGCGAAACCCTGGAGATCACCCACAGCGCCTATATCATCAATCTGGGGGAGATCCTGGTTTCCGGCAGCAAGCAGGAAATCCTTGAGTCGGAGACGGCTCGCAAGATCTATTTGGGAGAGGCCTTCCGGATGTGAAGAAGCGAGAGATAGCCAATATTTTTTAACCACGAAAGACACGAAAGAAGACGAAAGAAGAAAAACCTGCAACCCTTACAAACCTCCTCTTTTTTTCCCCCTCCGTGTCTCTCCGTGCTCTCCGTGGTATAAATCCTGGTAGCTGGTTTGCGTTGAAAGAAGTAAAGATTTTTAACCACGAAAGAAGACGAAAGAAGAAAATAACATCTTGCCTCCTCTCTCTTTCCCCTTTCGTGTATTTTCGTGTTTTTCGTGGTTTATATCCTAATCTCTTATTAGCGCAGGAATGAGAGAAGAATTTTTAACCACGAAAGACACGAAAGAAGACGAAAAAAGAAAAACCTTCAACCTTTACAAACCTCCTCTTTTTCCCCCTCCGTGTCTCTCCGTGGTATAAATCCTGGTTACTAGTTTGCGTTCAAAGACGAGAAGATTTTTTAACCACGAAAGACACGAAAGAAGAAAAACCTTCAACCCTTACAAACCTCCTCTTTTTTCCCTCCTCCGTGTCTCTCCGTGCTCTCCGTGGTATAAATCCTGGTAGCTGTAGTTTTAGTGTGTTTTCTCCGTACAGCGAGCATTTTCTCCATTTTCTCCTTTTTGTCTAATTGTTATAGAGGGAAATCTATTTTCATTGACTCCCCCGGTCTCTTGTGCTAAATTCAAACCGCCCCCCCGTATAGGAGGGGTCCTATCTCAGGCATAATGGATGACATATGCAGTACTTTGACTCACATGCCCACATCGGGCTGATTTTTGACGACCCGATTGAACAGCTCATCGTTTGCCAGCAAGCCAAGGCCTCCGGCATAAGCAAGATCATGAGCATTTGCAATAGCCTCATGGATTTCACCCAGGTCTATGAAAACTTGAAAACGGCAAACCACGTTTATCACGCCGCCGGGGTTTCCCCCTCAGAGGTCCAGAATCCCGGCCGGGACTGGCGGCAGAAGATTGAAGAATTCTCCAAGTTGCCCCGCGTCGTGGCCGTAGGCGAGATCGGTTTGGATTACTACCATAAATTCGGAGACAGGAATTCCCAGATCGAGCTTTTCATAGATCAGCTGGAACTGGCCAACCGCCTCAGCCTCCCCGTCATCATCCACAACCGCGAAGCCGGCAAAGACGTGCTGGACATCATCAAGGATAGGGTGCCGGAAGCCGGCGGCGTCTTGCATTGCTATTCGGAAGACGCGGAGTTTGCCAAGAAGGCTCTCAACTACAACCTCTACATCTCCTTTGCGGGAAATCTGACATACCGTAATGCCCGCAACCTCCACGAAACCGCCTACGTGGTGCCGGTGGATCGCATCCTGGTAGAATCCGAAAGCCCCTTCATGGTTCCAGCGGAATATCGGGGCAAACGCAATAAGCCCGAATACCTGCCCTCCACCGTACGCTTCCTTGCCGAGCACTTGGACTACGATGAAGCCGAACTAGCCGACCAGCTGTATCAAAACAGCTTGAACTTCTTCCGCATTCAGGAATGACGCATGTCCCGACGTGGCGGCCCGTCTCCGTCGGGCCCGTCCTCATACCCGGGAACCTCTTTCTTGCCCCAGTAGCCGGATACTCGGACACGGCCTATCGGTCTGTCTGCGTGGAAGGCGGGGCGGACTTCTGCTACACCGAGATGGTCAGCGCCGAGGCCCTTACCCGGGACTCGGCAAAGACTGCCGCCCTCATGCCGCGGGCTTTTAACGAGAAACTCTACGCCATCCAGCTTTTTGGCTCAAAGGCAGAGACGATGGCCAAGGCTGCCGGCCTTGCCGCCGCCTACAAGCCAAGCATTATCGACGTTAATTGCGGCTGCCCTGTCCCCAAGATTCTCAAGAGCGGGGCTGGCTCCGCCATCATGCGCAATCCACCCCTTATAGCAAAAATCGTCAAGGCCATGCGCCAAGAGACGGACATTCCCATTACTGTTAAGTTCCGCTCCGGCTGGGACGAAGCCTCCATAAACTTCCTGGAATTCGCCGAGCATGCCCAAGAAGGCGGGGCGGCCGCGCTCTGCCTCCACGCCCGTACCAAGGTTCAAGGATACTCCGGCAAAGCGGATTGGGCTAAGATTGCCAAGCTCAAGAGCGCTGCGAGCGTCCCCGTCTTTGGCTCAGGAGACCTCTTTAGCCCGGAAGACGGCCGGGCGATGCTGGAGGCGACAAACTGTGACGGCCTTATGTTCGCGCGCGGCGCCATCGGGCATCCCTTCATCTTCCGCCAAACGCGGGAGTTTTTAGAGGCAGGCAGCTATAATCAGCCCAGCCTGGAAGAGCGGGTTGAGGCCGCCCGTTCTCATTTATTGCGCTCCGCCGAAATTTTTGGGGAAATTCCCGCCTGCCTTGAATTTAGAAAGCACTTTTGCGCCTATACAAAGGGTATAGAGCATGGGGCGGAGCTGAGGCGCCTGGGCGTGCAGGCCGAAACTATTGCGGACTTCAGCCGGCTCTTAGAGGCAATGCTCACAGGAGGGCTCTAGCACAAGCATGGAAATCTTTACCATCCAATCCCTGCTCAACGATTTCCTCGCCTACAATCCCTCATCGCTTTCCTGGGACGAAACCTGGGACTGGTTCCGCTCAAAGTCTCCCGCCAGCCTCAGCCCCGAATCACTCAAGCGTTCCATTTTGCGGCACAATTGCTTCTTAGCTGACCCAGACAGCTGGGAGATCTACAATAAGGCGGCCTATTTTCTCGGCCGTGAATTCCAAGTCTTCCCCAGCCCCTATGAATGCGAACACGCCGTTTTCATGCCCGGTTCCAACCTCATACCCTATGAGCCCTTCAATTGCCCGCCTACCGGGGCAAGTTTCATCTTCAAGGGTTCGGCCCTGCGCAACCGGGTGCGGGAACTCCCGGTAGAGCTCCTCAAGGAGCGCTATGAATTCTTTGGCGCTGAAGAAGCAGGCATACTCATCAACATAGACCACGTGGGCACAAAAAGGCGCGGAGGAGTCCGCGGGGCGCGGGAAGACGCCAACGAAGACAATCTACTGCGCTCAACGGTCTTTGACGCGGCGGACATCTTTGCCGACCCTGACTTCGATCCTCGTCGCGGCCTTGTTTTTACCTTTGCCAGTTCCACCGTCTTTGTCATTCGCGCGGTGGCTCCCGGCAAGGAAATAAGCCCCGAGCTGCGCGAGCGTGCCCGCCAAGCCCTTACTCGGGGCTTCCGCATCGTCCTTACCGCCTTTCCCGCCGACATCGGCATGAGCGCCCAGATAGCCCAAGCCTACTGGCTTGCCTTCCGCGACCTGCCCACTCAGACCTTCCCGTCCCTGGTTGAGTATATGCGCGGCCCCGACGCCCCGCAGATTGCCGAGTATGGGCTAGACACCATTTTGCGCGCCGGTGGCGGCAAGGGCTATTCGAAAACCCATAAACCCTTGGCGGAAAGCCCCTCACATCCCAGCCAAGCCGGAAGGGACCTGGATTTGCTCCTTTCTAAATATCCCCTCCCCCTGCGCTCACCCGATATCGAGGCTATGCTGCGCGCATCCCCGGATTCCGGCGTGGACGAGATTCAGATGGCCCTCTCCAGCCTTTTCTCGGCCCGCCTAGGCTCCAGCGAGGCAGATAGGATTCGCCTCTGCCTTGAGGGTATCCGCGCCTACATCAAGGAAACGACGGATTACTTTTTGGAAGGCAGGATATCCGCCATCCGTAGCCAAGCCCTCAGCCTCTACCTGGGTTTTCTCTCCCGCGGCATGAAGGCAAACACCGACACCGTCTTCGACACCCATGAACGCAGCGATCGCCTAGCTATCGAACAACTGATAGCCGAGCTGCGCGCCATCGTCATCGGGCTCAACAGCCCACAGCCCATGAGCGATGAGCAGTTGGCGTCCTTGGGCGATTCGATAGACGACCTGGGGGCGGCCCTGGACATCCTCCTCGCCGACACGACAAAACCCGGTAGGCGCTCCGCCAAGCGCCCCGCATCCCGCAAAAAGCGCAACATGGAATCCGTCTACACCCTTTCCTTCTCCATCGCCGGCCTAAAGCCCCCCGTAAGCCGCCGCCTCTCCCTTCCCGGCTCCTGCAGCCTCGGCCAGCTCTCGGATTGCATCCTTTCATGCTTAGGCTGGAGCGGAAGCCACCTTCACTGTTTCCGCGTGGGGGAAAAAATCTATGGGCGCCTGGACTCCTCCTCCCTTCCCCTGGAATTGGATGAGGAAGACACAATCCTCGACGACCTTGCCCTCCTGACGGAAAGCCAGTTCGAGTATGAATACGACTTCGATTCTTCCTGGATACTGAAGATACGGGTAGATGAGATAGGCCCTCCCCAAGGAGCCTCGAGCCCCCTTTGCCTAGACGGCCGGGGCGCCTCCCCGCCGGAGGAATCAGGCGGGCCGCTTAAGTACATGCGCTTTCTCAAGGACTGGAACGGCAAGGCCTCGCCGGAGTATGTTCGCAAGCAGGCCTATTTCAACGAGAACTGGAACCCGGAGAGCTTTGATCTTGCGGAGGTTCAGCGTAGGTTTTCGGCCATCTGGCCCGAGGGGAAGATATGATAGTCGATATCGCGGCTTTGGTGGAAAAGGGCGGAGTCTACTTTAACGTGGGCGGAACAGAGCCGGAAGGCCTGATCCGGGAATTCCTAGGCTCTATCCGCCTCCCTACCGGTCTAAAATCAGAAGCCCTGATTAAGGCTATCTTGGAGCGCGAGAGCCTTATGCCCACGGCTATCGGCCACGGCATAGCCATCCCCCACCCCCGCAGTCCCCTCATCAGCTCCGAGGAAGATGAACGCATCATCGTCGCCTACGCGCGGGAAGCCATTCCCTACCGCGCCTTGGACAAGCAATCCGTCTATGCCCTCTTTTTCATAATTTCTTCCAACCAGAAGGATCATCTGCAGATCCTCTCCCAGCTTTCCTTCCTCTTCCGCGACAAGGATTTCCGCAAAACCCTGGAAACCCGGCCCGCGCGCGAGGAACTCTGCGCCGCCATCCGCAGGGTCAGCGCCGGTTGGAATTAGGGTTTTACCCCTCCGCATTGGGCGTGTAAAATCCCAGCCTCTTCTGGTTTATCTGGTCACAGTAATGGCATAAAAGGTATAACCCTTTGAAACTGCCTCAAGGCGGATAACTACCAGTCCCTCTGGTACGGAGATAGATAGGGGAGTCGATGTTCTGATCCCTGTTTCAGATTGTTCCATGCTGACCGGTCCCTGATATATTCCATTCACCCAAATGCCGAGGATCGCATTTCCAGGGACCTCATTTGGTCCAACGTAGGCTTGACCGCTCACGGTTATGCTTCCTGTAAAAGCCTCCCGAGAATGGGATGGTATGGCTACCATGGTCCCCTCTTGGTTGCCACCAAGGGCGGGCTTACCGTCAATAGTGGTTTGGTAGGAATATCCCGTACGTATAAGCGGGGCCCAGGTTTCCGGGCGAGCGAGTTCCTCATAAACCAATTCGCAGGGTAGGGCCTTACCAAGAGAAACCTCTACCTTGTTTGACCCCGCGATAGATCTGAAGGCCCGCATCTTGGCATAATCGAGCTTGTCCAAACGGGGTGTCATGGCCCAGGCATCCGCCCCGGTGAGGCAGTAGTATATCAAAAGGTCGCCACCGGTCTGGGACCATCCTTCGTGGGTCTTTTCCACCAAGGTCTGAGTACGGGGATCCCCCGCTATGGACCACATTTCATCGCTGGTAAAGGCAAGTTCCCCATTGAGCCGCAGGTCCAAACCGAAACCGCCCTCATAGGCGACCCGCTTAAGCCCGTAATTACGGGCCCAGATTGAATCGATAGCGTTGTTTTTCAAGAATGAGACATCTGGATAATTATTCTCTGAAAGCAAACCGCCTATGATAGGGCTTATCTGATTAACGCCGTAATAGGCGCTACCGCCGGCGCCCCAAAAATAATAGTTGAGATTATTGCCTTCCGCGTCCCTGTAATAGCGATCCGCCCACACCAAGGCGCCTGAGAGTGTCGCGTTAGCGTCACCCTGCTGGGTACAGAGCACGGGCCGCACCCTAGTCATCATGTCCCCACTGCCCCACACGGAGCGAAAAATCTTACTGATTTCCGCCAGACGGTATGCGGGGTACTGGTAGAGGTTTTCCCATTTTTTTTGTTCCGGGCTTTCTCCGCCGTCGTCGGAAAGCACGGGAAGCCCGGGCGGTGGGTTTGCCACGATTCGTTCTATCATGCGAAAGCTCAGGAAGCCAGGGCCGAAGTTCCATATCTCGTTGGCATATTCAATATAGACATTGAGCCCAGGCTCAAGGGCGGGAAACTCCGGAGATGGTTGCGGCGAGGTGTAGGGCTCAATTCCATTGGATCCGTAGCGTATGAGTTGGGCAAGCTTGGTCACGTAATCGTCACTTGCCACGGCGGGAATATTGATCCACAAGTCACAGTCCGTTTGATTGCTCAACTGAACCATGTGCTCCAAGCTGACTCCATAGTAGGTTTCTATCTCCCAGGATTCAAAAATGAAGGGGCTGCCCGGCCGCCCCTGCGCAGGGTGGAAGGGCGTTGTTCGTTCGGACCATTCCACCAAGGTGTTCAAGTTTGTTACTCCCCAGTCCATAGTCCTAATGACGCCGGCCCCATGGAGGGCATCGATTATTTCGTCCACGAATATCTTACTGCCGTCGGTTGGGTAGCCGGGACGATAGAGCCTGACGTTTTTAAAGCCTGAGTTTTCTGGACTGCTTGGCGTAAGCTTAGATTTTGTGAAACTCAGATTTGCAGCAGAGTTAGCTTCGCAGTTGATGGTGACCGTGCAGGTGGAGATATTCGTCGTAGGGTTCCATGTTACCGCTGAGACAGATCCCGCAACCCAATGGAGCTGTACCTCGGCCTGACCCTCAAACACCAGGGTATATACCCCATTGTCCATCTCAGGGATCATGTTGGATATGAACACGGTCTGGGCATCTTGCAAAGGCCATCCGAGGGAATCCACTACCAGGGGTCCAGGCAAGCCCTCGATGCTCGTCCAGGGTCTGCTATGTTTCATAGCATCTACAAAGGCACGTGAGCCATCCCAATCATTGAGAAACCAAAGATTCATGCCAACGGCGTTTTTTTCGTCGGCTGACAACTCAACCGGGGGCAGACCCGAAGTGATGGGCGTGACAGGGGACCTAATCAAACTCGAAAGGACATTGCCGCATCCGACTAGAAAAAGGCATAGAGCGAAGGCACCCCATAACGGAGCCAGCTTTTTTATACACATAGCAAGCATCTCCTAGGATTTTGTGTGGAGTATAATTTCAATACGCCTGTTAAGGCGGCGACCCTTCTCCGTCTTATTGTCCGCCATGGGGTTTACCCTGCCCTTGCCTTGGATGAGCCATGAGCCCTTAAATTCGGGAAACGCTCCTTCCAAAAGCTTTTTGACAACCCGCGCGCGTTCCAAGGAAAGTTCAATTCCATCGTCTTTGCTGCCATCGTCCGCCACATAACCCTGTATTTCAATGGATTTCAGGTTATTTAGGCTTTTTAGATAGCGAATGATCCCTGGAATCTGCTCGTTGAACCATGGGGTCAGGCCAGTCCCGTTTGCCACAAAGCTGCTATGAATGACGATTCGTTCGCCCTCCATGGCTGGGGTCCCGATAACCTGAACATCCGTCATGGCATTGAGGGCTTTTCGCGCGGCCTGTATCTCGCTCTGGTCGCCCTGGGGAATTGCCGGAGTCGGGTCTTGAGTCACTGCCTTGCCTGAGTGGTTTGCTGATGGAGCTTTGAAAAGATACCCAAGGCTGAGCGCCAGTTCCGGATTATAAAATGCCCGTTCCCGCTCCACCAAGACTCCAAGGCCTAGGCCGGCCCCCAGGCTCAAATGGGGAGTAATGTATTTTAGGTAGCGCATCCCAAGGTTTCCATAGACTTGACCTCCCAATAGGAGTTGAGCCGACGCGCCTTGATCAGCGAAACTCAGGCCCCAGCCAAGTTCCGCATAGGGCCCTACGTTCCCCCTCTTTCCTTGGTACCACTGGTACTCAATGCCAAGAATAGCCAAGGCCGAGCTGAGCTTGAGGCTAGACTCCAAGGCGGGCATCGCCACCCAGGCTCCAGACAATCCAACACTAAGGGGACTCCCCTGTTTTGGCGACCAGGCAATGCCAAGTTTTGGGCCAAAGCCATAGCCACTTACCGTTGCTAAACTCGGATCAAGTTTCCACAGGGGCAGCTGGGCATTCAATTGAAATTCCTGCGCAGTCATATGCGCTGAAAGTGAGAGCGAACACAGGATTAAAAAAAGATAGAGTCTCATAGCCTATACCCTAGCCCCATACTTAAATTGACCATAAACCCACCATGTTCCAGATTAAGCCCGAGGGCATCCGCGTAATTTTGCGCGGCCTCCCTGTGACTATTTACGTTCATTCCCAAGCTGCCAAGAAAATGTACAAATACCTTTTTGTTTATATCCCAATCCAGGGCAAAACCCCCTTGCAAAAAGAGGTCGTCTCGCTCGTTTTCTGACTCCGTCCAGAGGTCTGGGATTCCGCTGGGTATCTCCGGCCTTAAGTATTCGAGATTGGCAACATAGGTAAAACCTAGGAGGGGGGCAATGGTCAATTTCTTATACACAAAGGGATACATGCCCATAACGCTCCATGTGAGCATAGCCGTAGTGCTTTCCATTGTCTGTGGCTCATCATCGCTGCTGCCTGCGCCGTTAAAAATCCGCCTGCCGCCTCCCAGGCTATGGAAATATCCGCCACGCACTTCAACAAAGCTAGCGTTGACCCATAATTCCGCGCCGATAAGTTGCTGGGTATCCTTGGTAAAGGACTCATCTCCTGAAGCATCGGATACCCTGAGCCATTGCTGGACGTGACTGTATGAAAAATCAGCACCTAAGGAAACTGTCAGTTCCTGAGAAATAAGCAAAGCTGGAAGCCAAATAAAAGTTACCAGGAACAACCATGGTTTCATCCATCACATCCTTTCATGATTATATAGAATGCCTATTATTACATTATGATGAGGATAATAAAAAAGGGGGCCGTGGCTTATTGTTGTTGCTCGAATTTATATTCCGGTTACAATAAAATCAATTGCCGCCAGTATTTCATTTCTATCGATTTTGACATCAAGCAGTTCGTCACCGATAGCGCTTAAGGGTATTGAAGCCATTTGTTGAGTCAACACCAAGTACTCTTTTGCCTTTATTTTTATTATTGGGTTGAGGTTTTTTATTATCCGGTTTTCAAAGTTTTCCATGAGTGATAGAGGTATAACCAACCTTGTGGATAAATCCGACAAAAGAGAAGTTTGTATATTCAGCACATACGGATATATTTTTTTAGTGTTGTGATTGCGGTTATGATAGAGCGTGAAATTGTTCACTAAAAAGATCTCATCTCATCGCTAAATAGGCCATAGGAACCAACGAGCTCATTATATTTTTCAATTGCGCCAATATTTTCTTTTAGCCATGCTTCCCTTTGCTTTATTTTTAGGCTTTCAATCAAAGCGCTTTCCAGCGTTGCGGATATATTTATTTTCATATTTTTGGCTTTCTCGAGTAAGTCACTATTAATGGTAAGACTCGTAGGTTTTTTAGGCGCGGCTGGATTAAAAAGGACAGACATACATATCTCCTATATGTATAGGTTATATGCATGAATGATATATGTCAACAAGATAGTTCTCACTGATTTCTGCAAAAATTCATTCGCAAAGCCTCCCCACGACTTGATGTCCCCAGTTAACCTGCAAAGCGCAGCTTTGTCAGGTTCAACTGGGGCTCAGTTCTCGAGTATAGTTATCTCGACGCGGCGGTTGCGGCGCATACCGGCTTCGGTGGCGTTGTCTCCCAGGGGCTCGGTGGCACCGCGGCCCCGGATAAGCATGCGGTCATCGCTCCGCACCCCCAGGCGGCCAAGGTATTCGGCTACCGAGCGCGCCCTATCCTCGGAAAGCTTTTGTCGCCCAGCCTCCGTGCCCGCCAAGGCGGTGTGGCCGGTGATGAGGAGGTCGCGGTCCGGGTATTCGTTGAGGATCTCTGTGAGTTTGTCCAGCTTGCGCTTTTCAGAATCCAAGAGGATTGCGGAATTGGCTTGGAATTTGATGTCCTCCAAGCTGATGACGACCCCGCGCTCGTCCTTGCGCACGGTGGTATCGCCGATATCCAGCCGCTCTATCCCCTTGCGGACATCGCGCTCAACCTTGTCCCTATCCATCATCAGGGCCTCGATCACCTTACCGTCCGCTGTCCCTACGTACTCAATGGTGTTTCCATTGGCGTGGTCTATGACTATTTTAAAGTGATCCTCAAAAGCGTAGGGCTGGCCGACAAGGGAATCCCAATATACAAGCTGGTCGGAGTAGCCCATGATCTGCGTCGGGTAGGTGGAGGTGTAGCGCCTGGGGGGCGGGGGCTGATAGAAAATGGTATAAGACACCTTAAAGGCCGGCCATTCCTTTCCGTCCTTACTGCGGATGCCGAGGTATTCATACTGGGCGCTAAAGGGGATGCGGTAGGGCTCGGGTATGCCGTAGGCGCGGCGGAAATCGTGCTTTTCCTCGCCGGGGTGGGTCCAGGTATCGCCTATCTTGAGATCGCGGTCCGGAAAAACGGGCACATTGCGCACCACCGGCATGAAGTACTTATCCTCTATGCGGTAAACCCCCAGAGCGGAGCGCCAATAATCCGACTCATAGTCGGTATTGATGAGGAAGGCCGTCTTGGAACCGGCTTCGCGCTCTGAGGTTTGAAAAACCCCCACCAGGCGTCCAGCGCCGTCCTTAACCTCTTTTACCTCGAAGGCAATACGGTTGACGATCTGTGCCTGATTGTAGAGGCGGCGGTTTACGTAGATGTACTCGTCCGTGGTGGAAAGCACGCGGAATTTATCCCCGGCCACGTACTTAAAGATAAATCTTTCCGCCGGCAGAGCGGCGGCAACCGCCATCAGGTACAGGGCGGAAAAAAGGCGAACGACGGGCGCGTATGCTCTCATGAGGGTCCCCCCTATCATCTTCGATCGTTTTCTAGCCCCGCTTGAGGAAAATCCTCAAGCCCAAAACTTGCCGGGATTCCGCAAATATGCCACAATGCGGGTGATGAACCCCGTCCCCATCAATACTTTTGACGCCCAAGGCGTCGTACTAGAACTCATCTACAAGCTCAAGGTGCGGGACGTGATGAAGACCGAACTCATCACCGCCGGACCGGACACTACCCTGCGCTCCATCCAGCGCATCATGGCCAAGAACAAGATATCTTCGGTTCCCATCATGTCCGGGCGGGCCATGATCGGCATCGTCTCCCTCTACGACATCATCCTTGCCCTGGATATCGGCTATATCGAGGAGATGGCGGAAAAGCGCATGACAAAGAACGTCACGGTGCTGGACGATGAAATGCCCCTCTCCTTCGCCATCCAATACTTCAATAAGTACAGCTACGGCCGCTTTCCCGTCCTCGACCGCGACATGGAGCTGGTGGGCATCATTACCCCCAGCGACATCTTAAAAGCCCTGCTTCTTGAAATGAACAGCGCCGTCCTCAAACTGGAGGAGATTATCAAACCGGCAGACTCCCCAGACGGCTCCATCCGCCGCGAAGCCTTCAAAACCGTGCGCTACGACTTTGAAAACGCCGGCAACGCCTCCGCCTCCATCAAGCGCCTCCTCCAGAATATGGGCATAGACACGCAGATCGTGCGCCGCGCCGCCATCGCCAGCTATGAGCTGGAACTCAACCAAGTCATCCACGCCAACGGCGGCATCATCAGCTGCGCGGCGGGGAACGGGATTATCGAGATTCTGGCCACCGATGAAGGCCCCGGCATTCCGGACATCGAGCAGGCCATGACCGAGGGCTATTCCACCGCCATAGACTGGATACGCTCCCTCGGTTTCGGGGCCGGCATGGGCTTGGCCAATACCAAGCGTTCATCGGACGAATTTGAAATAATCTCCACGGTCGGGCGCGGCACCACCGTGAAGGTGCTCATCAAGTACTAGCGTGAAAGGGGAAGCCAAGCATGCGTTTAGCGGAACTCGCCGGAGCCCTCGAACTCGAGGCTATCCAAAACAGCTTTGAAGACAAGCTCATCCAAGACGGATTCACCTCCGACCTCCTCTCCGACGTAATGGGAAAGGCAAAGGCGGATTCTGTCCTTATCACCATCCAAGCCCATAAGAACACCGTGGCCGTGGCCAGCTTGGCAGGCATCTGCGCCATCGTCGTCTGTTCCAACCGCCCCATCCCGGACGACATGCGGGATGCCGCCCGCGCTGAGGGCATCGGTCTCTTCCGCTCCAGCCGCAACCAATTCGAGCTCTCCGGCAGGTTGTGGTCGGCCTTGAATCGCTGATGCCTCCGATGGATCTGCTGGCGGATCTCCACAACCACTCCTGCCTCTCGCCCTGCGGAGCCCTGGAAATGTCTCCCCGGGCTATGGCGCGTCGCGCGAAAGAAGCCGGCATCGGCCTCTTGGGGCTCTGCGACCATAACAGCGCCCTCAACTGCCCGACCATGGAAGCCGCCTGCGCAGAAGTCGGCATCGGCTTTATTCCCGGCATCGAGGTAACGACGATGGAGGAATGCCACCTGCTCTGCCTCTTTCCGACTACTCAGCTTGCCCTGGACTTCGGCCGGGAAATAGAGTCACGCCAGCCAAAGCTACGCAACGACCCGGAGCGCCTCGGCGACCAGGTCTACGTGGATCTTGATGAAAATATTCTGGGAGAAATCAGTCACTACCTAGGGGTGGCGATTGAGCTCAGTCTTGAAGATGCCGCCCGCCTTGCCCTCAGCGCTGGGGGCATCGCCTTGCCGGCCCACATAGACCGCGCACGTTTTTCCGTAAAAAGCCAACTGGGCTTCCTGCCCGAGGGGCCCTGGACGGCGGTTGAGGCCGTGCACAACCCGCCAGCCGGCATCGCCAACCGCGGCCTGCCCCTGGTAATGAATTCAGACGCCCACTACCTGCGTGACATGGGCCGCCGCGGAACCTACTACCAGGTGGGCGAGGATTTCCCCTCCCTCAGCTCAGACCAGGCCTTTGCCGCCTTTGTCCGCGCCCTGACCATGGGCAGCCTTCGCTATCGCCTCAATCCCGCCAACTGAAACTAAACTCATAGGGCTCTTCAAGCACCAACAGGGTAAGCAAGGGGAGCTTGGCGATAAAGACATTCCCCTCCATTCGCCCGCCACTCTGCGATAGGATCTTGCCTGGGGCGACAATGCGGATATCCACGGAGGCAGCGTCAAGCGCGGGAAGGTTTTTTCTGCCCACAAAAATGGCTAAAACAGAATCCCTATACTCTTGAACGCTTATTTCATCGCCGTAGAGTGAGGGCGGTGAGAGCAGCTCGAGGAGATCTGGGTCAAAAGCGGGGATGATGTCCGGCAAGCGTTGAACATTGTCCCTATCCAGCCTGAAACTCAAACTGCGCAAGCCGGCCTTCTCCGTAATATCGAAAAAGCCTTTATCCACACCAGGTTCAGAACCCAGGCGCTGAAGGTCCGGTATGGAAAGCTCTGCTTTCAGGCTGGCGGGGCTGGGCATCCCCAAGCTCTCCAGCTTGATATCCTTGCGAGCCTTAAAGGCCAAGGCTACCGCTTCTTCATCAAAGAGAGGGCCATCCAGCTCTGGAGCTTCTTCCCCGGAAAAATCCGCCATTCGCTGAAAAATTGAGCGGATGAGGGCGTCATCCAGTTTGCTCTCCATGCTTGCCCGGGCCGGTTTGGCGGATCCGGCCTTTTCCAAGCGCAGCTCAAAACGCCCTGAACAGCTTAGTAAAAAAAGAACTAGCAAGACCGCGCACAGGGCGGCCATTATTTTCCGCATTATCTCACTCCTTGGGCCGTGAGGCCCCAGATTCACGCTTCATCAGCTCCATAGAGAGAACAGCCCATGAGCGTCTGAGGTTACGACCCTTATTTTCTGCCGTAGACGGGCATCGGGGCCGTACGGCCGCGAATGAGAATCTCCCCTAAGAGAAGGAAGAGAGACTGATTTTCCAAACTGAGTTTGCGGTAGATGTTTTGGTCTATAACCAAGTCCTGCCGGAACTCGCGGCAGAGGCCCTCCATGCGGGCGGCAATGGATACCGGGTGGCCAAAGGACATGCGCGAACGCCGCTCGGGGCTCCCTATCTCCGCAATGATGACGTCGCCGGAAGAAAGCCCGATACCCACGTTCTTGATGAGGGGAAGATTGCGGATGGCGAATTCCTCTTGGAAGGCCGGCAACTGCTCAATGAATTCCACCGCGCAGGATACGGCCTTGTTGGCGTGTTCCCCAGCTGAATCCGGCCCAAATATGATGACGGCGGCATCGCCCATATACTTTTCAGTCCGCCCACCGTATTTGCGGGCTATCACGGACCAGGTGGAAAAATAGAGGTTGAGGCATTCGGTGATGGCCGAGGGGGAATAGGTTTCCGAGAGTTGGCTGAAGTTTCGGATATCGGCGTAGAGAACGGAGACGTCAGCCGTTTCGGTTTGCACCGGGGAGGTTTCCGCTTCCCGCGCGTCGAGGGTCGCCTCCGCGTCTACCTGGAAAAGCCGAGTGATGCGGTATTTGAGGGAAATGATGCGAATGCGGCAGAGGGCAAGGGTGAGTCCTATCAAGAGACAACTGAGAATGACATAGCGATGTGTCGGCGCGCCAAGAAAATCCATAAAGGCCGGGAAGAAATTGAAGATGGAAAAGAAGCCGGATGCTTGGGCGCCGGAGAGAAGGCCGGAGGCGGATTTGACGCCGAAGGAAAGCATGAGGTCGTAATAAAAGGTTAAAAAGAGGAAGACGGCTATCGTCCCCATGGAGAGGAGAAACTCAAAAAGCTTTTTAGAGCCCTCGCTGTTGGAGGTTTTATAGAGGGACTTAAAAAGGGCAAAGTAAGTTTGGGTAGTCCAGAAAAAAAGTATGTTCATGTTCAGGGGGGAAAAGCCGCCAAACCAAACCTGGATCAGGGTAAAGACTAAGGGGCTGATAAAGGAAAAGATAAAGCGCCACAGGCGTTTTTCCCCAAAGCGCACAAGGAGGCCGGTTTGGAGGATAAGGGATATGAGGAGGGCAAACATGCCAGAGTTGGAGAAAAGCTCAAGGCGCCCGGCGGCGATAGCCAGGACGACGTAGAAGAGGGTGTACTGGCCGGAGGAAAGGAGAAGCTCGTCTAGAAAACGCCTGAGTGAATGGAACATGAGCTATCATTCCCCATTTAGCCAAAAAAAGCAAATAGCGCCCAGCCGGAGCCTCGGCCCGGACCTTCGGCCACGCCGGACCTTAGGCCATGCTTGACGTAATGCCTCCCCAAGCCTAACAATAGGCAATCTTTTTTGGAGAGTGCCATGCCCAAGCCCAGCCCTCGCGCCCCATTTCTTTCATCTATTATTCTTGCCGTTTCGGTTTTTGCCGCTCTGACCCTCGCCGCTCCGGCCCTCGCGGCTCAAGACACGGGCCGAATCCTTTACCTAAGCGGTGGAATGGAATTCAGCCCGGACGCCTTTATTGCCGGAAAAAAGGCCCGTGAAGCAAGTCCCGGCCAGGCAAAACGCATACAGCATGAAATTTTGGATTCAAAACTCTTCGCTTCATCGGCAGAATACGCCCAGGCCATTCGCAAGGCGGCACAAGATAGCAAGCTGAGCGTCATCATTCTTAACCCGGCGGCCAAGGGGAGCGCCGCCGCCTTCCTCAGCCTTAAGGAAGCGCGCCCAGAGCTGCGTTGCGTGGCTATCAACCCCCAAGAAGACGACCTTCTCATCGAGGCGGCTGCCGACCTCATCATCAGTAGCGACGTCGTCTCGCGCGCCTACCGCTTAGCCCGTATCGCCAAGCAATTCGGCCTCACGCGTATGATTTTTTTACCCGGTAATTCCGGCTTTTCCTCAGACGCGGACAGGCGTTTTCAAGCCGTGCTTTCCGCCGCTTGCCTGGATTTTGGCTTAGAATACCTGGCAAAACCGGCAAAAAGCGAGACTGCTAGCTTTCTCCAAGAAGAGGGGGCAAAGGGGAAAAGCCTTCTCTGGGCCTCCAGTCTTCCCCCAGCCCTAGCTCTCAGCCAATACCTCAAAGCAGGCAATTACCTTATAGAAAGCCCCGCCCCTTCCCTCCAGCCTGATTTTTCCGCCCTCCTGAGCATTGGCGCGGTGAACGACAGGGAAGACTACCCCAAGCTCCTCAAGCGCTTTGAAAAAGCCGCCATCGATTCAGGTTTTGCCGGAAGGATAGGTACATGGATCTACCCGGAAGCCTATGCCCTGGGTTCCGGCGTCTTGAGTTTTTTGCAGAAACCCGCGGGGAAAAAGATTACGAGCGCGTCAATGCGGGAGGCTCTGGAAGAAATTGGAAAATTTTGCCCGGGAACCAAGCCCCAGCTTAGTCAAAAAATCGACGCGGTAAGCGGCCTCCGCGCCAAGAATCACTACTATTTTAGACAAGACAGCTATATTCTCGGCAGAGGCTTTTTTTCCGTCCCGCCGCAAGACATTCCAGGAAAATATCAGCTCTTAGCCTATTAGGCCCGCGGTAGCCACTTTTTGAAGATAGTGCGGAAATCGTCAATGGAAATGGGTTTTGACATGAGGTCGTCAAAACCGTAGGAAGGATAGTCGAAGTCTTCCGAGACGCCGGTAAGGGCGATGATGGGGGTTCGGCTGCCCTTTTGCTGGCCGCGGATAAAGCTCACCGCGTCGGCCCCGGAAATGCCGGGCAAGAGATAATCGAAGAAGACAAGGTCGTACTCGCCCTCCAACACCCTCTTAATACCCTCTTCCCCGGTTTCTACCGTGTCGACATCGAAGCCGAGTTTCCGAATGATGCGGCCTTGGAGATCGCGATTATTCGGGTCATCGTCGACAAGCAGAACTTTCATAGCCTAAGTCTTATCCACTGGCCGGCACTTTTCAAGACCCGCCCCGCAGGATATGCTTGATTCATGCGTAATAAACTCCTTGGTGAGCTTGCCGTTTGCGGTTTCAACGCCGTGCGCGCCCTCTGCGATACCCATCCCCAGAAGGTTAAGCGGCTCTTCTTCAACCAAAAGCGCTCGCGCGATTTCGGAGAGGCCTGCAAGCTCCTAGCCCAAGCGAAGAAACCCTACCGCTTAGTGGAAGACGAGGAGCTGGCCCGTTTGGCTAAATCCGAACACCACCAAGGCGTGGTAGCCATGATCGAATTCCCCCAGCTCCCCGGCCTGAGCGCCCAGCTCATGGAAAGCTGGATTGCAGAAAAACGCCCGATACTCATCCTAGAGGAACTAGGAAACGCCAACAATTTGGGGGCTATAGCGCGCAGCGCCGCCTTCTTCGGTTTAAGGGACATCGTCCTCTTAGACCCCAAGGAAGAGATTGAGCTGAGCACGGCGGCTTACCGCATCGCCGAAGGCGGACTGGAACATCTGGAGCTCTATCGGGTCGCCAGCCTTCCCCCAGGCCTAGGCGGCCCCGATCTGCCCCTTATCGGAACGGACCACAGGGGCCAAAAATCCATAGACGATGAAGGCGCCCTCCCCCTGGGAAAAACGGCCTTCGGCATCGTCTTTGGCAATGAGGAAACGGGTTTGGACCCCCAAACAAGAAAGCGCTGCGCAAGCTTGCTCCGCATCCCCGGCGCCGGCAAGATCGAATCCTTGAACGTGGCCCAGGCGGTCACGGTCTTCCTCTCACGCCTGTAAAAAAAAGCCGCCTGAGTTTCCTCAGGCGGCTGGTGCGTAACGCTCCGACGACAAATATATCTCGCTAGAGTTTCTTACTGCGCAGGGGCTTCTCCGGGTAAACGCCAAAGAGCCGTGAGAGTTCCTCGGCTTTGGTGTAGGCCGTTCCGCCCCGCTTATTGTAAGCCTCCATAACAGCCTTTATGCCAGACTCGTCCGCGTCATAGAGAGCCTTGGAAAAAGCCGCTCTAAAAAAGCCTTTTTCAGCCAATTCAGAGGGGCTTAAGGAGCCGTACTGGGTGCGGGCCTGCTTGTCCACCACCGCCATCGGCCCGTCGTAGCCGATGGTGAACGCAAAATCTTCCCTTGAAATCACCGTCATTCCGCCTTAGTCGGCCGGGGAAAAATCAGACTTGCCGGCGCCGCAGAGGGGGCATACCCAGTCGGAGGGAATGGCCTCAAAGGCCGTACCGGGTTTTACCCCGCCGTCAGGATCGCCAACCGCGGGATCATAGATATAACCGCATACATCGCAAACGTATTTCATAAGCCTTCCTTTAGGGAACCCGTCCCCGGTTTTCTCTTACCTATGCCGCTTGAGGCTAGGCGTTTTTCCACAAGCCGTGAAGGTTGCAGTATTCCCTGGCCGTTACGGAGGAAGCGCTCGTCATGAAGACTACCTCCGGCTTGTCGCCGGGTTTGAAGTAATGGCGCTGAACGATGCCGTCTCCGGACAACTCCACCCATTCGATATAGTGCTTTTCTTCCATGGGATGGGCAACTGATCCCACGCTGACCTTGTAGCCGCCGGCTACCTTTTCAATGACGGGAACGTGCTTTTCCTGGGCCGCGTCAGTGCTGTTTGCTTTGAGCAGGGTCATGTCCTTGCCACAGCATACCAGGGTGCCGCCGCCGGCGTGCAAGACGCTGACGATGTTGCCGCAAACCTCGCAACGATAGACTTGTTCTTTCTCGATCATCATATCCTCCTAGAAATTCTCGCAGAGTTTCTCAAAATAGGCTTGGGGATGGGCGCAGGCCGGACAGGCCTTGGGTGCTTCCGTGCCCTCAAAGAGATAACCGCAGTTCAGACAGCGCCACACGACGCTGGTATCGCTCTTGAATACCTTGCCGGCCTCGATATTGGCCTTAAGGCGCTCGTAGCGGCGGGCGTGCTGCTTTTCCGCAACAGCGATAGATTCGAAAACTAAGGCGATGGCGTCAAAGCCCTCGGCGCGGGCGGTTTTGGCAAAGTCTGGGTACATGGTCTGCCATTCGTAATTTTCCCCGCCGGCGGCTTCGGCAAGGTTCTGGGTTGTCGTGCCGATAATCCCCGCCGGGAAGGTCGCGGTGATCTCCACCTCTCCGCCCTCGAGGAACTTGAAGAGGCGCTTGGCATGCTCTTTTTCCTGATCCGCGGTTTCCAGGAAGACAAGATGTATTTGTTGATATCCTTCATCTTTTGCCTTGGAGGCGAAGAAGGTATAACGATTCCTAGCTTGAGATTCTCCTGCGAAGGCGGTCAAAAGATTTTTTTCAGTCTTTGACCCTTTGAGACTTTTCATAAGCTGGCTCCTTTGCTTCGATTCGGGTAAAAGCCGCCGCAAGGGAGGCTTCAGGCTCAAATAATACTGGGTAATCCGGGAAAAAACAAATACAATTTTAAGGGTGCCTTGAGCTTCCCCGGCATACGTGGTAGCGTGGCTTCTTCGGAGGACCCATGAAACGTAACCATATATCCCTGCTGGCAGTATGCGCCTTTATCGCGGCCGCCGGCCTATCGGGCTGCCAGGCCAAGGAAGCCGATGATCTGGCAGACGGCCTCTATGCCAAGATTGAAACCGCCAAGGGCGACATCATTCTCAAGCTAGAGGATGAAAAAGCCCCCCTCACCGTGATGAACTTCGTCGGCCTCGCCGAAGGAAGTATGGAAGCTGCCAAGGGCAAGCGTTTCTACGATGGCCTGAGCTTCCATCGCGTTGTCGACAATTTCATGATCCAGGGCGGTGACCCCGAGGGCAGCGGACGGGGCGGCCCCGGCTACCAGTTCATGGATGAATTCAACCCTGAACTGCGCCATGACAAACCCGGCACCCTCTCCATGGCCAATTCCGGCCCCGGTACCAATGGCAGCCAATTCTTCATCACCCACGTATCCACCCCCTGGCTCGACGACAAGCACAGCATTTTCGGCTCGGTAGTGAAGGGCCAAGAGGTCGTCAACCAGATCAAACAGGGCGATATCATGAAGAAGGTGAGCATCCTCCGCCGCGGTTCCAAGGCCAAGGGCTACAAGGTAGAGCAGAAGAGCTTTGATGCCCTTCAAGAAGAGCTCAAGGCAAAAAAAGCGGTAGACGCCAAGGATAGCCTCGAAAAGCAACAGAGCCTGATTTCCGCCAACTACAGCGGCATGAGCGAGGGCGCCTCCGGCCTCCGCTACAAGATTCTCAAGCAGGGCTCAGGCTCCAAACCCAAGGCTGGGCAGACGGTCTTTATCCTCTACAAAGGAATGTTCGCCGACGGCAGGGTATTCGATTCCAGCGAGATGTCCGGCAACAAGCCCATAGACTTCCCGGTAGGCGTGGACCAGGTCATACCCGGCTTTGACCTAAGCGCCCAGGATATGCGCAAGGGCGAGAAACGCTTGGTCGTCATCCCTCCCGAGCTCGCCTACGGTGACGCTGGCGCCGGCTCGGTCATCCCCCCTTATTCCTACCTGGTATTCGAACTAGAGATTACCGATATCAAGTAGGCCCTCAGGCTAGGCCAAGTTCTTGGCCTAGCCTGAGGGCAAGGCCTTTTTGACTTCGATATCTCAAACAAAAAAAGAAGGGGCTGTCCAGCTTAAACGCGTGGACAAGCCCCTTCTTTTTTTGCGCGGTAATTTCCGTTATGGCGTCCCTCGAGCCGCCTCAATTTTGCGCAGCCAGTCTTTACGCTTCCATACCACAAAACGCTCACGACTCCCGTCCCTCATGAACACAAGGAGCCCATTGGGCACGAGCATAAGGGTATTCACCGCCCTCACGGAGTCCATGCCGGAGAGGGGCAGGCTCAGTTCATGGTTTTGGATATTAAAGGAATGGGAGCGGAAAACCAGAGCGCGATCACTCAAGGCCAGGACGCCGCCCACGGCCTCCAAACCCTTAAAGTGATTCGCGGGCCCTTCCATGAGGAAGCTCTCCCCGGCCTCAAGCACAAGAGGCATAGCCCCTACTCTGCCCTGGGCGGCAGGTCATCGAGGATCTGCCAGCGGTTGTCTTCTCCGCGCTTAAAGCGGCGTGAAGGAAGCTTAAGGATGCGGCCGTCTTCTCCGGTAAGCCTGACCATGGACTTCAGTACGTTGATCTCGTTTACGCGGAAGACCGTGCCGTCGTAGGCTATCTTGGCCCCCTCGGAGGGCAGGCCGCGGCGCTCGTCGCGGTAGTGCTGGAATTCGTATGAAAGACAACAGAGAAGGCGGCCGCAGGGGCCGGAAATCTTCATGGAATTGAGAGAGAGGTTTTGATCCTTGGCCATCTTGATGGAGACGGCGTTGAGCTTGTCGGTAACACCGTGACAGCAGAATACCTGGCCGCAGACCCCCACCCCGCCTAAGACCCGCGCCTCGTCGCGCACGCCGATCTGCCGGAGCTCTATGCGCATCTTAAAGACAGAAACCAAGTCTTTGACGAGTTCCCTAAAATCAACCCGCGCCTCGGCGGTAAAGAAAAAGAGAACCTTTGGCTCATCCAAGACATAGTGGGCGGAAACGAGTTTCATGGAAAGGTTATGCTCAAAGATTTTGGTTTGGCAAATCTTAAAGGCTTCCTTCTCCCGCTCCGCGTTGGCAAGCCGCTTGCGCACCTCTTCCGCAGTGGCTAAGCGCTCTATATGGACGATGTCCGCCGTGGAGCAGCGCCCGGCGCAGCGCAGGCTTCCCAGCACCTCGGCCAAGTCGCGCCCATAGCGGGTGTTGATGATGACAGAAGCCCCTTTGGGAATATCCTCAGGCTTATCCGCGTAGGCCACCATGGTTTCGCTGGAATGGGTTATCTTGAGGCGAAAAAGGGGATGGGGCAGATCGATGCCGTCATTGATGGGAGCGGGGACGGCATATCCGTCTTCTGAATCTTCCAGGTGGGAGAGGTCTTCATCGTTATGCTCATGGATGCTATGTTCATGCTCGTGCTGGTCTTGGTCGAAGCCTTCGTTATCGAAATGTTCTTGCTCTATGTCATCTGACATGGCGCTCTCCTATTGGATGAGATCCACCAAGAGGCCGCGAATCTCGTCGAGCCGCCTGAGGATCTCCATTTGTTCCGTTTGATGCTGCAGAATTCCCACTGCCAAACGCTCGAGTTTTTCGTCTATGACGCGGATCATGGTGTATTTTTTTCTCTTTTTAAATCCCAGTCCAGTTACCTTTTCCTCGGTGTCGTAGGAATCCCGCACCACCTTGGACATAAAACGCCGAACCGCTTGCTTGTATGCTTTTATAGCGTCTAGGGAGGCGTTCTTTTTGAGCTCGTCACCTAAGGCGGTAACGTCGTCTAACAAGACGTCTACGGCCGCCTGGCCCGGATCGCTCAGCCATTCCTCGCCCCCGTCCAGCCCAGCCTCTTCCTTTTCCGCTACCTTGAACATGCGGCTAAAGAGACCGGCGCCTGCCTTTTCCGTTTTTTTATCTTCCCGCTTGGGCGGGGGTCGTAAGAGCCCTAAGCCCGGCAGATTGCCGGGAATCTCTAGGTTCGCCATGGGGCGTCGCCGCCTGAGAGCAAGCTCTCGCGCAGGCTGGGGGGAAAGCCACCATGGGAAGCGATAAAGGCCTCAATGTCCTTTTCCGCCCCATCCTTTGAGCCGCAGACGCGACAGTCCCCATGGAGCTGGGTGCCTTGCTGAACCTCTATGCGTGGGGCGTAGATGTCGCCAACGACGACAGCGCCGCTCAAGATCTCAATGCGTTCGGTGGCAAAGATATTTCCCTTGACGATTCCGCCCACCACCACCGAGGAGGCGCGGATAGGCCCCAGGCAACGAGCCTGGCTGGAAATGACCACCTTGCCGTCCGTCTTGAGGGAGCCGGCAAAGAGGCCGTCAACCCGTATCAGTCCATGAGTTTCTATGTTGCCGGAAAAGCTTGATCCGGAACCGAGTATTGAGTTGAGAAGAAGATGGGCGGGATTCGTGGCCATGGGCTATCCGGGTTAGAGGTTGCCGGCCGGCGCGATGGCCTTGGGCTTTGGACGATTGAGATATTTTATGGGGTCGAGGGTTGATGTGCCAATGCGGATCTCATAGTGGAGGTGGGGGCCGGTAGACTGGCCGGTGTTACCCAGATACCCGATTATTTGGCCTTGCTGGACCTTGTCGCCCTTGCTCACGCGAATAGATTGCAGGTGGGCATAGCGGGTAAAGAAGCCGAACTGGTGCTTAACGGTAATGTAGTTACCGTAACCTGCTTCGTAGGCAACCAGGATAACCTCGCCGTCAGCCGTGGCGGCTATGGGGTCACCCGAGCCGCCGGTAATGATGTCTACGCCCTGATGGAAGTACCAGATGCGGGTAAAGGGGTTGCGGTTCTGCCCGAAATACATGGAAATCTCGCCACGACCGGACTTGATGGGCCAAATTGTGGGGATATCGTTGAGCTTATACTTGGTGCTGTAGAGAAGGCCCAGCTGTTTTACCTGGTCACTCGTTTGCTCGAGGTAATCGGTAACCTTTTTTACCTCGGACACCTCGCGCAAAACCCCGCTTTCCTTTTCACGCACCTCAAAGAAAGAAGAAAGGTCCCCGCCCTTTCGCTCATTGGAGTTTTGGGTTTGTGAATCCACGTTCACGACGCCTAGGGTCTCAGAAAGTGAGAGTTCAAAGCGTTTTGCGGCCTTAAGAAGCTTGGATGTTTCATCCCGCATCTGGTCAAGGCTCGACTGGGCGTCCTTGAGATTGTCAGACTTAAGGGCAAGTTGCCTGGCCGTGCCGCCAAAGCGGGTGCCAAAGACAAGAATGCCGCCTACGAGGACGAGGATGGCAAAGCCAATACCGATAAGGGCAAATTTGGAAATTTGGAGATTAAAGACCTTTTTTTCGGAGTGGGGAACGAGCATTATGGTGAATTTCTGGCGTCCGGAACTATAGATCCCGCGCAGACCTTCGGCGAAAGACTTCCCTGCGGAGGAAATCATCGCTGAGCCTTTGCGATAGGCATTTTTTTCTAGTTCTTTATAACGCTTAAGGGTAGACACTTCCACTCCAAAGATAGGGAACAAAAAGCTCCGTCATCTTATCACCCATCGGCCGGATTTGTCAAATAGTAAAGCGCTTTGGAATTATGGTGGATTTTTCACCTAGGCTTTGCTATACTCATGCAAGCTAATATTGTAATGGAGAAAAGATGCCAGATCCTGGCGAAACGCGCCTTGCCCTGGAAAACGACGGTAGGCTTGCACTGACCTTCGTCGGTTCCGGCAGCGCATTTTCAAAACGTTTCTATCAAACCAACCTCATGATCGTAAAGGGCCCGGTTCACCTTCTGGTGGATTGCGGCACCAAGACCCCCGAGGCTCTTTTTCGGCTTGGCCTCTCCGTTACGAACGTTAAGAATTTCCTTATTACCCATAGCCATGCCGATCATATCGGGGGGCTAGAAGAGGTAATGCTCATCAACCGCTATGGACCCAAGAAAAAAGCAAATATCATCATTACCCGTGAATTCCAGAATTTTCTGTGGGAAAACTCGCTCAAGGGCGGGGCGGCCTTTAACGAATGCCACAAGGGACGCTATCTCCGCTTTGAGGATTTTTGGGTTCCCCTCCGGCCCGCCCCCTATCGCTCCAACCCGCGGATGTATCACGCCACCCTTGAGGGCCTCTTGGACATCAAGCTTTTCCGCACCAAGCATATCCCCGACTCAGCCCTTTCCTGGGAAGACTCCGCCCCCTCCTACGGCATCATCATAGACAACCGTATCCTCTTTACCTCGGACACCCGCTATGACCCGGACATGGTGCTGGAATTGGACGCCAAGTACCACTTTGAGCAGATTTTCCACGATTGCCAACTTTTTACCGGGGGTGTCCATGCCTCCATCGATGAGCTCTCGGAGCTGCCGGCCTCCATCAAGGAAAGAATGTACCTGGTGCATTACCAGGATTCGGTGGAAAACCAGCTCAATCTGGCTAAGGACAAGGGCTTTGCCGGTTTTGTCCAACAGTGGAAGGAATACGCCTACCCTGTCTCTTCCTAGCCCCAAACACTTGCCGAAGCCG
Source organism: Treponematales bacterium (assembly GCA_041739325.1). GTDB lineage: Bacteria > Spirochaetota > Spirochaetia > Treponematales > JBGSOB01 > JBGSOB01. Next base: position 51,190 of record JBGSOB010000030.1, read on the forward strand.
GGTCTCTTTTAGTATTTTCCTCCAACAACCCCATCCATTACTTCACGGGAGAAACGCATGGCTACGCATCAATTCCAGACAGAGGTTAACCAACTCCTCCAGCTCATCATCCATTCCCTCTATTCCCACAAGGAAATATTCCTGAGGGAACTCATCTCCAACGCCTCCGACGCCATGGACAAGCTCAAATACTTGACGGTCTCGGACGAGGGCTTTAAGAACCTAGCCTTTGATCCCAAGATAGAGATCAGCTTTGACGCCGAGGCCAAGCTGCTGCGGATAAGCGATACGGGCATCGGTATGAACGAAACCGACTTGGTGGAAAACTTGGGCACCATCGCCCGTTCCGGCACGCGGCGCTTTTTGGACAACCTCTCCCAGGACGCCCGCAAGGACTCAAACCTCATTGGCCAGTTCGGCGTGGGTTTTTACTCCGCCTTCATGGTGGCCGACAAGATCGAGGTGGTTTCCCGCAAGGCCGGAGAGGCCGATAGCTGGAAATGGAGCTCGGACGGCAAGGGCGCCTTCGACCTGGAAAAACTCCCGGCAGACTCCGCTGAGGCTAGGAAGGAATCCGGTACCACCATCCTCCTCCACCTCAACGAGGAGGGCCACGAATACGCCTATCGCTATTCCATCCAGGACATCGTCAAGAAGTATTCCAACCATATAGCCTTCCCCATCTTCCTCGACTACGAGGAAGACCAGTACGACGATAAGGGCCAAAAGAAGGGCGAGCCGGAAAAGAAGCGTGAGCAGATCAACTCCGCCAATGCCCTTTGGCGCCGCGCCAAAAACGATATCAGCGAAAAGGACTATCAGGACTTTTACAAGACCCTGGCCCATGGCGACGACGAGGCCCTGCACTTCGTGCATACAAAGGCCGAGGGAACGATAGAGTACACCACTCTCTTCTATCTGCCCAAGAAAGCCCCCTTCGACCTTTACTACGCGGACTACCGGCCCGGGGTAAAGCTCTACGTCAAGCGCGTCTTCATTACCGACGACGATAAGGAGCTTTTGCCGGCCTACCTGCGCTTTGTCCGCGGCGTGATAGACTCCGAGGACCTGCCCCTCAACGTAAGCCGCGAGATCCTCCAGCAGAACAAGGTGCTGGTGAACATCCGCTCGGCATCGGTTAAAAAGATACTCTCCGAGCTCAAGAACCTGGCGGAGAACGACAAGGCCAAATACCTGGAATTCATCAAGGAATTCAACCGCCCCCTCAAAGAGGGCCTCTATTCGGATTACGGCAACCGCGAAGCCATCCTGGAGCTTGTGCGCTTTAAGAGCAGCCTGGCCGACGGCTTTAGCTCACTAGCCGAGTACAAGGGCCGGATGAAAGAAGGGCAGAAAGCCATCTACTACCTTGCCGGCGGAGATGAAAAACGCCTGCGCGCCTCCCCCCTCTTGGAAGCCTACAAGCGCGAGAATATCGAAGTCCTCATCATGGACGACGAGATCGACGGCATCGTCATCTCCGGGGTGCCTAAGTACCAAGACTTGGATCTGAAGGCCATCAACCAAGCCGGGGCCGATGACGACTTGGGGATTAAAACGGACAAGGAAGTGGCCAAGGATATGCAAGGCCTGGCTGAGCGCCTCAAGAAGGCCTTGGGCGACGCGGTCAAAGATGTGCGCGTATCTTCTCGATTGGCGGACTCCCCCTCCTGCGTGGTCAACGACAAAGACGACCCCAGCTTGCAGATGCGGGAGATGATGCGCGCCATGGGCCAGAAGGACCTGCCTGAAGTCCAACCCATCATGGAGATCAATCCTGACCACCCCCTGGTTAAGCGCGCCCAAGGGGAGACTTCAGACGGAACGGTAGAAGATATAGCCCGTGTCCTCTTTGACCAAGCCCTCCTCGTGGAAGGCCAGAATCTCAAAGACCCGGCGGACTTCGTCAAACGCCTGAACCGCCTCATTTCCGGCTAGGCCGCCTACGTGCAACGCCAAGACCTGGAGGAGTCGATACGGGAATTAAGCGATTTCGATTTCTCCCGGTCGGGCGGGCCGGGGGGGCAGAACGTAAACAAGGTGAACACCAAGGTGATGATCACCGTGCCCCTCCTGCGCCTGGACGGCCTCACTGACGGAGAGAAAGCCTACCTGGCGCGGCGCCTGGAAAAGCGCCTCAACGAAGCCGGCCAGCTTGTCTTCCAGGTGCAGGACACCCGCAGTCAATTCCAAAACAGGGAGCTTGCCGTGCAGCGCGCCCTGGAGATTATCGAAGCCGGCCTTAAGCGGGAAAAACCGCGCAAGGCCACAAAACCCACCCGCGCCAGCAAGGAACGCCGCCTCCAGTCAAAGAAGCTCAACAGCCTGCGCAAGTCTCAGCGCCGGAGCGACGCCGACTAGCGCCGCGCAAAAGCCGCAAGCCGTTAAAGATCACGATGAGGCTTGCGCCCATATCGGCAAAGACAGCCATCCACATACTACCAAAGCCGCTAAGAGTAAGGGCTAGGAAGATGGCCTTGATCCCAAGGGCTATCCCGATATTCTGGCCAAGGATGGCCAGTGTCCTGCGGGAAAGCCGCAGTAAGGCCGGCACCTTGCACAGTTCATCATCCATGAGCACGACATCGGCCGTCTCTATGGCGCTATCCGTTCCGCTTAAGCCCATGGCGATACCGATGTCGGCATGGGCCAGAGCCGGGGCGTCGTTGATGCCGTCTCCCACCATGGCCACCCGCAAGCCCCGGCCCCGCATCTCCTTGATTACCGCAGCCTTGTCCTGCGGTAGCTGATTCCCCCGCGCCTCGTCTATGCCGACATCCTGGGCGATCACCTGCGCGGTGATAAGATTGTCCCCAGAAAGCATGATTGTCTTGACGCCCAAAGCGTGAAGCTCCGCGACAGCCCGTTTACTGTTTTCTTTTACCCTATCCGCAAGGGCAAAAACGGCAAGGACGCCCTCAGGCCCAGCCAGGACGACAGCGCTTTTACCTGCCTTCTCAAATTCCACCAAAGAGAGCTCTACCAGGGGGCTCGAGAAGCCTAGCTCCTCCATCAAGCGCTGGTTTCCTAGATAGTAGGGTTGAGAATCGATCTCCGCCCGGATTCCCTTACCGGGCAGGGCTTGGAAATTACTGCACTCAAGTTTCTCCAGCCCTGAATCCACATAGCGGGCGCAGATGGCGCGAGATACCGGGTGCTGGGAGCGCTCGGCAAGGCTAAAGGCAAGGCTCTCCGCCTGCAGCGAATTCCCCGATAAAAGCCGCATATCCGTTAAGGCGGCCTTGCCCTGGGTGAGGGTGCCGGTTTTATCCAAGGCGATATAGTCCAGCTTCCGGGCCTGCTCTAAAGCAGCGCCCCCTTTGACGATGATACCCATGCGAGCGGCGCGGGTGAGGGCGCTCACAATGCTTACCGGTGTGGAAATGACGAGGGCGCAGGGGCAGGCTATCACCAAGACGACTAAGGCCCGGTAGATCCAATCCAGCCAGAGACCGTGGAAAAAGAGGGGCGGAATAAGAGCTATGAGAATAGCCATGCCGAAGACAGCCGGTGTGTAGATGGCGGCAAATCTGTCCACAAAACGCTGGGTCTTTGAGCGGCTGGATTGGGCTTCCTCCACTAAGTGGATAATCCGCGAGAGGGTTGAATTCGAGCTCTCCGCCCCAACTTCGATAATGAGCTCCCCTTCCTGATTTACCGTGCCGGCATAGACTGAGTCCGAGGGTCCGCGCTCCAGCGGCAGGCTTTCACCGGTTATGGCTGACTGGTCTATGGATGAGAAGCCCTCGAGTATCCTTCCATCATGGGAGATTCGCTCGCCCGGGCCCACGCGAAGCAGGGCGCCGACGCGGACAAGGCGGGTTTCCAGCATCTGCCAAGAACCGTCTGCCGCCTGAACCCTGGCCATTTCCGGGCTGATGTCAAAGAGGCTCTTGATGGCCCTGCGCGCCCGGGCAAGAGAGAGGCCCTCCAGCTTTTCAGAAAGGGCAAAGAGGGTCATCACCATGGCGGCTTCCGGCCATTGCCCGATGATCATAGCCCCGCTTACCGCGATACTCATGAGGGCGTTGATATTGAGGCTTCGATTGAAGATGGCTATCCAGCCCTTTTTATAGGTTGAAAGCCCGCTAAGGAGGATGGCGGCAAAAGCAAGGGCGGCCGGCAACCAGGGGCTAAGAATTTCGAACAGCTCAAACACTTCCGAGGCAAGAGCGGCCATCAGCGCTAGGGCAAGGGGGAGCCAGCGCTTTATAACCTCAGCGCCGACGGCCCTGCCTTGCTCCTTTCTTTTCCCGTGTCCGGCAACTGTCCCTAGCCGCGCTACCTTATCCACAGCATCCTGTGCGTCCAGGAGCTCCGGCTTAAAGCCAAGCTCGCGGATTGCCGCTTCAAGCCCATCGGTTCCCGGCAGTTCATGGTTCACGGTTAAGACGCGGTCTATAAGATTGAATTCCAAGCCCCGTATCCCTTGAAAAGCCGCCAGTTTTTTGCGGATCATGGCTTCTTCCGTGGGGCAATCCATGGCTTGGATGCTGAATTTAGTTTTTTGGGAAGGGTTCCCCTCAGAGCGCATTATGGCCTCCTCTTGCCTGTCTTTGACAAAGATGAAGCCTGTAGCTACTTTAGAGTCAAGCGGGAAGAGGCGCTTTCCATGAAAATCGGCGAATTGGCGGAGCTGACGGGCTGTGGGGTGGAAACCATCCGTTATTACGAAAAGCAGGGTCTCCTTGCGGAGCCAGAGCGGAGCGGCGGAAATTATAGAACTTACGGCCAAGAAGAGCTTGAGCGCCTGCGCTTCATCCGCAACTGCCGGAGCTTGGACATGACCCAGGCGGAAATCAAGCGGCTCTTAGCCTACCTCGGCGCCCCCCAGGACGACTGCGCCGGGGTAAACGCCATCATCGACGAGCATATAGCCCACGTACAGCACAGGATCAAGGAACTAGAGGGGCTTGCGCGCCAGCTGGGTAAGATCCGGAGGCTCTGCGTCACTCCGGCCCAGGCAGGAAATTGCCCCATCCTTTCAGGCTTAAGCGAGTCTCCCGCCCAGGACTCCCCCGACGGGGATTCCGAGCCCTCTGCGAGCTCGGGCCACGGCCGCAAAATTTGTTAGGCCGATACGGTGTAAAATACCTGAGCCGATTCCCGCGCGCTAAAACATCGCGATCATAAAGATAGCCAGGCCATGGGTCAGCACCGCCGAGACAAGCCCAAAGCGAGAAGCGAGAAGGCCGCAGATGATCCCCTCCCAGGCGGCAAAGAGGAGGAGGGGTAGGCCGACATTGGTGACGGTTGAGGCTAGAAAAACATGGCAGAGAGCAAAGAGGATGCCGGAGGCTATACCCGCCGCCCTCCGGCCCAGGCCTAGGTCTGAAAACCAAGAGAGGGCGAGGCCACGGAATAGCAGCTCCTCCAAGAGATTTCCCGCGAGGGCTATACCGAGTACGGGGAGCCAGAAGCGGGCCGCCATGAGGCCGCCGCGCTCGCTGCCCGGAATCCCTAAGGAAAAAAGCAAGAGCGGGGAGGCAACCACAAGGGCGCCTCCAAGACCCGCTCCTAGAGCCGCAAGGGGTTTTCCCAAGAACCAAGCTAGGCGCAGCCCCTGCCTTCTTTCTGCATACACGATGAATAAACTGAGGGATAAGCTTCCCAGGGCCAAAAGAGCTAAAAGAAGAGGGTCAGCGGCAAAGCGCAGCCAAAAGACGGGGCTGGAGCCCAAACTCCAGAATCCGGCGGGTGTCATGAGGTCGCGCATGAGGATAAAGCCAAGGATGTAGAGCCAAAGCCGCAAGACCCTTCCCTGGGCGCCCGCCTTGCGCGTTAAGAATATAAGGAGGGCGATAAGGAGAAGGCCGGGAAGGAGCTTGAGAGCATATCCTGCCAAGGCAGAAATGCCCGGCCCAGAGGGAGCGGAGCCTTGTGAGCGCGGCAAGAGGGAGGCATCAAAGGCCGGCCCGTGGCCGCTGTAGATAGTGCGAGCCCCACTCTCCCTGATAGCGGCAATGCTCTGATAGACAGCCTCTCGGTCTTCCATAAAGATGGGCCGGTAGCCAGCGCCGAATGCGTTGAGCATATTCATAGCCGCGTCGCCCACGAAGGCGCGGCCATCGCTCAGCACCAGGCTCCAGGAATCCGCGCTGTGGCCAGGGCTGGGTATAAAGCGCCCGGAAAGCCCGGTAAAGGAGGCGTCAAGGGTTTTAGCGCCGTCGAGGATGATGTCATCAGCTGCCGGAAAAACCGGCTCAAAGCGGAAATCGCGGCGCTTGACGATGTTGTAGAGCTTGCCCAAAAGGTCGATGAGGGGATTTACCGTCACGCCCTTCCAGACGAAGGTTCCGGAGGCGAGGGCCACGATGGAGGGCCGCGTGAGAATGAGGCGACAACCGGAGTCCCGCTTGAGGGCGGCGGCAAAGCCCGCATGCTCGTCATGGGCATGGGTGATGAAGAGCCACTTGATACCCTGAATCTGGATACCCTTTTCCTCTAAGCCGGCGCGGAAGGCAGGGTAGTCCGAGGGATAGCCTGTGTCCACCATGCACCAGCCGCTTTGGGTTT
>JBGSOB010000044.1:0-11419 GCA_041739325.1 Treponematales bacterium
TGAGCATGGGCCGCGCCCCATCCCCGCCTAAAGCTGCGCGGATGGCCTCCTCCGAAGCAGAGCTGCCCCGCGCCTCCGGCGATGCGTCCGAGCGGTAGAGCTTGTCGTTGGTTTCCTGCCAGACCAAGGAACGGGCAAGGGGGCTGGGTATACGGGTTTCGCGGTAGTCGAGGGCGATGCTTCCCTCATCGATACCCTGAATGAGGGCTTCCAAGGCGGGGATGTCGAAGCGGTCGGCCAGGCATTCGCGCCAGCACTCAACGATGAGGGGGAAGTCCTTATATCGCGCAACCTGGGCAAAGAGGGCTTTAGAACGCACCCGCATGAGCCAGAGCGGCATGCGCTTGTTAAAACCGCCACGTGAGATGAGGAGGGCCCGGCCGGCGCATTCCCTAAACACCGCGCCAAAGTAGGCCGATGCCTCCAGCCGCCTGCGCAAGGAGGCCTCCCAGCCCTGGGCGGGAAGGAGGCGGGGTAGGAGGGCCCTGAAGTCGATCTCTTGTGAGCTTATGTCTTCCGGTAGGGAGATGACGACGCTGTCGTTGTCCGAGTAGACGTCCGCTTCCAGCCCTAGCTCCCGCGACAGCCCCTCTTTAAGGATGAGTGCAAGGGGATAATTGACAGCTTCTCCGGCAAGACTATGGAGGAATATCTGACAAGCCGCGTGGGGCTTTAAGATGTCGCGATGCTTTTCCATAACGAGGCTGTCGCCAGCTGGGAGGGCGCAGATATCCGCTTGAGACTTGAGGAAGGCGGCTAGATCATCGGCCGCGGCCTGGGAGAGGGGATAGTCCTTGCAAAGCAGGCCCGGGAGTTCTTGAAAAGCCTTGTCGCTTTCCATAAAGAGAGAGCGCGCGCGGCCACAGAGGGCAAGCATGCGCTCAGATAAGAGGCTTGAGCGGAACTGGCGCTCCGCGCGCCAAAAGGGAAGGACGTTTATGCCGCTCTTCCAGGGAATGACGCGCACGTCCTTGTCGCCGATGGAGACGATCTTCCAGCGCTGGTTGCCCAAGGAAAAGCCCTCGCCCACGCGCCGCTCCCAAACGAATTCCTCGTCAAGCTCGCCGATGGGGCTCTCCGAGCCGGCGAGCTTGAGCGAATAGCAGCCCTTGTCCGCTATCGTGCCGCCGGCCATGTTGAGGAGGGCCGCCGTTCCGGGGGCCGCCGAGTAGTCTCCGCTTTCCATATCGCGCCAGAGGCGGAGCTTTACGTCTCGCAGGCGAACGTTGTCCGCCTTGCCGCAGAGCAGGTCCATGACGGAGTCGAAGGCCGCCTGAGAAAGCTCCCTGAAATTCCAGGAACGGCGTACTAGCTGGTAGATGCCCTTTGCAGGGAGGCTCTGGCTCAGGCAAATGCCCAGTATGATCTGGCTAAGGATGTCCAGCGGGCAACGCGGCAGGCGCAGCGCCTCTATCTGGGCCTCGCTAACGGCCTTTGCCAGTATCGCGCAACGCAGAACCTCGGCGCGGAAAATGGGTATCAGGCGGCCGCGCACCGTGCGCCCCGGCGCGTGGCCGGAGCGGCCCAATCGTTGCAGGGCTTGGGCGCAACTGCCAGGGGCCCCAAGGAGGACTACCTCGTCCACGCAGCCGATATCTATTCCCAGTTCGAGTGAAGAGGTGGCGACAACCGCCTTAAGTTCCCCCTCCTTCATGCGCGACTCAACCGCGCGGCGTATCTCCTTGGAAAGGGAGCCGTGGTGGACGTAGGCCAGGGGGCGGCCGGCGCGCTGATTGATGAGGGAGGCCGCCTTTTCCGCGTGGCGGCGCGCGTTGGCAAAGATGAGGGTGGAGCGGTTGGAGTCTATGATCTTAACCAGGCGCTCGGCGATGTCTTCCCAAACCCCGTCCTTGCCTTCATGGCTACCCGGCCGCCCGGCTTCTTCCACGACAAGCTCGTAGCGGCGCTCCAGGGGGGCGCGGATGATCTCCACCGGCCGCGGCAGGTAGCTGGGCTCTGCTTCTGCGTTTTGTAAAAGCCGATAGCCGCCCACGAAGGCGGCCGCTAGTTCCAAGGGCTTTACCGTTGCCGAGAGGGCAAGACGTTGGAATTCCCCGCAGATATCCGTCAGGCGTTCGACGCTTGCCATGAGGAAGGCCCCGCGCTTATCGCCTGCAAGGGCGTGGATCTCGTCTAAGATGAGGGCGCGGGCCGTAGAGAGGAGTGCTGCGCCGCTTTTTGAATTAAGGAGGATAGTCAGGCTTTCCGGGGTGGTGATGAGGATGCTCGGTGGGCGGCGCAGCATGGCGCGGCGCTCCGCCGGGCTGGAGTCGCCGCTGCGCAGGGCAACGCTAATATCCGGGAAGGCCTGCCCTTCCTGTGCGAAGATCGCTTTGAGTTCTGAAAGCGGGGCGACAAGGTTGCGCCTTATGTCCGCGCCCAGGGCCTTGAGGGGAGAGACGTAGATGAGGGAAAGCCTGTCCGCGGGAAGCCTGCCCTCAATAAGCTGGTTAAGAAAGCCCAAGAAGGCGGCCAGCGTTTTGCCCGAGCCGGTGGGCGCGCTGGCAAGTATATGGGCCCCGCGACCTACCGCTTCCCAGCAGGCAGCCTGAACCGCGGTGGGCTCGCCGTAGCGCGTTGAGAACCAGGCTGTGATGAGGGGATGGAAGGCCCCGTCCATTGTCTTACCCCCTACCGATTGACCATGCGCGGCCTCTATGTTAGATTTCACTCTGCGTGCGGCCGTCGTATACCGGTATTACCCCAGCTTCCCAAGCTGGAGAAGCGGGTTCGACTCCCGTCGGCCGCTTGAGCCCTCCCTTTGCGGGGGGCTTTTTTTTGCCTTCGCTAGTCTTCTATGGAAAACCCGGGGAAGAGGCCACTGGCTGCCAGCTCGGAGCTTTCGACGGATTCCACCCAGGCCCCGGGCGGGCCTTTGGAGAGCCAGGCCTTGAATGCAGCAAGCTGGGTCTCTTCTCCCTCGGCAAGAACTTCCACCCTGCCGTCGCTGTGGTTGCGTACCCAGCCGCCTATATGAAGGGCGCGAGCTTTGTCGTAGGCCGACCAGCGGAAACCCACGCCCTGGACGCGGCCGCAGACATAGGCGTGGAAGGCCCTCTTGCCCATGACCCTTTTAGCTGGGGCTTTCAGTCAAGACTCGGGCGATATAGGCCTCGAGCTCGCCGTAGTCGAAGGGCTTGTAGATGACGTCGAAGGGAATGTAGAAATCCGGCCGCAGGAAGCCGGAGGTTATGACGATGCGTTTCTCGCCGCAATATTTCTTGAGGAATTTCACCCAGTAGTCGCCGCCTAAGACGTCCATGCGGTAATCGGTGACTATCATGTCCACGTCGTAGTCGAGCATCTGCTTGATGGCGCCCACCCCGTCCGAGGCGACTAAGACCTCGTAGCCCTTTTTACGCAGGTAGTCGCGCAGGGTGAGGCGGATGGAGTCCTCGTCGTCCACGACGAGGATGAGGCCTTTTGATCCGTCTTGAGTCACGGCTGTATCCTCTTGTAAAGCTCATGGATGGTGTTGGTAAAGGCCTTGAATTCAAAGGGTTTGGGGAAGAAGGCGTCCGCGCCTTCGGCCAGGATCTTGTCGCGCTCCTCTTGGGCGTTCATGCCGGTGACGGCGATGATGAAGGGCTTGCCGAAGACGGCTTCTTCCTTGATGCGCTTGCACAGGGCGTGGCCGTCTATGCCGGGAAGGTCTATGTCCATGATGACGAAGCCGGGGCGCTTTTCCAAGAGCATGCGGCCGGCGTCAAAGCCGTCGAAGGCTTGGAGTATGCTGAAGGCGGGGAACTCGGCTTGAATAACTTCCTTGATGAGGTCGTTGAACATCCTATCGTCGTCTATGATGAGGGCCTTTTCCCATTCCACGTCCTCGCGGAACTGCTCTGCTAGCTCGTCCGGTATGCGCATACCGCGCGACTCAAGGAACTCCATGAGGTCTTCCGCATAGACGCGGTATTGGCCTCCAGGGGTAGTGAAGGCCTTGAGGTAGGAATTGCGGATCCAGTTGATAGCCGTTTGATTGACTACCCCGCAGATATTGGCGACTTCCAGTGCCGAGAATATTCGTATTTTATAGTCACCTTTTGCCATCTAAGCCTTCCTATCCCTAGTATACTAGCTAAAAATGTATTGTCAACATTATGTCTTTTTTCTCCATAGTTTGGAGTATGCTATATAATTGATGAAGATATAACAAGATAGTAAGTTTGATCACAGGGTGATTGTATGCTTTTCTGCATTTTTCCGCCTGCACCGGGAAAATGCCCTTGTTTTTTCCCTTGTGAATGCCCGCTCCCAGCCCTTATACTAAAAAGCGTGAAGAATGTTGACACTCGGAGCCCCCAGGCGAGGGATCTCCTTAACAGCGGTAGGGCATCGCAGTCCTTAAGCCTTCTTTTTCTTATAGGCCTTCCCGCAAGCCAAGCCCTCATGCTTTTTCTTTTTAAATCCTATGCAGAAAAGGCCCCGGCGGGGCTCTTTGCTATCCTTATCTTTTTATGCCTGGCCATAGACTCAATCTTTATCCTAAGCCTCATCCTTGCCCGGAGCCATAGGGTAAGAGCCCTCAAGAGACTGATGAGCGAGGAAGCTAAGCGACTTTCCTTAGTCTTGGATCTATGCTTGCTTGAAACCGAGGCTCATCGCCTGAACCTCGAAGCACTCGAGCCAATCTTGGCTGAGAGGGGAAAATCCGAGGTCTGCCGGGAGATCCACCAGGAACTGGTAGCGATAAAGGAAAGCGTAATCCGTCAGAAGGCCGGCCTTTCCTCAGCCGGCGGGGATAGCCGAGCCTTTTTTGCCGCCTTTGAGCAGGAGTCTGCGCGCCTCTCCGAGATAGGGGATTCGCTCCATGCCAAGGCTCAGGCCTTGGGCTCGGTGCTAGGCGCCATCTTCCAAGAATTTTCCAAGGACCGTAGCGGAGTGGCATCCTTTTTCTTCTTTCTGGAGGAGAGCATTGGCATCCTTGACCGCATGAGCGATGAGTCCAACGTGTACGCCACCGGGAAGATGCAGGCCATCCTGGCCGCCTTCCACGACCTTTCATCCTACTCGGCGGATATCGGGCGCGACGTCTCCGGCATCTTACGGGACATCATGGACACGTCGCGGCCTACCAGCCTGGGCGCCATCTCCCGCGAAAGCGGCCTGATTTCCTCAGACCTCGACCTTTTCTTTGGAGACTTGGACTCCCTGCGCGGCTTTTCAGACACTATAGTCTCGGCCAACGCGAAACAGCTGGCCAATATCCGCCGCATGGCAGAGGGGATAGAGGATTTTTCCGAGACTATCCGCCTCATCTCCATGAACGTGAGCATAGAAGCCGCCCGCCTCAATTCCTCCGGGGTCGGCACGGGTGTCAAGCAAGCCGGACGGGGTTTCCAGGTTTTGGCAAAGAACCTCTCTGACTTTGCCTTTAAGGCCCAGGACCTGGCCCGAGAAGAGCGGCGCACCATAGACGAGGCGGAAAACGCCCTCATGGGGGTAAACGCAGACTTTGTGCGCCACCTTGATGAGCTCATCTCCCGCGTGCCCCGTATTAAAAGGCGCCTTGACCCCTTTGAGGGCATCATCAATCATTCCTTTGACAACCTGGGGGGCGTCGTTAAGGCCCTCGGTTCCTTGGCGGAGGCGGTAGACGCGCGGCTTAAGGCGGTTATCGGGCAGATGCAGTTCCAGGATCTAAGCCGACAGGAAGTGGAGCATATCATCGACTTCCTGCGCTCGGGCTTCAGCCTCCACGGCCGCGAGCTGCGGGCCATGACATCCAAGGAAGGGCTGAGCCCGCAACGCTTGCTAGAGCTTAGGCAGGGCCTGGCCACCGAGTACCGCCGACTCTCCACTACCCTTAACGAGCAAAGGGTTATCGATGCCTACCGCGCCGAGCACGGGATGGCTGTCGATGAAGGTTCGGATAACCGGGGCCTGGCTGACGGCTCCATAGAGCTCTTCTAGCATGGCGTCGTATACTGGGGCTCCGACGGAAGCCGATGAAGGGGACTTAAGCGATGCCCTCTTCTCCCGCTTCTCAGACCTTCTTTTGGCGACAACCGGGATCCAGCTCAAGGAACATAAAAAATACCTGGTAGTGAACCGGCTTTCGCGCATCATCGGACCCGGTCGGGCCTTTGCCGATTATAACAGCTACTACCAGGCCCTTTCCCTCAGCCCCAAGGGCCCCCTTATGGCGGAATTCGTCAATGCCCTCACCACCAACTATTCCTACTTTTTCCGCGACCCGGTTCACTTCCAGCTCTTGGAATCCTATATCCGCGAAAGGGGCCGGGGGGAAGACTACCTACGCTTTTGGTCGGCCGCCGCCTCTACGGGGGAAGAGGCTTTTTCCATGGCGATTACCCTCTTGCGAAACCGCGACTGCCTGCCTAAGGATTGCCGTATCCTGGCTACGGACATATCCACCCAGGTACTGGCAAAGGCTGAAGAGGGAATCTATCCCAGCGCCCGAATTTCCAGCAATATCGCCCCGGCGGACCTGCAACGCTTTTTTAAGCCGACAAAGGACCCGGAGCGCCTCCAGGTAGTGGCTGAAGCGCGCGCTCTGGTGGCTTTTCGCTACCTGAACCTTCTTTCCGTCTATCCCCTCTCCAAGCTTATGGATATCATTTTTTTGCGCAACGTGCTCATCTACTTCGGCCCGGAGGAAAAAACCCTCGTGCTCAGGCGGATGTATGAACACCTCAAGCCTGGGGGCTTTTTAGTGGTTGGCCTTTCCGAATCCTTAGTGGGCTTTAACCATCCCTTTGTCATGTGCAAGAACTCGGTGTATAGAAAAGATGCATAATCACGTCATTCCCGTGCCCAAGGGCCACCATGAGGTCTACCTAAAACCGGGGGAGCTTGTCTTTGCGCAGAGCCCCTGCCTTATCCGCACCGTCTTGGGCTCCTGCGTGGGGGTGAGCCTCTACGACCCACGCCTGGCTATCGGGGGCATGTGCCATTACCTTCTTTCTCAGCACCGCCAGGGAGACGCCAGCAGCCGCTTCGGAGACGTAGCCCTGCCCACCCTCATCCGCAAATTCATCAAGGCCGGCTCCCATCCGGCGGACTTGGAGGCATGCGTGGCCGGGGGCTCCCTCATGCTTGACCTTAACGAGGTTTTCTTTGTGGGTGAAAAGAATATTCAGGTGGCCGACTCCATCCTGGCGGAATATCGGATACGGGTAAAGACGCGTGAGGTTGGCGGTGATAGGGGAAGGCGCATGAGCCTGGACAGCGAAAGTGGGAATGTGGCCATCAGCCTTATCCCGGAAACCGGCATGGAAATGAAAAATATCTTCTGAGCATTGCGCCCCCGCCTTTCCTGAATATACTTAAGCCTGGAACACTAAGTTTCGTGGCCTAGCGCCCATGGTGAGGAGGAAGGGATGAAGAAAAAAGCCCATATCCCTTTAGACATAAATAAGATATCCAGCCTACTCTCCTCCTGGAGTTCCGGTGACCTCATCGGAATATCCCAGATAGAAGCGGCATTCCAATCCTTGGACGCTCGGCCCGAGCTTAAGGCCCTCAGCCAGGAGGGCTTGGATGCCTTTAAGGCTATCCTCCGCTCCGTGAGGGACCTCCTCCAGGCCGATTCCGGGGAGTCTTGGATCAAGCAGGCGAAGCTCTGGCTGGAAAGTCAGGCCGATGCCCTCAAGCAGGGGGGCCTGAGGGAGGCTGAAAAGGGGGCCGAGGAGGACGTGGCTGAGGAGAGCGGCGAAAGCCTTGATCCGAAAGAAATCTACGAGGAAGGCTATTTTTCCAACATTATCGAAGACAAGAAGATGCTTGGGCAGCTCTGCGATGAAGTCCGCGAGCACTTGGAGATAGCACAGTTCACCCTGGTTGACCTTGAGTACGACGCGTCCAACCCGGAGAATATCAACAAGATATTCCGCGCCTTCCATACCATCAAAAGCTCCGCCGCTTTTTTGGGTTTTAAAAACCTGGAAGAAACCGCCCACGCCATGGAAGACCTCCTTGTCATGGTGCGCGACGGCAAGATAGGGGTGAGCCCTGAGCTTATCGACGTCGTTTTTTACGGCATAGGCCTCTTGCGCGACCTCGTCCTCATCATCGAGACGTCCGGCGGCATCGTGGCCTCCATGGTGGAGTCCTTCAAGCGGGTGGATATCCGCCCCTATATCGCCGTCATCAAGAAGATACTGACGGATTACAAGACCAAGAAGATAGGGGAGATACTCCAAGAAGACGGCAAGCTTGACGAGGCGACGGTTGATTCCATCCTCTCCAAACAGCAAGCCACGAAGAAGAAATTCGGGGAGATAGCGGTAGAGGACAAGCATGTGTCCGAAGAGGACTTCCGCGCCGCCCTCCACAAGCAGAGCGCGGCGGTGCACAAGGCCAGCTACGTCAAGGTTTCCAACGACAGGCTCAACGCCCTTATCGACATCGTGGGCGAGCTGGTTGTCAACCAATCCATGATACGCCAGTATATCCTTGACCCGGAGGCTGCGCGGGAAACGGCGGAGCGGACGATCTCCCAGCTGGAATCCATCACTACCAACATAAAGAACCTGGTGCTTTCCATGGGGATGGTGCCCATATCCGAGATCTTCAACAAGCTGCGGGTGGTGGTGCGCAACACGGCGGCGGAAACCGGCAAGACGGTGGTGGTGGATTTTTCCGGCGACGATACCGAGCTTGACCGCAACGTTATCGAGAGCATCTACGACCCCCTGGTCCATATCGTGCGCAACGCGGTCGACCACGGCTTGGAAAGCCCCGACGCCCGCGAGGCATCCGGCAAGAGCCGCATGGGCCGCATCCGGATTGCCGCCGAGCACAAGGGCAGCGGGATAGAAATATCGGTGGGCGACGACGGCCTAGGCATAAACCGCGATAAGGTTTTAGCCAAGGCTGTCAAGCAAGGGCTTATTGGCGAGGACGCCGCGATGGCCCTCACGGAAAAGGATGTTTTCAGCCTGCTTTTTTTACCAGGCTTTTCCACCGCCGAACGGGTTACCGAGGTTTCCGGCCGCGGGGTGGGCTTAGACGTAGTGCGCAAAAACATAGAGCAGATTCATGGCAAGGTGGAGGTTATATCCGAGTTCGGGCGTGGCTCCGAATTTTTAATCCGCATACCCCTTACCCTGGCTATCATAGACGGCTTTGTCACCCTGGTGGAGGGAACCAAGTACATCTTCCCCTTTAACCTCATAGAAGAAATCATCGTGCCGGAAAAGGCCCTCCTCTCCCATCTTGAAAGCGGCCACTGGATGCTCCTCAATCGCGGTTCCTATATACCCATCGTGGTTGCCCGCGAGATTTTCGACAAGACCGCCCGCCTTACCGTTCGAGAGGCCGGCGCGGCCTTGGACGCGGCCCTCATTATCATCATCGGCTACGAGGGCAAGCGCTACGGGATAGCGGTGGACTCCATCATCGGCAAGCAGGAAATAGTCATCAAGAGCCTGAACGAAGCCCTTTACCGCATGCGGGTTTTTTCAGGCGGCACCATCTTCGGCGACGGCTCCATCGGCTTTGTGGTTGACGTTGAGGAATTTATCGAATGCGCGCGGGAGGGGGAGTAAGGTGAAGATTCTAGTGGTTGACGATTCTCAAGTGGTGCGGACGGTAGTCAAGCAGGCTCTGTCCATGTCCGGCTATACCGACGTCATCGAGGCGGTAGACGGGCTAGACGCCCTTACAACCGCCAAGGCCCAGGCAAAGGATATCGGCCTCTACGTTTTGGACGTGAACATGCCCAATATGGACGGCATTACCCTAGTAGGGGAGCTGCGCAAGCTCAGCTCGGACACCCCCATCATCATGCTCACTACGGAGACGGACAAGGGCAAGATGGCCCAGGCCAAAGACCTGGGCGCGACAGGTTGGGTTGTTAAGCCCTTTGAGGCGGACAAGTTCATCAAAGTGGTTGAAATGTTCGTGAAGAAGTAGGGGGCAAGCGATGGCAAGAAAGACAATGGGCTTAAGGGGGCGCATCCTCCTTCCGGTGCTCTCCCTGGTGGGAGTGGGCTTGGTTGCCTTGGCCGGCGTCCTCATTATCGTGTCGGCAACAAGCATTCAAAAGCTCTCTACCGAGGTAGGCGCGGGCTTGGCGGGTAAGTACGCCATGATCGCCAAGAGTCAGATAGACGCGGCTATATCCCCCATAGATTCCTTTGAGCATGTGGTTATGGACGCTGTAAAAAATGGAAGCTTTAGCCGCGAGGAAATCGTTGAGGTCTTTACCGAAGCCCTCACTGACGATAAAGAGCTTTTTGCAATGTACCTTCTCTTTGAGCCCAATGCCTTTGACGGCAGGGACCGGGCCTACGCCAATAAACCCTATCATGACGCTAGCGGCCGCTTTATTCCCTATGTCCACCAGGCTGCAGGCGGGGTGGGGGTAGAGGGCTTGACGGGCTATGAGGGCGGGGATACCTCCGAGTATTACCAGGCCCCCAAGCGCAGCCTCAAGGATACCATCGTAGATCCCTATATCTACACGGTAGACGGCAAGGACGTCCTGATGGTGTCCTATGTACGACCCCTTATCCATAATGGTAAGTTTATTGGCATTTTGGGTGTTGATATTCCGGTAGAGCGCTTCTCAAAGGCAATCGACGAAGCCGTCCTCTTTAAGACCGGCTACGCCTACATGATGAACGCCGCCGGCACCTATATTACCCATGTGAATAAAAGCGTTATCGGCAAGAGCGCCCAGGAATTCGTGCCGGCCAAGGCCTGGGAGGGAATGCAAAGCTCCCTTAAGACCGGGAGGCCGGATTTCTTTGAGGCCCTTAAGGCCGGTACATCCATTAGAATACTTACCTTTGTTGAGCCCTTTACCATTGGGTTAACGGGGCTTAACTGGGCTGTAGGCACCTCTGTCCCCTTAAATGAGATTTTTGCAGACGTCTACGGCTCAATCACCATAGGGGTCATAACCTTCCTCCTGGTTATCGGCCTTTTGGCCCTCGTCGTCGTCCTGGTTACCCAGGGCATAACCCGGCCCATCATGAAGGTGAGCGGAGAGCTGGCATCCACGTCCAAGTCGCTTGAGTCTGCCAGCCTCCAGGTGTCTTCATCCAGCCAGGAACTGTCCTCCGGATCAAGCCAGCTTGCCGCCAGCATAGAGGAAATGACGTCGAGCCTCGAAGAATTGCAATCCATCATCGAGGCCAATTCCAAGAACGTAAACCAGTCAGAGCTCCTCATGAAGGAGACGGCCGATGAGTCGACAAAGCTCACCGACAAGATGAAGGATCTCTCAAAATCCTTAGGCGATATTTCCGGCAACTCCCGGCAGATAGCCAAGATCATCAAGGTTATAGACGACATCGCCTTCCAGACCAACATCCTTGCCCTCAACGCGGCGGTGGAAGCCGCCCGCGCCGGAGACGCCGGTAAGGGCTTTGCGGTTGTTGCCGAGCAGGTAAAGAGCCTTGCCCAGAAGTCTGCCGATGCCGCCAAGGAAACGGCAGACCTGATTGAG
>JBGSOB010000052.1:0-14548 GCA_041739325.1 Treponematales bacterium
TCTTCCTAAAAAACGTGTGAGAGTAGCGAAATCCCATGATCTAAGTCGAATTTTCATTGTGAACTAAGAAAAAAGGGCCGTCCAAAGTTTCTTCTTGGACAGCCCCCTCTTTCTTGTTCTTGGGCTTAGGCAAAGAGCCTCCAGCTTGGATCAGCCGATGGCGTCGTTGCCGGTTTCCCCGGTGCGGATGCGGATGCACTCGCCCAAGGGGACGATGAAGATCTTACCGTCACCGATGTTGCCGGTGCGGGCCCCGGCGATGATGGCGTCTACCGTTTGCTTGACGAATTCCTCGTTGATCGCTATCTCAAGCCTGACCTTCTTGAGAAGGTTGACTTCCTCTTCCATGCCGCGGTAGTTCTCATGGTAGCCCTTCTGCTGACCGCAGCCCATGGCGGTGGTCACGGAAATCTTGAAGATATCGTTTTTGTAGAGCTCTTGCTTCACGTCATTGAGCCTATGCGGCTGAATGTAGGCGACTATCAGTTTCATGTCTTTCTCCTTGCCCTGGCCTAGGTGTTGTGGAATATCTGGAAGCCGGAATAGGCCTCCATGCCATGCTCACCGATGTCGAGGCCAGCCAATTCTTCGTCACGCTTTACCCTAAGGCCCATGGTCAGTTTGATGATGAGCCAGACGACAAAGGATATACCGAAGACAAAGCCGGCTACGCTTACGACGCCCAGGGCCTGCACTCCAAGCTGCTTAAAGCCGCCGCCTAAGAAGAGGCCGTCGGAAAGCAGGGTGGTGTCCGTGCCGATCTTGGCGGCCACGGCCTTTGAGGCAAAGAGCCCCAGGGCCAGGGTGCCGAAGACGCCGTTCACCAGGTGGACGGAGAGGGCTCCGACGGGGTCGTCTATCTTGAGCTTGTCCCAGAAGAAGACGGAGAGAACGACGAGTACACCGGCAATAGCGCCGATAAGTGCCGCGAAGGGCAGGGAGACGTAGGCGCAAGGTGCGGTAATGGCCACTAAGCCGGCCAAACAGCCGTTGATGATCATGGAAAGGTCGGGCTTCTTTTGCAGGATCCAGGAGATGATGGCCGAGGCTACGATACCGGTGACGGCCGCCATGGTGGTGGTCATGACGATGTGGGCAATGGCCTCAGGGTTGGCGGCCATGGTGGAGCCGGGGTTGAAGCCGTACCAGCCGAACCAGAGGATGAATGCGCCCAGGGTGGCGCTTGTCATATTGTGGCCGTAGATGGGCTTTGACTGGCCGTTTGCCTTGTATTTTCCAATACGCGGCCCCAGGAGGAGGATGCCGGCCAAGGCTGCCCAGCCTCCGGCGGAGTGGATGACGGTAGAGCCGGAGAAGTCTAGGAAGCCCAGGCTACCCAACCAGCCGCCGCCCCATATCCAGTGCCCGATGAGGGGGTAGATGAAGCCGCAGATGACCAGGGAAAAGATGAGGAAGGAGCCGAACTTGATGCGCTCGGCCACGGCGCCGGAGACGATGGTAGCGCAGGTTCCTGCAAAAACGAGCTGGAACATGAACTTGGCCAAGAAGGGGACGCCGGCCCAACCCAAAGCCTTGTAGACGCCTTGGTAGGCATCGGCTACGGCGGGGGAGTTGTCTGCGCCTGAGGCGAAGAAGAGGCCCTTCAGGCCCATGAAGGCGTTGCCGTCTCCGAACATGAGGCCAAAGCCGATGGTCCAGAAGGCTAGGGTGGCCAAGGCAAAGACGATGAAGTTCTTGGCCAAGATGTTGACGGTGTTCTTTGCCCGGCAGAGGCCGGACTCAACCATGGCAAAGCCGAGGTTCATGAAAAACACCAAGAAGGACGCGATGATAACCCAGAGGGTATCTAACGCGATTTGAAAATTCATACGTTCCTCCCATGAAATTAACGTTACACGTTATTTCATAGCAAAGAGCGTGCCATGCCTGATTTTGCTTGTTTTTAAGGCTGTTTTAGGGGCTTTGCCTGCTTTCTCATGCCTGGAAAGCGGTCAGGGCTTGAAAAAACGCTGAAAAAAGATGCAAAAGAAAGGGGCCTCTTGCCGGTTTAATGGAAGCTGACTTTATTCCTGCCGGAGGCCTTGGAAGCGTAGAGGGCCTTGTCCGCCCGGCCTTGGAGCTTGTAGAGATCATCCTCTTCTCCTCCCAGGCTGGCTACCCCCAGGCTGACAGTAAAGGAGATGGCCCCGCCCTCTACTTGGATGCTGAGCCCGGCTATGGTGTCCCGCAGTCTATCCGCCATGGCCAGAGCCTCGGCAGAGCTTGTATGGGGGAGGATGACGGCGAATTCCTCTCCGCCGATGCGCGCCATGAGGTCTGGGCTCCGTAGGCTTGCGGCGCAAACGGCGGCAAGGGCCTTGAGGCTCAAGTCTCCCGCTAGGTGGCCGTAGCGGTCGTTGACGTCTTTAAAGAGATCTATATCCATCATCAGTAGGGAGAGGGGGTGGCCGTAGCGTCGGCTCGATTCCAACTCACTGTTGCCCCGCTCGATGAAGGCGCGGCGGTTTGCCAAGCCGGTGAGGGGATCCGTGGCGGCAAGCGCACGTAGACGCTCTTCAAGGGCCTTTTTGTCGCTGACGTCGCGGGTAGCGGCAATGATGACCCCGCGGTCATTGTCCGGCCAGGAGAGCCAGGAGAGCCAGCGGTAGGAGCCGTCCGCACAGCGGTAGCGGTTTTCAAAATTGATGACTGTTTTACCCTGGGCAAGGTCAAGGCCGGCGGCCTCGGTGGCGCCGCGGTCATCCGGGTGGACAAAGTCCAGCCAGGGCCTTGCCATGAGCTCGCTTTCCGCCCAGCCTAGGGTTTTTTCCCAGGCGGGATTGAGTTTGAGAAAGCGGCCCTCGAAGCTGGCGATGCAGAGCATATCCATGGAGAGTTCGAAGATCCTCTCCTTGTCTTCCTCCGCGACGCGCAGGAGGGCGGTTTGCCTTAGGTAGCCGAAGCTCAAGGCCCAAATGCCAAGGCTGCCTATGATCGCCCCCAGCACCCAGAGGCTGAAAGCCAGGCGGCCCCGGCCCCAACCCTGGGCCGGGGCAAGGAGGAGGACCCAGGAGCCGGAGGGAAGGCGGATCTGGCGTTGCACGGGATTGTCAAGCTTGAGGGCCCTATCTCCGAGCATCATGCCGCCCTCCAAGCCCTTTCCGTCTACCCCCATAAGACTCAAGCAGGTCCGCGGCGGTATGAGGGCCCCCGATTCCCGAAAGAAGCGGGGAAAGTCAACGACGGCTATGGCAAAGCCCCAGAAAAGGCCCTCCTCACGGTAGACGGGACGTCGGATTACAAGACCCAAGCCCCCCTGCTTGAGATGGTAGGGCCCGGCGATAGTCGTAGTGCCGTTTAAAATTGCGGCATGGGCCATCTCTTGGGTTTTTGTGTCATCTAAAAGACGATGGCCGAGGGCTTCCTCATTGCCGGCGATGGGATGGATGAATTCCACCACCCCTTGAGGGGCAAGCTGGAGGGAGCGTATCTCGGGGTTGTCGTTCAAGAGATGGCGGGCAAAGCCTTCAAAGTCCTTAGCCGTAAAATCCGGGGAGTAGCGGGCGAAGGCTTCCAAGCCTTTGAGTACCTGCATGCAGAGGTAGAGGCGGCGCTCAAGAGCGGCACCTATCTCCTGGGCCTTTTCGCTCACCTCCTGGTATTCGCGTTCTTTGCGCGCCGCCCGCTCAAAGTGGAGGATGAGGAGGGATGCCCCAAGGCAGAAAAGCCCCAAGAGACAGGGGAAGATGATAAGTTTGAGGGTCTTAAGCCTGCGCGCCTTAAGCATCCCTTAAGTCTAAGGCTTCACAGAGGTCTATGCAAATGCCGCCGAGCGCTCAGCGGTAGCTAAAAAGTGTTTTCCCGCTCTTGTCTATAAAACCCTGACCCTCAGGGCCGTCAACCAAGGCAACGCCCCGCATAAAGTCCGTGGCGGATTTGTATTGGTAGGCCAGTACCAGTTTTCCCGTCGTATCGATATAGCCCCAGCGCTTGCCGTCGTAAACCCGCGCCAAGCCGTCTGAAAAATCCCCCGCTTTCGAATAAGAGGCGGCTATGAGGGTTTGGCCTTTTTTATCTATATAGCCGTAGAGTTTCATTGCCGGGTCATAGAAGAGGGCCAGTCCGTTTGAAAAGGAATTGACCTTGTCGTAGCCGGAAGTAAAGACGGACGTGCCCTTGGTATTGATGAACTGGAGCTTGCCATTGAGCATTACTTCGGCCAAGCCTTCGCTAAAGTCCAAGGCCCCGCTTATACCCTCGTGGATCTTGAATTTCCCGCTCTTATCTATAAAGCCAATGCGGTCACCGCTTTTTACCAAGGCAAGTCCCTCTTGGAAGTTGCTTGCCCCGTCGAAGGGTCCGCCGATTTCCCCGCCCCTGCTATCAATATAATAATAGGCGCTGCCCTTTTTAATGATGGCAAAACCGCCTGAATAGGAACCAAGCTCGGTGGCATCGGGCACCTTGAAGGCAAGCTCTCCGTTGGTTTTGATATAGCCTGCGCCTTCTTCCCCCAAAAAGCCGGCTAGGTCCTCCGAAAAGCCATAGCTCTTAACCCAACGGGGGGCTATGGCTAGTTCTCCAGCCGCGTTTATATAGCCAATTTTTTGCGCGGTCTCAGGGCCTAAAAAGGCAAAGGGAACCTTCCCGGCAAGCTTTTTCCCAAGGTTCTTATCACTTCCTTCCGCTATTTTTTTAAGCTCTGCGTCCAGGTAGTAGTGCCGCTCGGAAGATTCAATCACGAGGTAAGAGCCATTGGCAAAGCGGATAATATCTTTATGCACGCAGGCGAGCCTCTCCCTTCCCTCTTTGTCGATGATGCCTACTTTGCCGCCCATGGAAACTAGGGCAAAGCCCGAGTGGAAGTCTGCGCCCTTGTCGTAAGAGACATCCATGCGACGAGCCGGGCGCGCGTCAAAGTAGCCTGTCTTGCCGTCTTCCTCAAAACGCGCCACGCCATCGCTGGTTGGGTGGAGCTTAGCAAAGCCCTTCTGTTCAAGGGGCTTCCCTGACTTGTTTATGAGGTACTCTTTGCTATTGCCTTGTACGATGGCAAACCCTTCACGGAATGCCTCGCTTCCGGCATAGGGGAGGCCGAAGGGCTCTTTGCCGTTTTTATCCACATAGCCTGCGTGAAAAGAGGCATCTGCCTTCCAGACGGCCGCTAGACCTTCGCTGAAGCAGGAGGCGCCGCCGTAGATGAAGGGAATGACCTCGGCGCCGGTCTTGTCTATAAAGCCCCAGGCATCTCCCCGCTTTGCCGGAGCAAAGCCCTCGCTAAAGGCTTTTATTTCTTGGTAGATGCCGAGGTTCTTTAATTCCTCGCCGGATGGCGAAAGGAGAACCCAGGAGTCGCTCTTGCGTACTAAGAATACCCCGTCGGATAAGGGGCCGTCGCTTACTGGTTCCGTGGCGATTGCCTTGTATTCAAGCGGAAGGATAAGGCGGCCGCGGTCATCCATAACCCCAATTTCTGTCCCTTTGGCTATCCAGGCAAAGCCGCTTACGAAGGGGCCGATGTAACGGTAGCTGCCGGGGGCAAAAAGAAAATACCCGGAGGCGTTAAAAATGTAGGGTCGATCATCCTTGTCATTATAGGTTCCGCAACGGTAGATCCCCGTGCTGAGGCTGGAGCCTGGCTCATAGCTTACCATATCGAAGAAGGGTAGCTTAATGGCTCCACTCCGTGGATTCACGATTCCGTAGCTTGAGCCGGAAAAGCGAACCGGGGCTAGACCATCTGAAAAATCACCCACGGCCTCGAGGAAGGGCGGTACGATAAGAATGCCTTCCGAGCTAAAGACCCCAAACCGCCCATTGAAAGAAAAGACATGGGGAGTCTTTGTTTGCGCGCTTGAGATGAAGGCCGCAAGAGCGAAACTAAGTGCAAAGAATGTTTTACGCGTGTTTGTTTTCATGAGATAAGTATCAATCCGTGGCCTCGCTTTGTCAACGCGTGTCGGCAGCCGCCAAAGAGGTTTTCGGCGATATCCGACATCTAAAACTGCAGGCCAAGGTAAAAAAAAAGACTCGGAAACCCCGAGTCTTTTTTTAAAGAATGATGCAGCATCTTATTGCCAGGTAAGGCTAAAATCATCCAAAGTAACACCGATGTTCGCCCCACCCATTTCGATCACGAGCTCCGAGCTGGAGTCGCTGGCAGCGTTCATGCTGAAGGTAAAGCTGTAAGTAGACGGTGTGGTGCTGAGGTTGAAAGACTGAATGCCATACTGGGTATAAACTGTGGGCATGCGCAGTATCGCGTTTATGCTGCGGGCTGTGCTCGCCGAGGCAAGGAAGCTTAGGGTGTAGTTTCGTCCGTTTACAAGCTCTATTCCCCCCTGTAGCAGTTGGACGCGCCAACTGTCCGCCGTGCCATTGCTTATGGCCATTGAATAGCTTCCGCTGATAACTTGGCCGCTTGCGTTCGCGGCGGCATCGATATAGCTGCTCCAGTTTGACGTGCCGTTGGAAAAATCGCCATTTAAGAGGATGTTCGCCGATGGTTCGGCCGGTTGGCCGAAATCCTCCGGAATGGCGCTCGCGTTCCTGCGCAGGACAAAGACCTTAACCCCGTAAGCGGCTAGGCTAACACTGCCGGCAACAAGCGATTCATTGGCTATGAGATCCGTTAAGCCGCTTGTCGACTCCACATAGGGGGTCAGGGAGGAAATATCTATCGCTGCCGTCACCCCCGCATTGGAAAAGTTCAGTACGGCTACCGTCATATAGTCCATATCGCTGAATACTACGTAGGAGTAGACGGTGTTCGACCGGTCGTTGGGCAGACGCACAAGACGGCTGTCGTTCGATATGTAGTCGTTGCGGATTCCCGTTACCTTAGTAATATAGGCTGTCATGCCGTCGGTATCGGGGCAGACGCGCTCTAAGGAGGATATCTGTCCGGTTTCCGCTCCGGCAAAGATCAGCGGAATGCCGGGTACGGTTAGAATCAGGCTGTGGGCAAGCTTTGAGCCGGCCGTTCCGGAAGTTAGGGCCGCCACCCGGGTTGTATCGTGATTCTCTACAAAGCGGAAAGGCAGTTTGCCTTCAGGGTAGTTTCTGCTTAAACCAATATTTAATACATTAAGCGACACAAGTCCCTTAAGAGCGCCTATGAGGCCCAGCGTGTCATCGAAGGGCCTCAGCTCCCAGTCGTAAAGGGCGTCGAAGCGATCCTCGTAAAGGATTGATAGGTTTGATCCACTCATAGTCGGTACGCTTTCGTAGATCGAAGCGGGCACCGTCGGCGCTTCGCCAAGTAGGAATATTTCAGGCTTAAGAGCGGTCAGTTGGCTGCGTAAGGCCTGCCAAAAAGAGCTTGAGCGCTGTTCTACGCCCCAGGCGACGTCGCAACGAAAGCCGTCGAAGTCGAATGTTTGCAACCAATACTTCGACGAGTTAATAAGCTGGGTTTGCACGGCGCTATTGGCCACGTTGAGGTTGGGTAGTTCTCCCCAGGAGCCATCTCCGTCATACAGGTGTTGCGCGTTTTCAAGAATACCCGGGGTTCCGTCCCAAAGGTAATAATCTATGTAGGGTGAGGCGGACTTGTTGGTTATTGCGTCTTGGAACCAGGGATGAAGGACGTCGGAATGATTAAAAACCTGATCCAGTATGGCTTTAAAACCAAGCCGATGTGCCTCGTCAATCAGCGCTTTGAGCTGGGCTTCCGTACCATAATCCGGGTTGATAGCGCTGTAGTTTTGCGGGTGATAGCCCATGCCGTCGCCTACATACAAGGGGGTGAACCAAAGTGTGTTGAAGCCCAAGGCTTTTATGCGCGGAAGGTCGGCTTGGATGCTGCCGAAATAATTCGGTCCGGACCATCGGTAAGGAAAGACCTCATAAATGCGCATATTGGTCTGGAAGTCCACCGCTACAAGTGGCGCGGGGCCGGGTGATTCCGACGGAGTCGGAGTTTCGCCAATCGGAGTTTCGCCAACCGGAGGGCAGCCACTAAGAAGAAAGAGGGTGCATAGCAGCGCACAGATGTGGGCGGTATTCAAGACTTGACGGGTAAACGCCCGTTGTATGCCATTTCCGGAACGATAAAACGTATTCAGCATCGATTATTCTCCTCATGCTATGGAAAAATCCGCTTCCTGTAGATCTTAAAGACATTAAACGATTTAGACGAAGGGTCGGAAGGCATGATAAAGAAAAAGCCGGCGGTTTTATCGCTCTTCTCTTATGATAGGGTAGGGCCGTTTGGCCGTCAAGCCAAATAATTAAGAAGCTAGTCCCGCCTGCACGTCTCAATGCGGCAAACTCTAGCGTCCGGCCCTTATACATTCCCCTCTGAAGCCGAAAGTTCCCTCAGAACGCGAATGTCCTCAAGGTTTTCCTCCATGACACGGCGGATATTGCGGATAGCCTCTGATATCTTTTCCTCGTTGCCGCGCTGCTGGGTAAGCATGGTTCCAATAGATGAAAACTCGCCAACCGATTTTTTAAGAAGTTCTGTCGTCTTGAGGTTGGCGTCGTGGTCGGCGCCGGAGAGCTCCCGTATCTGCCTGGATTCATTCTCCAAGCCGCGGGTGAGGTCCAAAATTTCAGCCGACTTGCGGCGCTGCTCTTGGATCATGGATTCGATATGGCCCACCATGCCCGCGGATTGCTTTGACATGTCTATGATGCTGGAAAGCCTCGAGGAGACTTGGTGGGCCAAGGCGGTGCTTTCCTCGATGTTTTCGAACATCTCCTTGAGTTTCTCAAAGCTCGAGTCCAAACTTGTACGCGAAAGCTTGGAAAGATTGCGGACCTCCCCGGCAACGATGGCAAAGCCGCGCCCGGCAGAGCCGGCCCGAGCGGACTCTATGGAGGCGTTGATGGAGAGGATGCTGGTGCGCTCGGAGATGTCCTCAATCGAGCCCATCACCTCGCTTAGAAAGCGCGAGCGGTCCGATATTTCCTCGATGGACTTCATGCTGCGCCCCACGATTTCCGCGCTTTGGGAGGCAAGCTCGAAGAGCTTTTCCGCTATGTCGTTTGACTTTATCGTCGCTTCCAAGACCCCCTCAATGCCTTGGTTCATGGTAGTGGCGTTTGCGGCGGCTCCCTCTATAGCTTGGTTCTGGTTAGCAAGGGCTTTGGGGATTCGTTCCCCGGATGCCTCGATGCGATCCGTGATGGCAAGGGCGATTGATTCCATGCCGGAGAGCTGCTGGGCAATTTTGTCCTTGATCTCTCCGTTGGTTCGTTGGTAGCTATCGCTGACCGCGATGGTTTGTTCTATGTTCTTCTCAAGGTCGTGGCTACCCTCCAGCAGGCGGTTGGATGCGCTCATGATGCTTTCTACAAGGCGGGACATGGATGCGTTGCTTTCATCTAGCCCGCGTGCCTTTTCAATGGCGGCAAAATGCTCTGCCGATTGCTCGCGCGCGAGAAGGAGGAAGATGGTGATGAGGAGCGTGGTGTAGGAATAGGAGACAAGCCAGAAGTAGGGCACGGCGCTGTTGCCTAGGTAGGAAAGGTCATGCACCCCGGCTACGGCGACAAAGAGCAGAGACGCAAGGATAAAGCCGTTTTCCCACTTCTTATTTTTGAAAATGGAAATGACAACGATGACGATATTGAAGATGAGGACGGGGGTAATGGTGAAGCTTGAGAGCTTGGAAAAGATAAACTGCAAGCCTGCCATGTTCCGTTGTAGCGCGATAGTTGTGCTGGGAACGAGAGAAAAGAGAATAATGAAGGGTATGATAAACCATTTTTTACGCAGGATGCCGGTGATGTCGATGAGAAAGAGGGCGAGGGCTGGCACTACGCAAAAAAGGCCTATGCGGGAAAGCTTGAAGATAGTGAATTCGTTTACGCCCTCATGCATGAAGAAACTCAAGTAACCTTGGGCATAAAAGGCGCAGGTGAGGGCAAAGATAAGGTACTTAGTTTGGCTTAGGCGCGAAAGGATAAAGAGAAAGAGGAAATACACGCAAATGATGAGGGCAAAGGCGACCGCGGTTTGCGGCACGCCTTGGTTGAGGAAGCTACGGCGGAAGACCTCCCGCGAGACATTGTCGTATCCGGAGATGAAGAGGGTGGGCAGGGCCGTTTGGTGGTAGCGGGGAAAGGCTTCTATGGCGATAAGGTTGTCTTCCCCTGCTTTGAGGATATCGCGGGAAAGAAGGAAGCGGCGCGATATGTATTGGATGCCGTCATAACGGGGGGCGTAGGAACCGGGCCTGCCGATGAGTTTGCCGTTGAGGTAGATAGCCAAGGGGTATTCAACCGGGCCGAGAAAGAGATAGATGTCCTGGTTTTGTAGGGAGGGGCTCAGGTCCAGCGCGCGCCGGAAGGTGAACATACGGGTTTGCATTCCAAGCCTAGACGCGGGAAGCTTTCCGCCCTCATACAAGCCAAAGCCCTCCTGGCTGAGGCCTGGGGAAACCAAGAGGCCTTCCTTGAGTTCTGATTCCCTAAAATCAAGTGATGAAAGGTAATGGCGCTTTGAGAGATCATCCACCTTAAGGGTTTCTGACCCTATTTGGGCGTGGAGGGAGGATGCCAGGCCTATGACCAGTGAAAGGAAGACAAATAGTCGTTTCATGTCACCACCGCACTAAAGCATAGCTGGAAAAAAGCCTTCGTCAATGGTAAAAAAACCACTCTCAAGCGATTGTGCTTCGTGCTATTAAGGCACTTGAGCGCGGGGCCTGTGATGGAAAAACACTCCTCACAACCCGGCACAAGTACGTAATTGGGAACTGATAAGCCCTGGCCACGCGTGCCTAATCGTTGTGAGGAGTGTTTTTCCATCCCACCCGCGCTGTATTGCCCTACTCTGCACGAAGCGCAAGCCTTTGAGAGCGGACACGCGCTTTCTTAAAAGAACGGCTCACTGGTCCTCGCTTCGCTGCGGGAATCGTTTGCCGTTCTTTTTCTCTAGCACCCGCGCTGCTTTGAAATAATGGCACGAAGCGCAAGCTCTGGCGGGTGGAACGGGCTCGCCCTCTCCTTCGCAAGTTCTAGGGAACCCGTTCTTGAGCTATCGGACTTTATGCTATGAGAGCTATACAGCGCGGGTGGGGAGGGAAAATTATCGGAGTGCGTCTTAGCAAGCGAAGCGCGCGTTAGCATTCCGATAATTTTCCCTCCCCAGGCCCTGCGCTCTTTTGCTTTTAGCGCACAAAGCCCGATCGCTCACTTAATGCGTTCCCATACAAGGGGGGAGGCCAAGATCCGGGGAGCCGCGACCAAATGCAGTGGGCGGGGCTCTCTGAGACCCGCCTTAAAAGTCCACAGCACGGCTCCCCTAGCTTGGCCTGGGGGGAACCGCTACAACGAGAGGGCGAGCGACCCTGCCGCTCGCCCTCTCCTTCGCAAGTTCTAGGGAACCCGTTCCTGAGCTCTCGGGCTTTGTGCGATGAGCGCTCGCAAGCATGGGTGGCATAGAAAAATTATCGTACCGCGTCTTAGCAAGCTTTGCGCAGCGTTAGCGGTACGATAATTTTTCTATGACAGGCCCTATGCTTTTTAGTTCTGAAGGCACGAAGCCCGATCGCTCACTTAATGCGTTCCCCCTTTTGGGGAGGCTATTCTTTAGAGAATCCATCCACGAAAAAATGGCCGCTATTTTGGTTGCGGGCCTTTATCAAGGCTTTTTTAGCGCGTTCAAAGACTTCATTTCCCTCAGATGGTAGCCCGATGGCCGCGCCGACGGAGCCGCCAATCCAAATGACTCCAAAGGGAAGCTCGATAGGGCGTTGGAGGAGCTCGGCCAGTTTTCCGGCTTGGCTCGTGGCTATTTCCAAGGCGCCGTCTGGGACGACGCTGGCAACGGCGGCGAATTCCTCGCCCTCTATCCTGGCCGCTATTCCATCAATGGCCTTAAGGCTGCTAACGCGGCCGGCCGCTTCTTTGAGAACGGCGTTGGCTTGCTCGGTACCCCTCGATTGAACGATTTGCTTAAAGTTTGAAAGATCTGCGGCAAGGACGATGACGCGGGTTTTTTCATCCGCGCGTTGGTTTGACTTTTCAGAAAGCCAAGCGTCAAAGCCGTTTTTATTGGCTAAGCCGGTTAGTTCGTCCACTCTGTCCGCAGGAATGGCGGCGCTGGGACCGCGTTTAGCGCGCTTTAGCCTTTCATCTAGGAAAACCCAGGCAATGATGCTGCCAAAACTAGCTAAGATCGCTGTTGCCAAGCCGATGCCGGCCCCGGTAAAGCCCCAAAGACTGGCGAGGGTTCCGGCCAAGAGAGCCCCGCCGGCACTGGCGAGGATAACCGTAAACCCGGGCAACCATTTTTTTGTGACGAGATCCGCTTTCAAGTCCATATCCATAGTATCGGCAGTCCTCTTGATTTTATCAGCTCCTGGGTCGATACTTTTTTCGGCCTGTCCCCGCAAAGAGGCCAAATGGAGGCCAAATGGAGCCTAGTGCATATAAACCGCTAAGCATAGATCAATCCCTAACCGAGAATCGGTATGGGAAGGCTTCGATGGCGAAAAAAACCAGCTTTGCGGTTACTGACACTGATAAAATACTCATCAGGGAAACCTCCTACTATATTCGGGAGGCCCTCTTTTCTTGCATCACCGACACCCAGGTGGAGTGTTCCGTAGCCTTTGCGCGCTATCTTTCCCGTTGCGGGCTGAACGGTGAAAACTATTGGCTTTTCCTGCGACTTGTCATGACGAACAATCCCTGGGTGCTTGAGGAATTGCTGCAGGAACGCGAGCCAAGGCTCCTTTTTTCCACTATCCGGCCCAGTGAAGAGCTTATCGAAACCTGTTTTCAAGCCCTTTTTTCCCGTCATCCCGAGGAAATTTACCCAAAAGCCCTAGAAGCCCTCTTGGGAGTGATCGAAAACGGCTATTTCGACGCCGACGACGGCTACCGAATGCGCAAGCTTTCTATTATGGATATCAACGCCTTGGGCAAGTTCCTCCTCAAAAACGAGCCGCAAGAACACCCCATCAACCGTCTCCTCCTGGAAATCCTTGACAAGCTCACGAGGTTGGGCGAGTATTTCAGTGAGCCGGACAAGAGCGTCCTGTCAAAACACGCCTTCAATGTGCGTTTTGCCTACTTTGATAATGCGCGGGAAATGGTGGATACGATTCCGCACCCGCTCTTGGTACGGGTTCCCGACCGCAACGTGGCGGGCCCGGAGGCGGATTTTGCCGACCTTATCGAGCGGCGCAGAAACAGGAAGCGTGACGGCCGCGGGCGCTTTGTTAAGGAAGACCCGCTGGAAAAGGCAGAAAAAGCCCAGGATCAGACCCTAGCCGCTCCTGGGGCGGCTAAGGTAGCCGAAGCCCCCGCTTCGGAAAGTGCTCAGGTAAGGAAGAAGCGCAAACGCTCGGGCGATCCGTCTTAAACGGGCCTGAAGCCTGCGGAGAGTCCCGAGGAGATTTGCTTGACGAAGAAAGGCATCCCGATGGCCGCCACTCGCGCCGGAGAAGAAAAAGCCGCGCCCGAGCCCTTTTCCAACAAACTCGCCGAGCGAGCGATAGCGGCGGTTCTCGGTCATCGCGAACGCGTTAAGGATTCTCAAGGCAAACCCGGCGGCCTCTTGGACCTGCCCAAAGGCAAGCGACCGATCATCATCGGAGACTTACACGCCTGCGTCGATCATCTGCATTGCATACTGGGCCACGGTTCCAACCGGGCGGACCTGGAAAAAGGAACGGCATACCTACTCTTTCTCGGGGACATCCTTCACGATGACCGCACCGGCCACATGCGCGAAACCGACGACTCGCTTAAAATGCTCAATGACGTGCTGGGATTGCTGGCGACATACCCCGACCGCGTGTTCTACTTGCGCGGCAACCACGATACCTTCGACGAGCGCCTGCGCAAGTCCGGGGTGCCGCAGGGGACCGTTTTTCATGATGCGCTGCTTAAGGCTTCCAACACGGATTTCGTAAAGCTGGTGTCTCAGTGGTTCGACGCCCTTCCCTACGTGGCCATAGGCGGAAGCTTCATGGCCGTTCACGCCGGCCCGGTGCGCGGCGGCTGTTGCAGGGAAGAAATCATCGATATCCAGCGTCGTCCGGACTATGCCCTGCAGTTTATCTGGAACCGCGTCAACGAGTTTCACGGCACCGCGAGCCCCAAGGAATACTGCGGGGCGGATATCGTCCAAACCATAGAAAAATTAGGGCTTGCTCCAGGCACCCACTTTATCGTTGGTCACAATCCGCTGTGGAACGACGGCGGCACCAGCGGTTTTTGGCAAGACGTGATAGGCATCAAGAACCATCATATACTCTATTCCGGTTCCGGCAGCCGGGCACCCTATTTGACCGTGGAAGAGGGAGCTTTGAAGGTGGAGTATTCTAAGCAGAAAGAGGCGGAGGTCTATTATTATGGATGACCGGGAAAAACTTTTGCAAGAGATAGACGATCCGGAGTTGTCTTCTTATTTCTACCTTGACCTTTCCACGGAACGGCTTCTGGAAAAGCTGGACGCCATACAACTCAAGCCGGACCAGCTTTCCAATGACATGCCTTTTAACGCCGCGGTTAAGGGCTACGCCGGCGCCCTCGACCAGGACGGGCATCCTTGGATCATCAAGCCGACAACAGGGACGCAGGACATCCTCTACCAGCGGCTGTGCACCCTTGCCTTCCTGATAGATCACGCCAGCGGCACCCTGGC
>JBGSOB010000068.1:0-3658 GCA_041739325.1 Treponematales bacterium
GCCCACCTAGACGCCGGGGCCGACATCATACAAACCAATACCTTTAACGGAAGCCGCCTCTCCCAGGCAGACTTCGGCACTCAGTCGCTTACGCGGGAGATCAACCTGGCGGCGGCGCGCATTGCCCGCGAGGCCGCCGACGCGGCTTCCAGCGCCGACAAGCCGCGCTTTGTTGCCGGAGACCTAGGACCCACCCCAAAAACCTTGAGCATATCCCCGGACGTGGAGCGGCCCGGTTACCGCGCCGTTTCTTGGGAAGAGATGGTGGAGTCCTATGCCGAGGAAGCGGAGGCCCTTATTGAGGGCGGGGTGGATATCCTCCTCATAGAAACCATCTTCGACAGTCTCAATTGCAAGGCGGCCATCTACGCGCTACGGCAGATTATGGGCCGCCGCAAGATAGACCTGCCGCTGATGATTTCTCTTACCATTCCCGACGCCTCGGGGCGCACCCTCTCCGGACAAACCGTGGAAGCCTTTCTCATATCGATAGAGCACGCCAAGCCCTTTTCCGTGGGCATCAACTGCTCCCTAGGCGCCACCCAGCTTGAGCCCCACCTGCGCGAGCTCTCGCGCCTAGCACCCTTTTGGACAAGCGCCCACCCCAACGCCGGCATGCCCAACGCCTTTGGCGGCTATGACCAAGGGCCGGCGGACTTTGCCTGCCTTACCGGTTCCTTTTGCGACCAAGGCCTGGTGAATATCGTGGGCGGCTGTTGCGGTTCCATGCCTGAGCATATTGCCGCCCTTGCCGCCCATGCGCAGGGTAAGGCGCCGCGTATTCGTCCACAGCCTTCGCAGGCCCTGCGCCTAGCCGGACTGGAGCCGCTCATACTTGAAAGCGGGGCAAAGGCCGGCGGCGCGGGCGCTGCCTTTGCCAATATAGGAGAGCGGACAAACGTTGCCGGCTCAAAACGCTTCCTTAAGCTCATCCGCGAGGGGCGCTTGCAGGAGGCCCTGGAAGTGGCGCTGGATATGGCCGATTCAGGCTCCCAGATGATAGACGTCTGCATGGACGACGGCCTCTTGGACGCCACGGCCCTCATGGGGAATTTCCTCTCCCTCATGGCCTCCGACCCCGCCGTGGCGCGTCTGCCGCTAGTAGTGGATTCCTCTGACTTTAGCGTGATAGAAGAGGGGCTTAAGCGCCTGCAGGGAAAATCCCTTGTCAATTCAATCTCCCTCAAGGAAGGGCCGGAATCATTTTTGCGCAAGGCGCGTAGCATTCGCGCCTACGGGGCGGCCGCCATCGTCATGCTCTTTGACGAAGCGGGCCAGGCAGACTCCCTTGCCCGCAAGGTAGAGATCGCCCAACGCTCCTACGACCTCCTGGTCAAGGATGGCTTTCCCGCCTGCGACATCGTCTTTGACCCCAACGTCCTTGCCCTGGGCACGGGAATGGAGGAACATAGGCGCTACGGCATTGATTTCATAGAGGCCTGCGCCTGGATCAAGGCAAATTTGCCCCAGGTCCACATATCCGGCGGACTATCTAACCTAAGCTTTTCCTTCCGCGGCAACGAAGAGGTCAGGCAGGCCATGCACGCGGTCTTTTTAAAACACGCCATAGCCGCCGGCCTGGATATGGCTATCGTCAACCCCGGCCAGCTCCTTTCCTGGGACGAGATAGAACCCGAGCTCCTTGAGCTGGCGGAAGACCTTGTGCTTGATAGGCGCGATGACGCGGTAGAGCGCATGATAGCTAAGGCCGAGAGCCTCAGGGCTCAGGCCCTGGCTTCAGACCCGAGCCGCCCCGCTGAGCCCAAAAAAAGCGGCCAGGAATGGCGTGAACTCCCCCCATGGGAGCGCATAAAGGAATCTGTGATTCGCGGGGCTGAGGGGCAGATAGAAGCGGACCTTGCCCAGCTCCTTCCCGAATTGCCCTCTGCCCTAGCCGCCATCGAAGGCCCCCTCATGGAGGGTATGGACAGGGTGGGCGAACTCTTCGGCTCAGGCAGGATGTTCCTCCCCCAGGTCATCAAGAGCGCGCGGGTGATGAAGCGCGCGGTTGCCTTTTTAGAGCCGCGCATAGCCTTGGAGCGGGCATCTTCAGCTGAAGGGAGCGGCGCCCACAGCGCTCCCCACGCGCGCGGGAAGATCCTTATGGCAACCGTCAAGGGCGACGTTCACGACATCGGCAAGAACATAGTCGGCGTGGTGCTTGCCTGCAACGGCTATGAGATAAAGGACCTGGGCGTCATGGTGCCCAAGGAAACAATCTTAAGCGAGGCCAAAGCCTGGGGTGCGGACATCATTGGGCTTTCCGGGCTTATTACGCCCAGCCTGAGGGAGATGGTTGAAGTAGCCGGCGCTATGCGGGAAGAAGGCTTTACCATACCCCTCATCCTCGGCGGGGCCACCACCAGCATGGCCCATAGCGCCCTCAAGATAGCCCCCGAATACGCGGACGCGGTCTACGTGCGCGACGCAAGCCAGGCGGCGCAGATTGTGCGTAAACTCATGGACCCGGTGCAAAAAGAAGCCTATCTTGCCGAGCTCGCGGGACTCTATGCCGCCGAGAGGGAAAAATCCGGCAAGCGATCCGAGCGGACGCAGCTGTTGAGCATGGACAAGGCGCGTGAGAAGGCCCTGGCCACGGACTGGGCAAGCTATAGCCCGCCCCGCCCCGCCCTGCAGGGTAAGGCCTTCCGAATGGATTGGCCGCTTGAAGAGATCATTCCCTACATAGACTGGCGCTTTTTCTTTTATGCCTGGGACATGGGGCTTTCCCTTAAAGTGCTGGAAGACCCCCAGAAGGGCGATGCCGCCAGAAAATTGAAAGCAGACGCCGATGCCCTGCTGTCGCGCATCGTCAAGGAAAAACTCCTCTCTGCCGCCGCGGCCTGGGGTTTCTGGCCGGCTTCTTCTCAAGGTGAAGACATACTCTTACGCGATGTCGGCGAGGAAAAAGCCCAACTACGCCTTGCCTTCCTCCGCGACCAGCTTGCCCACGCCGAGCCGGGGCAAAGAAACCCCTGCCTCGCAGACCTTATCGCCCCAGAAGGATCCGGCCACCAAGACTGGCTAGGGGCCTTTGCCGTCACGGCCGGAATCGGCGCGGAAGAAGCCGTGGCTAGCTTTAAGGCCGCCGGAGATGACTATTCCGCCATCCTCCTAAAGATACTTGCCGACCGCCTTGCCGAGGCCCTCGCCGAACTCCTCCACGCAAAGGTGCGCCAAGCCTACTGGGGCTACGCCCGTGATGAAAAGGCATCCGTGGAAGATCTCTTTGCCGGGCGTTATCGGGGCATCCGCCCGGCCCCCGGTTACCCCGCCTGCCCGGATCACCGACAAAAAGAGGCGATCTTCAAGCTCTTGGGGGCGGAGCGGCTGGGCATGGAGCTTACCGATTCATGGATGATGCAGCCGGCCGCTTCCGTGTGCGGCTTCTATTTTTCCCACCTGGCATCAGAGTACTTCTCCGTAGGCAAGAGCGGCCCAGACCAGCTCAAGGATTACGCGGCCAAGCTCGGGCTCTCGCCCGAAGTAGCCGAGACAAGCATAGCCTGGCCCATCGGAACATAAAAAAAAGGGGCTGTCCAAAAAGGATAGCCCCTTTTTTATACCCAAAATTGAAAAAACCTGATAAAATTTCTTATGAAAGAGCGAACACGCCCGGCGCCGGTCTTCAAACCCTACGACCAGAAGCAGCAATTCC
>JBGSOB010000094.1:0-10194 GCA_041739325.1 Treponematales bacterium
CCGATCTGCTTGGCCGGAACTCTTGCCGGATTTCTTAATGGCTTCAAGGATGGCGAAGGTTCCCGGTTGCCTGGCAAGTTTTCCCTCTACGCGCGGCAGGTCGGCAAAGAGGAAGCTCACCGTATACTGCTTGCCCCCGGCGGCCTTAAGCC
Source organism: Treponematales bacterium (assembly GCA_041739325.1). GTDB lineage: Bacteria > Spirochaetota > Spirochaetia > Treponematales > JBGSOB01 > JBGSOB01. The sequence continues at coordinate 153 of JBGSOB010000094.1, forward strand.
CGCTTATACCAACCTTGTAGGCATGGAGCATATCCTCTTCGGAAACAAGCTCTTGGGCAAGGATTCGCATGCTGTAGCTGGAAGTTGTCTTGAAGGAAACCTGGCCGCCCTTAGGAGCGGTAAAGGCTGTCCAGCCAAAGAGGCTAATGGCGTTGGGCATAAGAAGATTGTCAAAGGCCAAATCGGCACCCTCTCCCTCTTTGTTAAAGCTGAGAAAAACGTTTGCCTTGAGTTCCTTCTGGGCAAAGGCAGGTAGGGTAAAAAATGACAGGGAAATTGAAAAGGCGCATATAAGGACGCGGCTTAGGCTCTTCATGAGGACCTCCGATACATGATCCTATCACGAAAACGCGGAAAAAGCCTGGGCTTAGACGAGAATATCGACGGCTATCGCCGTAGGTAGGCTGGCATGGGGGCGATAGGGCATGGGGTTTGCTTTAGAAGCTGTCTTAATTTCTTGGCTGTATTGCTCTATAAGCGCATCTAGGCGCTCTGGGCTTTGCCCCCGCAACTCGGCACCCAGCTTATCCCCCGGATCGTTCTTGCGGGCAGAGTCGCGCTTAATGCTGGCAACCTGGTCTATAAGGGTATTGAGGATTTTAATGCGGTCAACCCTCACCCCGCCCTCACTGGGCACGCCGTAGACATGCTCAAACTGGGCGTAAATGGCCTGGCTCTTGGCCACAGGCACGCCTACGCGATCGGCGCGGGAGCCTGATCCAAGCACGGCGGAAAGGGGTAATACATTTGAACCCAACATGGATACCATAATCTTGCCTCGTCTTAAGTATCGACGCAGGCAGGCTTGGACTTTAAAAAAAGGATGCGAAGCGGGAGACTTAGCTTTCCGGGTTTTCCTTGAGCCATTCCAAGATGCGGCGTTGCAGGTCCTGGGATGTCGGAACCGGATAGGCCGGGGCCTGAGCAGAGTACTCGGTTAAAAGAGGAAGGATTACCTCTCGCTTGAGAATGGGCCAATTCCTAGGCAAAACAAGGGGAGAGCCAAGGCTCTCAGCGGGTGGAAGGTGGCCCACCAGGGCGGGGTAAAAAGCGGGAAAGACCTTTTCATTCACCTGTTTGAGGGATGAAAAGCCGCCGGCTATGCCAAAGGATATCTCCATCGTCCTAAAGGTCTTTGCCTGCTCGAGAATACGACGCTGGGTATCCTCTTTAAAAAACCAGGCGATAAAGGCCTCCGCGGCCCGCCCGCCCCGAGCCCCCCGGCAGAGGGCTAGGTAGGGCAGGTCTTCATCAACGGGGATCTTCCCATCTCGGGAGAGCCAGCGAAAATCCAGGTTGGAGCGCTTGTCCTCCGGCAAGAGGAAGTATTCCCCGGAATTCTCATAATCAAAGAGGATGCGCCCCTCGGCCACCATGCGCAGGCCGGGGTTAAGGAGGTACTTGAACTGGAATTCGTCTTCGGATGCCGCGGATTCGTTGGCTTCCACAACCCATTCGCGTATGGATACGACGGATTTTTGCAGGTTGGATTCGTTCCAGGCAAGGGGCTTCCCTTCATGGAAGGCGGAGCCCTGCATCGAGGCGTAGATATAAAGAAAGTTCGGGTCCCAGCGGGGGGAAAAGCCCATATGGGTAAAATTTTGGCCCTTTTTGCGGTTAAAGGCCTTGCCTAAACTGCGCAACTCCTCAGGAGAGAGGAAGAAGCCCGTTTTAACCAGCTCCCGGTTTTCTTGGAGAAAGCAGATAAGGGGCATATTGAAGGAAACCGGTAAAAAAACCTGCCGCCCTTCCTGTTTCCCCAGAGAAAGAAGATCCGGGTAAAAAGAGGCTTGGGAAAGCCTGAGGTCGGTAAAAAGACGATCAAGGGATTGAAAGCTAAAGCGCAGCGACGATGCCTTAAGCCTGCGGCCCACGGCTAAGGCAGGCTTTGACTTGGTTCCGGCAAGGGCCTTGGCTAGCTCCTCCCGGTAGACGGCTTCTATGCGGAATCCCTTATGTTCGGCGTTAAAGAGCTCAACGTACTGGGCCATTTCCGGCACGTCGCTCCAGAGCTGGGCGGTACTTACCGAAGAAACCGAGCAACTAAGGAATAATCCCAAGCTCAGGGCCAGGGCGCAGGGGCGGATAAGGGAAGGCATGGGCAAACTTTAGCACGATGAGGCTTTTTTTGCCATTCCCCAAGCCCATAGACGCCCCGATGGACCAAGCTGGGTTAAAAGCCCCTAGCCTTCGGCCCCGGATGTGTTATACTAACTACCATGCAAGTCAAGAACGCGGAGATATTCTCCCTTATAGAGACCATTGGCCAGCACTACCGCAACAACCTGGGTAACCGCTATTTAAGGCGGGCCATGACATCGATGGTACTTGAGCCGGGAACCTGGAACCTGATAGAGCTCCTCACCGAAAAGTCGGAGAACTACCGCTACCAGGGCTTCCATTACGACGAGCTCTACCAGCAGATTGTTGCCATTGCCCGCTTTATCTTCGAGGCGCGCACATCAATCCTCCCCAATCTCCGCCACTTGGTGGGCCCCACCGCAGGGGATTCTGACCGCGTTTACCGAGAGATGGCAATAAACAACTTTGGAGCAAACCTCAAAATCTTGGCGGATTACGTCAACGAGCTCTACGTAAAAACCGTTTCCCTGGACAAAGAAGCCTCGGGGGCAAAACCGGCCGCCTATACCCGCATGCCCGAGCTTGCCGAGCTGGGCCGATACCTGGTGGCCGACTAAGCCGTCCACCGCTTCAAAATTTGCCAAAGCGGCGGTTTCAAACTAGACTAGGGCTACCATGAAACGAAAACTCCAATTTATCGTCATGATAGCCGCGACCTTTATAGCCAGTTGCGTCATCACCGTTCTTGTAGCCCTTGGCACCCTTAACTTTCCCTCGCCCGCCGACCGCTCTACCTTGGCCCTCGTGGCAATAGGCCTCTGGGGCCTCGGATTTTTAGCTACCGTATTAAGCCAAGCCTCACGGCTCTCCATCTACGGCAAGGATCTTGGGCTAAGCCAAATAATCGAAGATGAATTCATCCTTGACTTAAAGCGTCTGGGAGCCCTGCCCCTCAAATCTTTCCTCGTCTTTATCTTGACTACCACCCTTGCCCAGGGCGTCCTGGGCCTCTTGCAGAGCCGGCTTTGGGGTTGCGGGGGCTTTGGGGTTACGATGATCCAGATATTCACCTTTGCCATCAATGCCCTCATTGGGGCCTTCATATACATCTACCTCGACAACCTCAATATGATCATCCTCAAGGAAAAGGCCATTACCCTCTACCCGAGCGGCCTGCGCGAGGACAGGCAAAGGAAAAAGAACCTTATCATTCCCATGGTCATGGTTGTCATGACATCTTCCTTCACCTTCGCCGTCTCAGCCTTCGTGGTTGCCCGCTTAGAGGGGCTGGATGAAACCAGGGGCTTTCAGCTCTTAAGCAGTATGAGCGCCGTCCTCCTCCCCAGCTTGGGACTCTATTTGGGGCTCTGCCTCATCATGACCCTCATCTGGACGCGCAATACAGAGAGGCTCTACAAGCACGTACTAGGAAGGCTGGATCAGATTGCCTCCGCGGACAAGGACCTCACCGGGCGCATCGACATCCTCTCCATCGACGAGATAGCCTCCATGGAGGGGCGGATCAACGCCTTCACCGACATGCTCAAGGGCTCCTTTACCGAGGTTAAGGAAGCCTTTGACATGAGCTCCCAGCTCCAACGCAAGCTTTTCGAGGCAATCTCCCGCTCCTCCAAGAATTCACACGAGATCGGGGAAGCGGTGGAGACGATGCTGGACATGGTTAAGCGGGAAGACGAAAAGGTAGCCACAGCCAGCGCCTCCGGCAGGGAGGTAACGGGCAACGTACAGCGGGTCATCCAGCAGGTCAAGCTCCAGAACGAGAGCGTCCAAGACTCGGCGCGGGACACCGAGCGCTCCATAGAGGCGGTATCCCAGGCGGCTAAGCGCACCATGGAGGTCAAGGACCGCACCGAGCGCCTGATAGCCGCCTTCAAGGAAAGCGATCGCGACATCAACTCCACCCTGGCATCGGTCAACGCCATTGTCGAACTGTCCAAAAAACTCTCGGAGCTTAACGCCCTCATAGCCAAGATCGCCAGCCAGACGAATCTGCTGGCCATGAACGCCGCCATAGAAGCCGCCCACGCCGGGGACTCAGGCCGGGGCTTTTCCGTCGTAGCGGATGAGATCCGCAATCTCGCGGAAACCACGGCGCGCCACACCAAGGATTCCCGAGAAAGCCTCAAGTCCATCCTGGCGGAAATTCAGCGTGCCCTCGACGTCTCGCAAAAAACGGCCGGCTCCTACCACGGCATGAGCGGGCTCTTGGAAGAAGTCGGGGATGGAAATCGCGCCATTGCCGAGTCGATGGAGGGGCAAGACAGGGCAAACAAGTCCGTTTTGGAACGGCTCAAGGAAACCCAGGGGCTGAGCGCGGAAACCGAGAAGATAGCCGGAGAGCTGGAAAAGGAAACAAGCGACCTTATCCGCGACCTAGGCGACCTCGGGGAGATATCGAAGCTAGCCCTGCTCAACATAGAAATGACCAAGGCCCGTAATGAGGAAGAAAAGGCGGCTATCAAGGAAGTGGACGAGCTTGCCAACAAGGCGGTTCACCTTTCCGCAAAATCCGAGGCCCTTATCTCCGACTTCAAGCTTTAACCCATCCATCCCGCCAGTGCCAGAGCGGGCGGGAGAGCTCTGCGGAAAATGGATTGGTCTTGGCAAAATCCGGCAGCCAGTCGGAGCCGGGTACGAGTTCCTGGTAAAAACCGCCCTCAAGATCGAATTCCTCCATCATCTGCTGCAGTTCCTCATACTCCTGTGGGCCCAAGGCTTCATCTGGGGCCGCGCGGCCTGTGAGGGCGGGTATGGGCGTGTATTGCGACATGACGGAGATGAGGGCCCTGCCCGCAAGATTATCCGCGAACCATTGGAAAACATCTCGGCTTTCTTCCAGCCTTCCGGGTAACACCAGGTGCCGCAAAATAAGCCCGCGGGTGAGGAGGGGGCCTTCCATGCGCAAGGCTGAAAGTTCGGCCATTCGCAAAATGGCGGCCTTTGCCCGCAAAGGATAGTCGGGGGCGGAAAAAAAGGCCGATGAAGTTGCGCCCTCCCCGGTCTTTAAGTCTGGCAACCAGACATCCACCGTATCCGCCAAAAGCTCAATAGTAGCCAGGCTCTCGTAGCCGGAGCTGTTCCATAAGACGGGGAGGGCTAGGCCTCGGGAACGCGCGAGGGCTATACCCTCACGCACCGAGGGGGCAAAATGAGCGGCCGTGACGAGGTTGATATTGTGGGCACCTGCATCTTGGAGAGCTAGGCAGATATCCGAAAATTCATCCATACCGATCTCTCGGCCCATGCCATCCTGCGATATCTGATGGTTTTGGCAAAAATTGCAGCCGAGGTTACAGCCTGAGAAAAAAAGTATTCCCGAGCCGCGGCTTCCTGTCAGGGGAGGCTCCTCGCCAAAATGAAGCGATGCCGACGCCAAGCGCATAGCCGCGCCTTCTTTACAAAAGCCACGCTGGCCGGAGATTCTATCTACCCCGCAATCACGGGGGCAAAGACGGCACTGCTCATAAAGGGTTGAAGGCATGGGGCTCAGCCTAGCCTAAGGGCAAAAAAAAAGGAAGCCGGCTATGATGCCGGCTTCTCAGCCCCGACGTGCGCGTCATGGTTTCCGATAATCGCGGTCCGCGCGGAAGGGCGGCGCCGTGGAAAAAAGGCCCCGCGGTTGTCCTTTCCGCTCATCCGGCCGCGCGCACCGGGCTTACAATCGGAGAAGTTGCCATTGAAGGCGTCCCCGTATGCTCCAATACTTTGCCAGTGAAGACCGGTTACGCTCATTCCCGCCGTAGCGAGTTGTGCGCCGTCCTAAGGGCGGCGTCGCGAAGCCGGTCAGTACCTGAAGGGCGGCGTATCCATAGATAATGCCCCTTTGCCGGGCTCGAAGGGCGCAGCCACGAATGGCCATACGCTCACAAAAACCGGCTCTTATTTAAATATACGCAAGCTGGGAGCTTTGTCAAATTTTTCGCATTACTTTTATGAGCCCCTCTTCTGGCCCAACCAGACCGGCGCCAGGACCCTAGCCTATAGCCTTGGCATCAAGCACGCGGGAAAGAATCTCGGTTAGCACGTCGAGCGGCATTTGATCTGCGTTGGCCGACACAACCTCGCGCATGGCTACCCAATCTTCCTGGGCAAAGCCGGATTCGTCATAGTCACCGGAAAAGAGAGCGCTAGCGCCGGAGAGCCAACGCATGGCCCGGGCCCTATCCTCTGAGCCGCCTTGGGCCCAGCGTTCCAGAAAGTCAACGAAGACGTCGGACAGGAGAGGCTCCGGCAGGCCGTGGGCGTTCTTAAAAAAAAGCCGACGCAGATGGTCAAGGCTCTTGGTATCGGGACGATCCGGAGCCTGGGACTCCCAGGCGCTGAGGTCAGACTGGAACTTATCGCTATCTCTCATGACTGGGAGTATAGTGGCTTTTTATCTGGTTCTCAAGCCAGGGCGGAGAGGATGACGGCAAGGTCGTAGGCGGCATGGGCCAGGGCTAATTCATGAATATCCCGCTTTGAGCGGAACCTCAGGCCCAGAACAAGGCCGATACAGAGGGCATTGAGGGCGGAAAACCAGCCATGCCCAGCATGGGCTAGGGAAAAAAGAAAGGCAGAAAAGAGAGGCGGGAGCCAAGACGGGGTCTTCAGGGCCTCCATATCAGGGATAAGCAGGGCCCTAAAAAAAAGCTCCTCCCGATACCCGGTGCAGAGGGCGCTAAGCAAGACAAGGGGAAGCAAGGCTAGGCGGCTAAAGTGAAGGAGGGGAAGGGCTTCCCCGGTTCCCGCCAAGAGCCAGCGCCCCAGAAAAAGCCGGAGAAGCACAAGGATGCTGGCGATAGCCCATAGGAGGGCAGCAAGAAAGAGGCTGCGTAACAGAAGAGAAAAAAAATGCCGGGGTTTAAAGGCCGGTTTGGCCGCAGAGGCTGGGGAACCGCGCCGCATCAACAGTAAAAGGGCAAAAAGCCCAATCTGTGGCAGTGCTTGAAGGCAATACATGAGGAGAACCGAGGAGGAATCGAAGTCCGATAGGGAAGGCGCGAGAGCAAAGCGCGGGCTAAAGAGGATAAGAAAAAGCAAGAGGCCTTCTGCCAGCCTCCGTGGGGCCCTACCCTCCAGCATCAATTCCACACCTCCGTCTTCAAGGAATCACGCGGCCATGATATACTCTAGGGCAGGGGAAGACAATGAGCATCTTGGCGATTTTAGCTATCGGGGTCGGGGTTCTCACGCTCATCACCCTCTCCATCATCGGCTTGGGGGGCGGGGAACAATCGTCCTGGCTCCAATTCTATGCTCGCGGCAAGGAATCCGGCTTTAGCTTGGCTGAGATCAATTACCTCAAGGGCATCTGTATAGATCTTAAACAGGAGGAGCCGCTCTCCATCTTTTGGTCGGAAAGAAGCCTGGATAAGGTAATTAAGGCGGTGAGCGCCCGCAAGCGCGAGGAGGGCTCTGAAAAAAGCCCGGAAACCCTCGCCTTCATGTCAAAGCTCTACGACTTCCGCAAAAGGGTCGAGTTCGAGCACCCGCGCTACAAAACGGGCCTAAAATCCACCCGCTCGATAACCCCCGGCACGCGCTTCCGCGTCATCGTAGAAGGCCTGGGTGTCTTCAATTCAACCCTCCTGCAAAACGCCAAACAAGCCCTCGTGGCCTCGGTGCCCTCCGGCAAGCGCCTACCCGAGGGATACCGCTGGCAGGGTCGGCGCGTTTCCATCTATTTCTGGCGCGCCGAGGACGCAGGCTACGTCTTTGACTCCTTCGTAATGGAAGAGACCCAAGACGGCAAGGTACCGGTCATACAAATTGGCCATACGGACTCCCTCTTCCGCACCCAGAAAAGAAAATCCGTGCGGGCAAAAAGCAAGATATCCGCCTTCCTCTACATTCTCAAACGCATAGAGGGAGCTTACGAAAAACCCGAGAAGGTTCCGGGGATGAAGTGCATCATCGAAGACATCTCGGAGGATGGGGCTTCCGTCTTTATAGGCGGCCGAGGGCGACCGGACATGAACATCAAGCTTCAATTTTACATTGGGGAATTACAGGTGGTAATGAGCGGCACGGTTAAGGCTGTCGAATACAACGCCGAGAAAAACCAGTCCTTGATACACATGCAGGCCGTGCCCCCCAGCCATAGGATGAAGAATATCATCCTCTCATACGTCTATAACGTCTACGATGAGGAAGAGTGAGGCGCCCGCAGCGGGCCTTGCCAAAGGAGATGCGATGAAGCGCGCCCTTGCCGCGATCGGCACATTAAGTTTGATGGCTCTTGTGGCCGCCCAAAGCACCGAGGACCTTGTCTTAAGCTATCAGAGGAACTTCGTGCGCTCCAGCCTGAGCATCAAGCTGGACTTGCTGAAAGAGGCCGCGGTCAATGAGGCGGCAGACATGAGCCCCCTCTACCTTATGTCGATAGACTTCTGCCTTGAGAACGCCATCCTCTTGCAAAACGACGTCCAACTCCGCGAGCTTGCCGTCTACTCCATTGCCAGGCTCCACAAGGCAAAGCAAAGCGCGGCGGCGGCAAAACTCTGGGCCCTCTTCCAGGTCTTCCGTGACGCATATGTCCGCGTACCCCTCTTGAGCGCCCTTGCCGATTTGGCATCCGGCAACGCCCAGATCATCCTCAACCTCAATTCCTTCCTTTTCAACCAAAACACCATCAAGCAAGCCGGGGTGGAACCTGACATTGCCACCGTCGAAGCCTGCGTGACGGCCCTTGGTAAATTAGAGAGCGGGACTTCCTACCCCGTTCTCTTTGCCGTTTATTCATCCGGTTACCCGGAAAGCCTCACAAAAAGGGCGGCCGAAGCGCTTTCCCTCCTCAAAGGAGACTATAAAGGCTACCTGATTGAAGTGATACGCAAAAACCCGCCGATTGATAAGGCGTCCGCCCTGAGGGCGGCTATGGAAAACCCGCGCTTTACGGAGGCGGACAAGGCCGAGGTAGCCGAAGCCAGTCTTGACATGAGCCTGGGCTTCAGCTCGGAGATATCAGGCGAAGCCGGCCTTAACCGGGAGATCCGCTACCGGGCGGTGAGGGAACTGACGCAGCGCTCATGGTCACGGGCTTCTGAACTGGCGGTGCGCAACTTTACGATGGCGTATAGGGAATTCTCAAGCGGAGAGGGAAGCAAGGCGGCAATACTTGAGGCTATAGCCTGCTTGGAGGCAATGAAAACCACGGAAGCCGCCCAAACGCTAACCCTCCACCTTCAGCTCCTGAACGCTGAGACCGACGGCGGAAAAACCGCCGACGAGCAGATTGCCATGGCGGTCATACACAACCTGGGGCTCCTAGGAGATAAGGCGGCATTCGACCACCTACTCTTTGTCAGCTACCTACCCTACTCTGAGTCGATCAAGGGCGCCGCCCGCGACGCCTTGAAAAAATTGAAGTTATAAGTCCAGGAGGCGCCTATGGGTCCGGATACTGCCGGCCTTCCCTCCGGGAGGCTGATCCGGACCAAGGGCTGCTTTCCCGGCCTGCCGGAGGCGCTAGCACTCGGTTGCGCCTTCCTCCTCTATCTCCCCCATCATTTTCCTCCCCTTCTTTTTTACATCATCATGATCTGCGCCGGCATCTGCATCATCATTCTTGGCAGCCTTGTTTACCGCGGCCTTGGCGCAGGGGCAAGGCCAAGAACCCGTCAGTCCTGCCTGGCACTCTGCGGAATCGGAATGGGCGTCTGCCTTGGTGCGCTGCTCTCACTGCGGGTTAGCCTTGAGGAAACACAGTGGTGCGGTTTTCCGCCTGAAAAAGCTTGCGGCTTTGAGGCAGGGCTTATCTGCGACTCCCGCGCCAGCAAATCCGGCGCGCAACTTTGCGAAATATCCATTTACAGAGCTAGGGGGTCGGGTATCGAGACAGACGCGAAGCTCAGGCGATCTATCCTCATCAAGGACCATGGCCCCCTCTATGAGGGTATGCGCATAGCCCTTAATAGCCCCATCCCACCCGCCCAAGGCCTCGGCTTCGTCTCTGCCC
>JBGSOB010000123.1:0-91138 GCA_041739325.1 Treponematales bacterium
TGCCGCGAGCGCGGCGAGCCCTGCCGCGAGCGCGGCGAGCCCTCGCTGGGTATTCTTGCGCGATTCGAGCGTTTTCGAGAATCGCTCAGTAACCTCCACCTGGTTGGAAGGCGAGCGATTTTACATCTTCCTTTCGCGCAACTCAGCCTTCGAAGAGGGGGCGGTGGAATCGCGCATCGTGTCCATCAAGTGGGGGGAGACGCGCTTTAAGCCGGAACCATTGATTGTCGCCGGCATCCTTGGCGTCGGGGATCGCGTTACCTACTATGCCCCGGTCGCCCCGGGTAAGGCCTTCGTTCAGGTAAGCCGTGACCTTGGGGAGCGTACCGAGTCTTCCTATTACCGTGTCACCTTGGGAGAGGGAAGGGCTACAAAGGTTGGGCAGGGCGACTACTTGAATGCCTTTGAGCCCGGAAGAAAGGCGGACGTCAACCCGCGTTTGGCTGCCCTCTGCGACACCAAACTGGCGCAGTCGCGCTACCGTGGCGATGCCGCAATAGACTTTGGCGATTTTGCCGTGTTCCTCAGTCAGAGATCCGCCCTTGGCCCGGAGGAAAGGATCTTCGTGCTTTCAGGGAATTCGGCGTCCTTATGGAGCTCGACCCTGAGCGGCTGGAGCGGCAAGGAAGGCGCTGCCCTTCTTTACCCTGACGGTCTTCTACGTTTGGACGATGCCCAAGGCAAACGCGACATTGAGTTGCCTTCTCTTCCCCCGGATTTTTCCTACGATAAACTCGGCCTGTGTGAGGGTCTTGTGGCGGCGTCCTGGGCGGAAAGCGTCTTTCCGGAAACCGGGCGGGCTGGTATGGCCTTTTATTACTAGTTCTTAAAGTCTTCCCAGGTCTGTATGCGTTGGCCGGCTTTAACGACGGTTTCATAGATGAGTTTTTGCATAATGATCTTCTCGGTTACCGCGCCGCCGGAACGCAGCGAGTAGTCCGCTTCCGTAATGCGCGACAGAACGCGGCGGCAAGCGGGGAGGGGATAGCGCCTAGCCGCTTCTTTATAGAGGCCTTGAAGCTTCTTTGACTTGATGCCGGAGCGCAAGAATGCCTCATCGGGCCGTAGGCCGTCGTTTTGCAGTATAAGCCAGGTTTCTAGGCGCTTGAACGACCACAACAGACCAGCCAAGATGCCGATCGGTTCCCCTTCCTTTGAGAAGAGCATTTTTTCAAGGCTTTCCAAGGCTTCGCGCAGTTCTCCGCAAGCTAAGCGGTCAAAGAGGGAAAAGGCGTCTTCCTGACGGTTGTGACTGAGGTAGGACTCCACCGTCTCTTCATCGATTTCTTTATCCTTGGGAAGGAAGAGGGCAAGCCGCGAGCATTCGCGCCGTAGGGCGTCGGTGTTGTTTTCTACCAGGTCGAGGATTGCGTCCACGGCCTTTTCCGAGATGCGCATGCCTTCTTTGCGGAAGAAGGAGCGTAGCCACTCTTCTTTGCGATCCTCGAACATCTCCCAAAACACGGTGCAATTTTTTTCTCCAACCGCTTCCTTGAGAGCCTTTTCCACCCCTACTTCGTCCGAGAGCATAATGAGGCTAATCTCCGGAGAGGGGTGTTTGGCGTAGTCCAGCAGGGGGGCTATTTCGGTTTTGCCGCTGAGCTGTTCGACCCCGATGTACTGCACCAAGCGATGGCTGGAAAAAAGCGAGCCGTTGAGAAGCTGGGATACCAGGGCCCCGGGTTTGCAGTCTTGGCAGTAATAGCGTTCTTCTTCAGGCTCAGTTCCCAGTTCCTTGGCCAGGCTTGCGCGGAGTTTTTCGATATGGGTTTTTTTTTCTCCGATTTCAGGGCCCAGGAGAAGGTGAAGGGGAGCCATGCTTAGATATAGGTCCTCAGAATGCCTTGGAGGCGGCCGAGGATGTTGATGTCTTGATAGTAGGTGGCTTTGAAAGCTTCGTTCTCTGGTTGGAGCCTGACGCGGTTTGTTTCCTTGAAGAAACGTTTGAGGGTTACCTGATCGTCGATAAGGGCTACTACGATCTCCCCGTCCTCGGCTGTCTGTCGGGACTCTATGACGGCGATGTCACCGTGCATGATACCGGCGTCCTTCATCGAGTCTCCCTTGACCTTGAGGGCAAAGCAGGTTTTTCCGCGGGCCATGTAGGAGGGTACCTGTATCGATTGTTCCCAATTTTCTTGGGCCATAATGGGCTTGCCGGCGGCCACTTCCCCCAAAAGATGGAGATGGACTACGTCCGCCTGTTCCGGGGCCTTGCCAATGATTTCCAGGGCTCGGGAACGGTTTCCCTCCAGCTTAAGGCTACCCTTCTTCTCAAGGGCCTTGAGGTGGTCATAGGCGCCCTTTACGGATATGGAGAAACGCTCGGCGATTTCGCGAATCGTCGGCGGATAGCGATGAGACTCGATAAAACCGGTAATGAAAGCGAGCACCGCTTTCTGCCTCTCGGTCAGTTCTTTCATCGTTCTACTTGTATCCCGTTTGTATGCCGTATTTTTTCAGTTTGGCGTGGAGGTTGCTTGGGTAGACGCCCAGGCACTCGGCCGCCCGGGATATATTATAACCGTTTTCCTTGAGTTTATGTTCAATAAAAGTTTTTTCAAAGAGGTCCTTGGCCTCACCCAGTTTCATGCCCGCGTAGACCTCATGGCCGGCTGGTATGAGTATCTGGCTTGTTTCCGTGGGCGGTCGGCGCGTCACGAAATGCAACACCGTCTCCTCGGAGATGAGTTCCTCATCGCACATTACGCAAACCCGTTCTACCACGTTCTTAAGTTCGCGGATATTGCCCGGCCAGGGGTGAGCTGCCAGGATCTTTAAGGCCTCGGGGGTAAAGCACTTTGTCTCCGCCCGGTTGGCGGCGGCGCTTTGGTCCAGAAAAAACACGGAAAGGGCGGCTATGTCCTCCGGCCGCTCGCGGAGGGGGGGCAAATGTATAGGTATGACGGCAAGGCGGAAAAAGAGGTCCTCACGGAAGCGGCCGGCCTTGATCTCCGCTTGCAGGTCCTTATTTGTGGCTGCGATGATTCGCAGGTCCACGTCTATGGACTCTTCCGAGCCGACCCGCTCGAATTTGAGCTCTTGGATGGCGCGTAGCACCTTGGCTTGGGCGGAGAGGCTCATGTCGGCTATCTCGTCTAGAAAGAGGGTGCCGCCGTTGGCTTGCTCGAACTTGCCCTTGCGTCGGGCTACCGCGTCGGTAAAAGAGCCTTTTTCGTGGCCGAAGAGCTCGCTTTCTATGAGGGTGTCGGGAATAGCCGCGCAATTGACTTCCACGAAGGGGGCGTCGCGGCGGACGCTGCGTCGGTGAATCTCTTGGGCTACCAGCTCCTTGCCGGTACCGTTTTCACCGGTTATCAGCACCCGCGCGTCGGAAGCGGCGGATTGTTCTATCATCGTCAGTATGGGAGCCATAACTGGGCTACCGGCAATCATGGTCGGTTGGGGATGACTAACCCGCTTGAGTTTGCGGTTTTCCTCCCTGAGCTTGCCGATGGCCAAGGCATTGCGGGTGGCTGTAAGTATTCGGTCTATTGAGAGCGGTTTTTCGATAAAGTCAAAGGCACCGAGCTTCACCGCTTGGACGGCCATATCGATATTGGCATGGCCGGAGATGATGATTACCTCCACCTCGGGCCAGGTTTGTTTGATTTCCTTGAGGACGTCCATCCCGCCCATGCGCGGTAGCCAGATGTCGAGAATGACGAGGTCTGGCTTGTCCTTGCGCATGAGTTCAAGCCCGGTGGGCCCGTCCTCGGCCGTGACAGCCTTATAGCGTTCGTCTTCGAGTATGTCCTTGACGGCGCTACGGATCCCGCTTTCGTCATCTATAACCAATACTGTATGCATGCTCGTGCTGGAGTCTCCCTTTTTCGGTTCACGCCACTAGATTGCCGCTTAGGAATCAGCCCTGAGGCCCGTCCCCGACGGGAAGGTCTACAAAGAAGGTCGCGCCCTTACCGGGTTCGGACTCGAACCAAATCTCGCCCTTGTGGTCTATGACAATGTGCTCGACTATGGAAAGCCCCAAGCCCGTTCCGTTTTCCTTCGTGGTAAAGTAAGGGGTGAAGAGCTTGTCGCGGACATCGGCCGGGATTCCCGGCCCTGAATCCCTAACCTGTATCCTACAATAACTTGAATTGGAGCGTTTGACAAGGTCGGCCCGTATTTGGATCAAGCCCTGGCCCGCCATAGCCTCGATGGCGTTCCCCAGTAGATTGACGAAGAGTTGACGCAGGTGGCCTCGGTCCGCCCGCAAAAGGAGCTCTGAACCCAATTGAGAGCAATCGATTGAAATATGGGGGTGGCTAGATGCGTACATCGAGCAGATCTCGCCAATCACTTGTCGCAGGTTCGTCCATTCAAACTGCGGCTCCGGCAGGCGGGCAAAGCTCTTGAAATCACTGAGCAGAGACGTCAGCCCCTCCACCTCCTGGATGATGGCAAGCATGGCCGGCTCCAAGATGTCGCCTACCGTGGACGGGTCCGTGTGATAGCGGCGCAGCACGCGCTCGGAAGATAGCTTGATCGGAGTCAGCGGGTTCTTTATTTCGTGGGCAAGCTTTTGGGCTATGTCCTGCCAGACGGAAACCTTTTCGTTTTGCACCAAGATGGAGCGGAAGCGTTCAAGCTCCCCTACCATGTGGTTAAAGGACGTAGTCAGGGCGGCAAAGTCGTCTTGGCTGCGGGAGAGGAGACGCACGGCAAAATTGCCCTTGGCTACCCGCCCGGTCGCTTGCTCCAAGGCCGCTACCGGCCGCAGGACGATATCGCTCATGCGCAGGGCAAGCAGAATGGTAACTAAAAGCATAGGCAGGCATAAGAGAAGGTAGAGGCCGGCTAGGATAAATCGATAACGCGGCAAGAAGGCTGAGATGGCCCTGGCTTCATATCTGGCTGTTCCGATATCGGCGCTGATTTGCAGCCAAGCCCCAGGGTATTCCATGGTGAGGACAACTCGGAATTTTCTTCCCTCAAGCTCGAGATCGGTAAGAAAGCGGATGGCGTAGCCGGAACCAGAGCTCACTGAGGGCAATTCGCCTTCGCGCGCGCGCGTGTAGGCTGCCGGTGGAAAGCGGTAGGAGGATCCGCCCTCGTAATGGAAATCGCTCAGCCTATCCTCGCCGCGGATAGGGATGTTCTCCAAGATGTGGACTGCGGCCAGATACTCATAACGCTCGGATAAAAGCCCGCGGATTAACCCCGGTTTTTTAATGAGGTACTTCGCGGCTAACTCAGGCATATCCTTGAGGGCGGCGTTGCGCAAGTGGCTGCGCATGAGCTGGGTATAATCTACGGCTAGTTCATTCGCGCCTTCAACGGCGGCTTCCATACGCGCGTTGAACCAGCTCTCGACCCCGCGTGACAGAGCGCGCCAAAAAAGAATGGCTTGGGGGACGGATGCTAAAAGGACCACCACGATAAAGTAAGAGACCAATCGAAAGCGAAGGCGGACGCCGGTGCCGCCTGCCTTGCGGGAGCGATAGAGACGGAGGAGGAAAAAGATGAGCATGCCCACTAAAAAAGCGGAGATAGCCACCAAGATAAGGGCCACCGTCGTCATGGGCATGGCCGCTTTAGGCGAAATGTCGGCAATCAAGCCGTCGGTGAAGAGGAGTATGATAAAAACAAGGATGAGATAAAGGGCGCAGAGGCTGATGATATCAATGACCCCGGATCGAGAGCGAGGGATGATATCCAAGGATTGACCTCCGTCAGAGCGGCTTTGAGTCTATTCGCCCTCGAAGCGGTTGTTAATCAGTTCCTCAAGGGCGTTTGCCGCCAATTCCTCGTCTTCCCCGTCGGTAATGATCTTGAGCACGGTATTAAAGGCCGCCCCCATGGCAAGAATGCCCATGATGGACTTGCCGTTGATCCGGTCCGAGCCCTTCTCAAAAAAAATCTGGGATTTGAATTTGCTGGCTGTCTGGACAATGAGGGCTGCCGGCCGCGCATGCACGCCGGCTCGGTTTTGAATGGTCACGAGTCGTTCTGTCATCAGCTCTCCGGCTCCCTCTCCTAGATGATATCTTCCTGCCCGAAGTATACGGCACGGGCGTTCTCGCTTTCAAGCCATTTGAGCACGTTCTGGTTGAATTCCTTGGCGGAAAAGTAACCCATCTTCTTAAGACGCTCATTCATGGCCGCGGTCTCGATGATGATGGGTATGTTGCGCCCCGGTTTTACCGGTATTTCCAACAAGTGAACCTTGACCCCCAAGATTTCCATGGCCTTTTCTTCCGTGCCCAAGCGGTCATAGACCTTGTCCGGCATCCAATCCTCCAGCTTGCAGATGAGCTGGATTTGTTTTTTGTCGCGGATGGCGCCTACGCCAAAGAGGTGGGTGACGTTGATGATGCCCAGGCCGCGGATTTCCATGTGATGGCCGATGATCTTGTTGGTGCCCGCTCCCATGAGGATGTTGCCGTTGACGCAGTGGATGTCCACCGAGTCGTCCGCCACCAAGCGGTGGCCGCGTTCGATAAGCTCCAGGGCCGTTTCGCTCTTGCCCACGCCCGACTCACCAATCAAGAGAATGCCCAGGCCGAACACCTCCACTAAGACGCCGTGGAGGGTCAGATGGGGGGCAAAGATATTGGTAAGCGCGCGCAGGAGGCGCGAGGAGAATTCGCTTGAGGGCAGGTCCGTCTGCAAGAGGGGGCAGCCGGCGGAGTCGGCCCGTTCGAAGAAGAGCTGGTTGGGCGCCAGGTTGTGGGTGAAGATGCAACAGGGAATGGGGTAGGAAAAAAGCCGCTCTATGCTGTCAACCCGGTTTTCCGCCGCTAGTTTTGATAAAAAGGCGTTTTCTCCGCGGCCAAAGAGCTGTATGCGCTGGTGGGCAAAGGAATCAAAAAAGCCGGAGAGGGCAAGGCCGGGGCGGTTTAGGTCGGGAATGGTGATTTCCCTACCCAAACCCCTCCTGCCGCCTATGCAGCGGAGGTTGAGCGAGTTGTGATCCTTGAGCTCCATGTCCAGGAGGTCAAGAACGGTCAAGCGCTTTTCGGCCATATTCCCATCATACTAGATACCCGGACAGAAGAGAAGGGGGCGCGCGTCAAGCCAGAGGGGGAAAGAGCTTCGGCGTGCGCCCCATTCTCACACCAAGGCATGGCCTTGGCGACTCCCCATGCCCCCTTCACTCATCCACCTAGGAGAACTTGGTCACGAGCGCGGACATGGTTGGAATGAGGGCGCGGTAAAAATCGGTCTTGGTGATTATGCCGGAGCGCTCGAATTTTATGCTCGTCCCGCTGATCTCAAGGGCAGGGTAGGCCTCGAGGGCGCTTAAGATAGCCCCGCGCAGGCCTGGGTCGGAGAGAAGGCGGCGCAGGGCGTCGGCGTCCCCGCCCTTTACCCTCACCTTGGGGTCAAACTCCGGATCGTCGGTTTGGATGTCCTGGCCACCGAGCGCCTTGCCGATCTTGGAGAGTATTCCCTCGCGGCTTATGTGGAAGTTCTGGGTTTCCCGCGGGCTGACGCCCATCTCCACCACGGTATAGGTACTGCGGCTCCGACCCGAGCCGCGGGTGATGGTGTAGATGGAAAGGCTATGCCCGCTGTCGTCGCCGCGGATCTTCCAGGGGGCTAAAAAGCTTACGATCTTTGTGAGTATGGATACTGCTTCGGGAGATGAAGCGCCAAATGCGGCGGAATCCGTTATCGTTGCCCCACCGGACTGGAATTCATAGCCCAGCTCTGAGGCCACTCGCCGCATTCCGTCGAGTTGCCACTTGCGCATAAACCATACCAGGCCGAAGGACAGGAGGATGGATCCTGCCACGAAGCCTGTTATTATGAAGAATTCAGAGTTCATAGAGTCTCCCAGATGGCCAAAGAGCCTGGCTGGCCCTCCATGCGGCCCGTATCGCAATAAAAAGGGGCCGCTCTCAGGCGGCCCCAGGGCCGCTCTCAGGCGGCCCCAGCCCTTACTTCTTCTCTTGTATCTTTTCCTTTTCCTTGCTGATCTTGTGCTCTGCCTTATCCATAAGCTTGTCTATGGCCGGTGGCAGTTCGAAATCTTCGTCCACTAAGTGGGCCACAGGACCCCAGCGGAAGTTGATTGTCACCTCGGCCTTGAAGGTTTTTTCCTTGGTGAAGGTGAAGAGTAGGTCGGTGATCAGGTCCTTGGCGTATTGAATCCTCTCGAGCTTCTTGTCCAGGTACTCCCTGGCGCTGTCGTGCATGTTGAAATGAACCGCCTTTACTTCGACTTTCATGCCGTCCTCCTTATGCCACACGTGAGTGCTGCGCCCCTACGGAGCGCCCTATGCCGACCGCTGAAGGTTTTAGCATAAACCAAAGCCTTTAGCGGTCGAACGAAGTATTCATCTTCAGCTCGTGGCGGTACTTTGCCACCGTCCGACGCGCTATTTTAATCCCTTTTTTTGCCAGCAGTTCTGAGATGCCCTGATCCGAAAGGGCCTTTTCCTCCGTTTGTATGATTTCGCGGATGACTTCCTTGACCCCGCCCTTGGAATAGCGGGAACCGGAGGAGCCCGAGCCGGAGATGGAATTCGTGAAAAAGTAACGGAGCTCGAATATCCCCCACTCGGTTTGCACGTACTTTTTATTGGCGATGCGCGAAACAGTCGTCTCGTGAACGCCGATCTCCCCGGCTATGTCCTTGAGGGTCAGGGGCACGAGCTGTTTTGGGCCGTGCATAAAGAAGCCGCGCTGGAATTCAACCACCGAGCGCATCACCTTCAGCAGGGTACGGTTGCGTTGCTGGATGCTCTGAATGAAAAAACGGGCGTCGCGAAGGTTGCGGCGGGCGTATTCGGCGGTATCCCGATTGGGCTTTGCCCCCTCGGCCCGGGGCCCGGATCTGCAGAGCTCGCTGATAAAGGGGACTATGCCGAGAACCGGTATTTCCTCGTCGTTGAGGATGATGACGAACTCTCCGTCCTTAGGCTTGACCATCACGTCTGGGACGGCATAGCTAGTTTCTTGAGTGGAGTAGAGGCGGCCGGGAAAGGGATGGAGGGAGCGCAGGAAGTCGAGAACGCATTGGAGGCGCTCATCGTCTATCTTGAGCTTGCGTGCTATCTCCTGGTGTTTGCCCTTCTCAATGAGGTCCATGTGCTGGCGGATGATCGTTTGCGCCTCAGGCGGGGCGTCGGGGGCAAATTCCACCTGGGTTAATAGGCTCTCCTGGTAATCGTGCACGCAGCAACCAACCGGCTCAAAGCCGCTTATCATCCGCGCCAAGTTCCGCACGCTTTCCGCCACCCGCGGCCAGTCCTCAGCCTTAAAGAGCTTTTCTGGGTCCTCGAGGAGGAATCCGTCTTCGCTTAAGTTGCTGATGAGAATTTCTCCCAGCTTGCGCTGGGCCTCGGGTATGGGTTGGAGGCGCAACTGCCAGAGGAGGTGTTCCTGAAGGCTTTCTGGCCGGGAAACGGCCCCCTCGAGAAACATCCGCTTGGAATCGCCCTCGGAATCCCCGCCTGAGCCTCGGTAGCCGGAATCGGAGCTGGATTCGAAGTAGCTTTCTACCTCCGTGTCGCGGGCGGGTACGTCATCGAGGGATATTGAGCGTTTATCTTCCAAAACCTCGAGGGCAGGATTCGACTCTATGGCTTCTTGTATCTTCTCCACCAAGTCCTGTACGGGCAAGGCCATAAGTTTGATGGATTGAAGCATCTGAGGGCTGAGTTTCTGTCGTTGTTCTTGCGAAAGTGATTGCTTTTGAAACTGCACGCCTTGCGGATCCTCCTCTTTTAATAATCAGCCTCAGCTCCCCCTTTGTCAAGCTGAGGGGAATTTGCTAGCATGGGCCTCAGATGAAACATCACATACGGCTCGTCGCCATAGATCTGGATGACACCCTCTTGCGCCATGACTTAAGCCTTTCCGCTGATAACAAGGCCGCAATCCTCGCCGCGCGGCAGGCGGGGGTTCGCGTCGTCCTTGCCTCCGGCCGCAACATCCACTCCATGCGTCGCTATGCCCTTGAGTTGGGCATGAATGCCGAGGATGACGTGATGATCTGTAGCAATGGGGCGGAAATACTCGGGGTAAAAAAAGGCAATGTCTTGAGAGAGAACAAGATGTCGCCTCAGTTATGCCGTGACGCGAGCGCCTTGGCCCAGTCCTTCGGACTCTCTTGGCAGATTTATCATGAGGGACGGATCCTGGTTTCAGAAAAAAATGCCTGGACGAATAGGGATTCCGAGCTTACCGGCCAGCCGAATGAGCTTATCGGAGATCCTGAACCCCATTTTCTCCGCGGAACCCTCAAGATGGTTATGCCCGGAGAGCCGGAAATTGTGGCGCGGGCCTACGAGTCCCTGAAGCGCGAGCTTGCCGACCGCGCCAACGTCACCCTGTCCAAGCCCTATTTTCTGGAGGTTCTTGACCCCCAGTCCAACAAGGGCGCTGCCCTCCAGTGGCTTGCCGGAAGCCTGGGCCTGCTTCGGGAGGAGGTAATGGCTATCGGAGATTCCCTGAATGACGTGGAAATGGTGGCTTGGGCCGGTTTGGGCTGTGCCGTCGGCAATGCCCTGCCTGAGCTCAAAGCCGCCGCTCGCCTGGTTTCGGAGCTCCATCACGAGGACGAAGCGGTGGCCTGGCTCCTGGGAAGGGCCGGAATCCTAGAAACAGCGCGCTTTTCCCCCCTATCGGGTTGACGTTTTAAATTCATTCTTATTACTTTATACACAATTACCTCTTGAAAAGGATTTCTATGTCGCATCATTCTTCGCATTCTTCTCCAGGAAAGGAACCTACTGACCCTGGATATGGGACTGAACCCCTTGATGGGGATGAAAACCCCTCAGGAAACCAGGATCAGAACAGAGCTGAAGGTCCAATCTCAAGCGCGGGTTCAGAGGATCCGCAGTCAAGGATAGGGGCCCTGGAGGCTGAAAAGGTCGAGCTCAACGATAAATTTCTCCGTAAAGCCGCGGAATTCGAGAATTATCGCAAGCGGATGATAAAAGAGAAGGAAGAAGCCCGGCTCTATGCCAATACCGAGCTCCTGGTAGACTTGGTTTCACTTTTGGACGACTTCGACCGCGCTATTTCCTCTTCTGAGGCCGGGCAGGATTTCAAGGTTCTCCACGATGGAATTTCCATGATCCACAAGGCATTTCTCGGCAAGCTTGAGAGCCGCTACGGACTTAAACGCTTTGACTCTCAGGGACAGGAATTCGACCCGACCCGGCACGAGGCGGTTATGGCAGAACAGCGGGCTGATATTGACCACGCGACCGTAATTGATGATTTTATGAAAGGGTACTGCCTCCATGATCGGGTAATTCGCCCGGCCAAGGTGCGCGTGGCCATGCCCCTTCAGCAAAGCCAGGCTGATACCTCAGCTGGGGAAGCTGGTTCTGGAACCTGATTCGTAGCCCCCGTGAGGGGAGATAGAAGATAATTTTCACAGTTACCTAAGGAGAAGATACATGGGCAGGATAATCGGCATCGATCTCGGAACCACCAACAGCTGCGTAGCCGTCATGGAAGGGGGGGAACCCCTCATCATTGCAAACTCTGAGGGAACCCGCACCACCCCCTCTATCGTAGGCTTTACCGCCAAGGGCGAGCGGGTCGTCGGCCAGCCGGCAAAGAATCAGATGATCACCAACCCGGAGAACACCGTCTACTCGATCAAGCGCTTCATGGGCCGCCGCTACGACGAGGTGAGCTCGGAGATGAAACTTGTTCCCTACCGTGTGGTATCCGCCGGCAACGACGTACGCGTCGATATTTCCGGCAAGCTCTACTCCCCCCAGGAGATTTCAGCCTTTATCCTTCAAAAGATGAAGAAGACCGCGGAAGACTACCTGGGAGAGCCGGTTACCGAGGCCGTCGTTACCGTTCCCGCCTACTTTAACGACGCCCAACGCCAAGCTACCAAGGATGCCGGCAAGATCGCCGGGCTTGAGGTTAAGCGCATCATCAACGAACCGACAGCTGCATCCCTGGCCTTCGGCTATAATAAGGATCAGAAGAAGGAAAAGATCATCGCCGTTTACGACTTGGGCGGCGGTACCTTCGACGTTTCCATCCTGGAATTGGGCGAGGGCGTTTTTGAGGTGAAGTCCACCAACGGCGACACCCACTTGGGCGGTGACGATTTCGACCGCCGCATCATGCAGTGGCTTATCGACGAGTTTAAGAAGGACAGCGGCATTGACCTCGGCCAAGACCGCATGGCCCTGCAGCGCCTCAAAGAAGCCGCCGAGAAGGCTAAGATAGAGCTTTCCGCCATGATGCAGACAGAGATCAACCTGCCCTTCGTCACCGCGGACGCATCGGGTCCCAAGCATCTTCAGAAGAGTCTTTCACGCTCCCTCTTCGAGCAACTGGTAGACGACCTCATCACCCGGTCCAAGGACCCCTGCATCAAGGCCTTGGCGGATGCCGGCCTCAAGGCAGATCAGATCGATGAAGTTCTCTTGGTAGGCGGTTCAACCCGCATCCCCAAGGTTCAGCAAATTGTCCGCGATCTCTTTGGCAAGGAACCCTCCAAGGGCGTCAACCCGGACGAGGCAGTCGCCGCCGGCGCTGCCGTTCAGGGCGGAATCTTGGGCGGAGACGTCAAAGACGTCCTCCTCCTCGACGTTACTCCCCTTTCCTTGGGAATAGAGACACTAGGCGGGGTCTTTACTCGGCTTATCACTCGTAACACTACCATCCCGACCCGCAAGAGTCAGATATTCTCCACCGCCGCCGACGGGCAAACCGCCGTGTCCATCCACGTACTCCAGGGTGAGCGCGAAATGGCTGGCCAAAACCGCACCCTTGGCCGCTTTGACTTGGTCGGCCTGCCCCCTGCGCCGCGCGGCATCCCGCAGATCGAGGTTACCTTCGATATCGACGCCAACGGCATCGTCCATGTTTCCGCCAAGGACTTAGGCACCGGTAAAGAGCAGAAGATCCGCATAGAGTCTTCCTCCGGGCTCAACGATCAGGACATCGATCGCATGGTTAAGGAAGCCGAGGCTCACGCCGAGGAAGACAAGCGCGAGCGCGAGAAGGCCGAGGTGCGCAATGAAGCCGACACCCTCGTCTATTCGACCCAGAAATCCATTGCCGACCTGGGGGACAAGGTGAGCGCCGCAGACAAGGAAGCCATAGACGCTGCGGTAGCGGAAGTCAAAAAGGCTTTGGAGGGTTCGGACCTCGAGCTTATCAAGCAAAAAACTGAGGCCCTCAAGCAGGCCTCCTACAAGGTCACCGAGGAGATCTATCGCCAAGCCGGAGCCCAGGCCCAGCAGGGGGCCCAGCCCGGTCCAGAGGGCTTTGATCCCAATCAGGGCGCTCAGGGTCCCTCGGGCTCATCCGGTCCCTCAGGTTCCGGATCCGCCGAAGACGTCGACTACAAGGTAGTGGACGACGAGGACAAGAAGTAAGAAACACCTCAGGCGGGGCCCGTCGGCCCCGCCTGAAATGCCCGCAAACGAAGGATAGCTCATGGCGAAGAGGGATTACTACGAAGTCCTTGGTCTAAACAAGAACTCAACCAAGGATGACATAAAGAAGGCGTATAGAAAACTCGCCATCCAGAACCATCCAGATAAAAACCCGGGGAATAAAGAGGCAGAAGAGCGCTTTAAGGAAGGCACCGAAGCCTACGAAATTCTCTCGGACGACCAAAAGAAGGCCGCTTACGACCAGTTCGGCTTCTCCGGCGTGGAGGGAATGGGCGGGGCTCAACACGATCCCAATGCCTTCCGCGACTTCGAGGATATCTTCGGGGATTTTTCCGGTATCTTCGATTCCTTCTTTGGCGGCGGTTCTCGCGGGCGCAGTTCGCGCTCCGGTCCTCCCCATGGTTCCAACCTGCGCTACGACCTGGAAATCCCCTTTGAGCAGGCGGTCTTCGGCACTACTGTGGATATTCAGTACGCGCACAATGAAGGCTGCGCCACTTGTAAGGGTTCCGGCTCCTTCGGCGGTTCTGGGCGCAAGGTCTGCCCAACCTGCCAGGGCTCGGGTCAGGTGCGCCGCTCCTCCGGTTTCTTCTCCATTGCCCAGCCTTGTCCCAACTGTCGTGGCGAGGGGGCTATCATCGAGCATCCCTGCCACGACTGCGGCGGCTCAGGCCTCCTCAAAAAGCGGCAGAAGATCAAGGTGACCATTCCTCCCGGCATTGAGGACGGGCGGCGCGTGACTATTCCCGGTCAAGGTGATGCCGGGCAAAACGGCGGCCCTCCCGGTGATCTCTACGTATTTATCCGCGTTTTACCCCATGAACTCTACGAGCGCGACGGCTCAGACCTTTACTGCGTTATCCCCATCTCCATGACCCAGGCGGCCCTTGGCGCCGAGGTGACTATTAGCTCCATCGACGGCAAAAAACTCAAGGTGCCCATTCCCTCCGGCACCATGAGCGGCAAGGTTCTCAGACTGCGGGAAGAGGGAATTCCCTCCGCCGGCGGTAGGCGCGGCGACCTCTATCTCAAGATCGTTGTGCGGATTCCCGCCAAGCTTTCAAAGAAGTCACGTGAGCTTTTGGAGGAAGTTGCCAAGCTTGAGGGAGAGGATCCAAGCCCCAAGCCGATGCGGCTTGAAGACTATAAACGGATGGGTTAAGGCTTTTCGGCGCCTTGCTCCTCGGCCTCTATCCATCCCCGCCCGGGTATCAGAATCTGGTGCGGGCGGAAGAGGCGTTTGTAGCGCATGTTGGATTTAGCCTCTATGTACTCCCCCGTGTAAAGATAGCGGAAGCCTTGGGCTGCCCCCCAGCGGATTGCGGAAAGAAGGCTGAATATTCCCGGGCTCAGAGGCGCGTGGACTGGGTCAAAGAAACAGGCCGATGCGTAGAGATCGCGACGCCCGGCGTCAAAGATGGCTATCATTCCTAAACGCCCGCCATAGTAATAGCTCATCTCAAAACTTTTTTGCCAACCCAAATAGTAGCTGCGCAACTCCGAACCGTAGTCAAGTTCAGGCCATCCGTGACGCCGCGACATATAGCGTGACATAAGCGCGGCCTTTTCCCCGTTGGGTTCCGGGTGCTCGCTGATAAGAATCCGAGTGTCTTTGTTTTTGCGCACGATACGGCTCTGTCCCGCCCTGGCTACGAAAGATGCCAGCGGAATCCTTAGCTGGACGCATTCGCCGCAATCCGGGCAGATATTGCGCGACAGGCTGTTTCCTGTGCGGCGGAAGCCGCTGGCGAGCAGGCCGTCAAAATCGTCCAACGCTATGTGATCGCAGGGGAGGGCTTCCATACCAGAGCGCCGGTGGTCGCGGAAATAGGGGCAGGCTTCCTGGCTGATGCGGTCGTAGGTTTCCAGCAGGGCCTGCGCCTCTTCTTCCAATCCCAGGGCGCGCTGGGTCATACCCATATTGTAGAAAACGATAGCCTGCCGGCTGTCGGTGAGGGCCGCCTTTTTAAAGGCCTCAAGCGCCAGGTCGAACTCGTTCGATGCATAGAGCTGGACGCCGATGGCGTTGAAAGTCTCCCACTCTTCCATTGCGGCTCAATTGACCTCGCTGAAGGCCTTCCACAGGTTGTCGGACGAAGGAGGGGCGGCCTTAAAAGAAAGCTTTTCCCCGCTCACCGGGTGCTCAAACTCAAGGCCGTGGGCGTGAAGCATGATCATGCCGTTTTTTGTGGAGCGCCGCGCGCCGTACTTTAAATCTCCCCGTACCGGCAGCCCGATGGATGCCAGCTGGGCGCGGATCTGATGGGGACGTCCCGTCTCAAGGCTTATCTCCAAGAGTACATAGCGCTCCGATGTATCCCGCACGCGGTAGGAAAGCCCGGCATTCTTATATTCCAGCTTGTCTTTTTCCACCACGCCTGCTTTCTTTATACGGGCCTTGTTCGTTTTGTTGTCCCAGGCTATCTCTTGTTCCAGCCTTCCCTCGGCCGGGTCCGGCTCGCTATCCACCACGGCCAGATAGGTCTTGACGATGCGGCCTTCGCGCAGGGCCTCGGAAAGGGCGGCCGCGATCTTTTGCGACTTGGCAAAGAGAACCGCTCCGGACGCGCGCCGGTCTATACGGTGCACGGCCTCAAGGTAGACCTCCGCTTGTCCAGTCTTTTCCTTAAGCCCTGCGCTCAAGATTTCCTGCAGGCTCATGTCTCCCGATTTTTCCCGTTGTACCGGCATGGGGCTGAGCTTGTTGGCGAGGATGATGCTCTCGTCCTCAAAGATGATTTCATATTCATTCACCCTTTGATTTTCGCATGGGAAGAGCTTGACGGGCAAGGCCCATAGGGCCAGTGGCGATAAGGCCGGGGCTCGAATTTCCCCCGCCTATGGGCTAGGATGGTCTCAATGTCAATGTAGCCACGCGGAGGATCCTATGTTCCCTATCAGCCTGAATCTCGGTTTTCGCTTTATTCCCTTTTATGAGGGCCTCTATTTTCTTATAGCCATTCTCACAGCTGCCCTCTGGGCGCTCAGGCGCTGGAAGTCGGCTGGACTGTCTCAGGAGTCCTACGATTCCATTCTTTTAGCGGGCATCGGCGGCGCCATCCTCGGCGGCCGCCTTTCCCATTTTCTCTTTTGGGAACCGGCCCGCCTGATCGATGACCCCCTTTCCTTCTTTAGGGTCTGGGAGGGCGGCATCTCGGTATCAGGTGGCGTGCTCTTAGGAATCTTGGCCGCGTGGATCGTCTCCCGCGTCAAGAAACTGGATTTCTGGAAGATTCTCGAGGTTTCCTCTCCGGCCGTGCTCTTGGGGCAGGCAGTGGGGCGCATTGGCTGTTTTCTCAATGGGGACGCATTCGGCAAGCCTACATCCATGCCCTGGGGCATTAGCTTTCGCCGTTTTGCCACCCTTATTCCCGGTTTTAAGCCGGACCGCCGGCTTTCCGGCCCAGCCTGGCAGTGGTGCGCCCAACGCGGCTTGCTTGACCTAAAGTCAGAATGGAGCTTGCCCATGCACCCTACTCAGCTCTATGAGGGAGCCCTGGATATCCTCCTTTTATTCCTCCTTCTCTTTGCCATGAAGCGTTTGGACGGCTCTCGGCGCGGAAAGCTCGGCCTCCTGTCCCTTACAGGCGGCTATGCCTTGATCCGCTTTTCCCTTGAATTCCTGCGCGCGGACAACGATGGCCCGGTTGTCCTGGGCATGACGGTTTTCCAACTCGTCTTATTGGGTCTTTTTATACTTAGTGCGGTCATCTCTCCCTTTATGCTACGAAAGGAAAAGGCCACGCAGGCCTAGGTGTTATTCTTGCGGGCCGAGCGCTTGGAAGATGGCAGACGGAGCAACAAACTTAAGGCGGGTCCGCCGGAGCCTGGCAGCCACGCCCAAGATGTCTACCGCGAGGTTTTTAAGGACCAAACGGCTTAAAACCTGAATGCGTCGTACTATCCAATACCTGAGCGAAGTTTGACGCATCAGCCACATCGGAACCCTGTGCTCAGCCTCGGGCGGCAAGGCTCTCCGAGAAAGGCGGTGCGCGGCGCATTACCTCGCGTATCACGCTATTCTCGCTTTCCAAGAAACCTGGGTCCCGGGCAAGAACGGCGAATGCCTCTGTCCGCGCCTTTTCCAAGAGCTCCCCGTCGCGGATAAGGTCTGCAAAGGCCAGCTTGAGGTCGCCGGATTGGGCTGTACCGGTTATCTCCCCCGGGCCGCGGATGCGCAGGTCTTCCTCGGAAATTTTAAAACCGTCTGAGCTCTCCATGATGGCCTTGAGCCTTTCTTTGGCGTCTGCGCTCAGCTCCTTGGAATAGACCATGAAGGCGTAGGATTGATGGGGGCCGCGGCCGACCCTCCCGCGTAACTGATGGAGGGCCGCCAGGCCAAAGCGCTCGGCGTGCTCAATGACAATGCAGCTGGCGTTGGGAACGTCCACGCCCACCTCTACCACCGAGGTAGCCACTAAGAGCTTAAGCTCCCCCTTTGAGAATGCGAGCATGGTAGCGCGCTTTTCCTCTTCCGGAAGCCTTGAATGGATGATGCCGACCGCAGTGCCCTTGAAGATTTTCCCGCTCAGTTCTTCAAGCATGCCTTGGGCGTGTTTTAAATCCAGCTTTTCTGAGGCTTCTATAAGGGGGTAGACGAAATAGGCTTGTCGCCCCGCTTCAAGTTCGCGTTGTACGAAATCATAGACCTTTTTTTCGTTTCCCTGGGCGGCCAGATGGGTCTTGATGGGTAGGCGGCCGGCCGGTAGGTTGCGGATGGTGGAAACGCTCAAGTCTCCGTATTCGGTGAGGGCCAGGGTCCGCGGGATGGGGGTAGCCGTCATCATGAGCATATCCGGCTCGCGGGATTTAGCGCTCAAGGCGATGCGTTGCATGACCCCAAAGCGATGCTGCTCGTCTATGACCACCAGTGAGAGATTGCGGAAAACCACGTCTTTTGAGAAGAGGGCGTGGGTTCCGATAACGAGGTCAACCTCTCCCCCCGCCAGGGCTTCCAGGAGGGGCCGCCGGCCGGAATCCTTGACGTTGCCGCTTAAGAAGGCCAGGCGGATTCCAAGCGGTTCAAGCAATCTGGCGGCGGTATCGGCGTGTTGCCGCGCAAGGAGCTCGGTGGGGGCCATGATGGCGGCTTGGCCTCCCGTTTCAATGACGGAAAGGCAGGCCAAAAAAGCAACTAAGGTCTTACCCGAGCCGACATCGCCCTGGAGGAGGCGGGCCATGGCCGAGGGCGCGGCCATATCTGCTTCAATCTCCGCCAGGCAGGAGAGTTGGTCCGCCGTAAGCTCGAAGGGCAGTCTTTCGATAAGGCGTTGTTTTAGCAGGCCTTCCGCTCTCTTGCCCCGTTCAATTCGCTGAGCCTTGCGCGTGAAGGCCCTGCGCCCGATCATGAGCTCCAGGTAAAAAAGCTCGGAAAAAGCAAGACTTTTACGGGCCTGCTCTACGTCTTGGGCTTTTTCGGGGGCATGGAGGGCAGCCAAGGCCTGCCCAGTGGGAAGAAGTTTATAGCGCTGCAGGTAGGATTCAGGCAGATCGCTTTCTAGCCGGCGGCCGTATTCCGCAAGCGCCCGCGCCTGAAGTTTGCGCAAAAGCGTCTGCGAGAGGCCGGCGGTGAGGGGATAGACGGGAAGGACCTTGCCCGTTGCCAGTGGGTCTTGGGCCTCCTCATCCACCGGCTCAAAGTCAAAGCTTGAGGACTGGATCTCTCCGTAACGGTATTGGAATGTGCCCGAGAGAAAGTAGCGTTTACCCTGCTCTAACTGTTTTTCCAAAAAAGGACGGTTAAAGCAGATCAAGGAGGCTTGGGCGCTCTCGTCCTCAACCAGAACCTTGAGGGTCTTCATGCGGCCAAAGCCGAACCAGTCGTGGGTTAAAACTTGGACAATCGTGTTTACCTTAGGGGCATCGGCGAATCGGGAAAGGGGAACGGGCTTTGACCTATCGTCGTAGCCCCGCGGGGAGAGCAAGAGGATATCCCCTACCGTGAGCACCCCAAGCTGGGCCAGGAGGGCCTGGATACGAGGTCCGGCGCCCTTGAGGGAGGAAAGTGGTTGTTTGAGTTCGCGCAGAAACACGGCTGATTATCCCCGCAATACACGAAGTGGGTCAAGTTCCTGTTTCCTCAGGGCCCCTTCCATGCTAGAGTAGTGCGGCTGAGAAGGAGGAAACATGAAGGACGCCCTACAGCGGCTCAAGGCCATAGACTCAGAATGTCATCTTTTTGCGGGAATCAACGCTCTCTTAGGTTGGGACCAGGAAACCTATATGCCCCCCAAGGGCTTGGACGCGCGTGGCGAGCAACTGGCCCTCATCGAAGGCCTTTCCCATGAGCGCCTTACCGGGCCGGATATCCCCGCCCTCCTTGCCAGCCTCGGCGTGTCTGAGCAGAATCCCATGGGAGATCCAAGCCTTGACAAGGATACTCGCTCCTACCTGCGCGCCTTTTATAGGATGTGGTCGCGGGAAGTGAAGCTCCCCGGCGACTTCGTGCGCGAGCGGGCAAAGGCCGTTTCCCTCTCCCAGGCCGCGTGGGCCGATGCCCGCGCAAAAAACGACTTCTCCCTCTTTGAGCCCCATCTGGAAAAAATGATCGGCTACGCCAAGCGTGAAGCCGCCTACTTAGGTTACGGTGAGCGCCCCTACGACGGCCTCCTAGACCTCTATGAAGCGGGGCTGACAGTGCAGGAGACAAGGCAGATCTTTTCCAAGCTCAAAGCGGGGCTTGTCTCCCTCTTGGCAAAGATAGGGTCGCGGCCTCAGGTGGACGACTGTGCCCTCAAGCGTTCTTGCCCGATTGAAAAACAAGAGGCCTTTTCTCGCCACCTCATGCCCCTCCTTGGTTATGACCTAGAGTCCGGCCGCTTGGATCCTTCCGCCCACCCCTTTACCACAAGCATTGGCGAAGACGATATCCGCATCACCACCCGCTATCTGGAGAACGATTTCGGCTCTTCCATATCCTCCACGATCCACGAGACCGGTCACGCCCTCTACGAGCTTGGCTTGCCGCGCGCCTGGGCGCGCACGGTTATGGGCGAGGCATGCTCTACCGCTGTCCACGAATCCCAATCCCGCTTCTGGGAAAACATCGTCGGCCGTAGCCTTCCTTTTTGGAAGGGCCAGTTCCCCCGTCTCAAAGCAGACCTGTCGCCTGTTATCGAAGATGTGGATCTTGAAGGTTTTTATCGAGCCTTTAACAAGGTCGAGCCCTCATATATCCGCGTAGACGCCGACGAAGTGACCTACTCCCTCCACGTCATCCTACGCTTTGAGCTCGAGAGCGATTTGATGGAAGGCCGCCTCAAGGTGGCAGATCTGCCCTCCGCCTGGAATTTAAAAATGAAGGAGCTACTCGGCATAAGCCCGCCCAGCGACGCCCTCGGCTGCCTCCAAGACATTCATTGGTCCATGGGCGCCGTGGGCTACTTCCCCGGTTATGCCCTGGGCAATCTCTACGCCGCCCAATTTACCCAGGCTATGGTCGCAGAACTGGGTCCGTTGGAATCTTACCTTGAGACGGGGAATTTTACGCCCATACTCTCTTGGCTACGCCGCAACATACATGAACGCGGCGCAGGCCTACTGCCTTCTGAACTCGTCAAAGAGGTATGCGGTAGCGCCCTCTCTCACGAGCCCTTCCTTGACTACCTAAATAAAAAATACGCCGGGGTCTATGGATTCTAGCATCCTGGCTTCGCCGTATCTTTGGGCTGCCCTGGTAGGCTTTTTCATGGGGCCGGCAATGGCAGCTTGTATTCCCCGCGGCCAGGGCGGCCGGGCTTCCGTGAGTAGTGGAAAACCCGCTGCTTTGGGGAGAAAGCCTGCCCTAGCTCGGGCGCTGGCCATCCTCTATCTGAGCCTGAGCCTCTCCATCGGAAGCTTTTGGGCCGGCTTTTTTTTAAGCGGTTTACCCAACCTCCTCAACCCCGGCGTTTTGTTGTGCGCGGCTATCGTCTTTATCCTCTCAAGCCTAGGCTTCCGCTGGAAGCTGGGCGTCGGCCTGCCCCTTGTATTTCTCTATTCACTCTGCCTCTTGCTCAGCGCCTGGCTCTTCCGCGATTGGACTATCCTGCCGGGGAACCGCTTAAGCCGCGAAACTGAGATTATGCTTACGCGGATAAGCTCTGTCCCCGCCGGGGAAGGGCAGGGGGAGTGGCGTTATGAGATGAAGAAAGGAGGACGGAAGACCCTTTTGCCGCCCGTAGTTGGCGATATCAGCCCCCTTATTCAGCGCATTCAAGCCGGGGGCGCCTGGCCACTTTTAGGCATACGCAACGCCTACCGGGTGCTTGGCCTCTTGGATGGCGGCTCTGTCCCTAAGCTTGTCGCCTCCGCCCAGTCAGACCGAATAGGCCGGCTTTTGTTTGAAGCCAGACCTGGGGCCTTTTTTGTCTCCCCCTCACTGGTGTATTCGGTCAACTCCCTCGAGCCTTTGGCCCTCCAAGCCTTTGAGGGGCGTGACATTATCATCAGTATTACCGGAATTTCCTGGAAAAAGCCCTAGAAAGGTATGAATTACTGCAACACTTTTGCGGCGCTTCGTGTGGTTTTGTATACCCTTTTTTATCCTTAAAAATATACCTAACAAATATTCGATTCTTGTCAAAATTAAAGCTATTTATTGAAAGCATTTAGCTAATTCGCATTATTCGCTTAGGCTTATCATGTTTCTGGCATGATCTTTGCTATACTTATGCTGGGAATGTATGTTCCGGAAGGAAGGATCGTCCGGATTAATCCCACGAGTCGGTCGTATGACGGCTTGAAACCCTAGGTGGAGGACTTCATGAAAAAGTTCCTATGTTTACTCTTTGTCGTTTGCGCAGCCCTTAGTTTTGCGCAGGAAGACGACTTCTTTTCCGATTCAATCGATTCGGTTCTCCAGCGCGCCCGAGAAAAAAACCGTGGCCGCACGGAGGGCCAGAGCGAGGATAAAGAGCGGGCCATCGATTTAGTCCAGGACTATTCTACCGAGGATGAGGCGAAGGACGACGCGGTTGCGAAAGACGCTTCCGATGTTGAGGATGATGGAAGCGCTCTATCCGATACGGATGGAAAAACGGATGTCACAACCAGTGACGCCCACATAACCCTGCGTGACAAATTCAGAAGCAAGCGCCTCTTTATCGTACATTTCTTTGACGCCGGTGACCTGGGTTGGCTCTTTTCCAAGCCAAGCAAAGCCAGTGCGTCTGAGCGCCCCGCAAAACCCGTTCGCCCGCTTAAGCCCAGCCGACCAGCGGCGCAAGATGAAAAAGATGTTGCCCCCAAAGCCGCTGAGTTTGAGCAGCCCAAAGCGGAAGCCCCCTACAGCCCCTTCGTTCTTTCCCTTCTTCCCGGCATTTCCATGCCCATGGGCATTAATCGGACATCGCTGGGACTGGGTATTATCGGCGGCATGACAGAGGATACTCGGGGCATCGCCGTTTCTTCAGTCTTCGATATCGTGCTTGGGGAGCTTACCGGCATTCAGAGCGCCGGCGTCTTCTCCACCGTCGGCGGTAAGGGCTTGGGTATACAAAGCTCAGGCGTCTTCAATGTAGCCGGCTCAGATTTCTACGGTCTGCAAAACGCCGGCGTCTTTAACGTGACCCGCGACGACTTCTTAGGTCTGCAGAGCGCCGGCGTCTTTAACATGGGGCGTGACGTAGTAGGTGTTCAGACCGCCGGCGTCTTCAACACGTCCCGCAATCTCAAGGGATTGCAGGTTGCCGGCGTTTTCAACTCGGCAACCGATGTGAAAGGCATCCAGGTGGCGGGCGTAGTCAACGCGGCCAAGGATGTGAGGGGCCTCCAGGTAGGGCTGGTGAACATATCGGAGAATTGCTACGGCCTCCCCATCGGCCTGGTCAACTACGTTAAGAACGGCGTGCGCGATATCGGCTTTTGGCACGATAGCGCTGACAATCTCTACGCATATTGGGCAAACGGCACGAACAATCTCTACACCATCGTTTACGGCGGTGAAGCCCCCGCCGATTGGTTCGTCAACTCCAACACCCTCAGCTTCGGCTTTGGCTTGGGCTATCGTGTGAGCCGCAAGCCCTTCTCCCTAGACCTGGATCTTTCCGTGAAGAATTTCTACGGCCCCAACTGGGACGACGCTCTGCGCGCCGCGGACGTCGTGGACAGCTACGGCAACCATGTGTTCAGCGTGTCCCCCATAAGCAGCTTCCCCAGCTTGCGCGCCAGTCTCGGCATGCCCATCTTCAAGGGCCTAGAGGTCTTCGGCGGCGTCTCTGCCGATATTGGCATAAGCGGGGTTTGCGCGGTTCCCGACGCCCTCAAGCGCGATTCCTCCTTCCTCATCAGGGGGCAGGAGGGCCATTCGCTAGAGATCAATCCACAGCTTTTCTGGGGATTGCGCCTCTAAAGCGCCTTAATGCGGATGGGCCGCCCTTCGGGGCGGCTCTTTTTTTGCCTAGAACGCATCCGTCCTTGACAGGGGCTGAATTCGCGAACCATAATTGAGCCATGAACTTCGGATTGCCCTTAGCCATCGTTTTTGTCGTCCTCGCCGCGGTAGCCCTTGTCCTTGTCATGGTCGGGGGGCGCCGTGGGAAGGATAAGGGCAAGGCAAAGAAGCGCGTGCGCATGCAGGATCGGAACGCCATCATCAAGGACGCCAACCGGCGCCTGGCCTCAAACGCCAAGGATCCGGAGGCCCTCATGGCCTTGGGAGACCTCTACTATCGCGAGACGGCCTGGGACAAGGCTTTGAAATGCTATGAGACTTTGGCTGACCTCTGCGGTTCCAGCCCGGATTTGGATGAGTTCGAGATCAACTTCCGCTATGGTATGTCGGCCCTTAAATTGCAAAAGACTGAGGAAGCCTACAAGGGTTTTCTTATCGCCCATACGGTCAAGCAGGACGTCTTTGAGGTTAACTTCAACTTAGGCTATTTGGAGTTCCAGCGCCGCGCCTATGAAAAGGCCATGGTTTTGCTCAAGCAGGCTTCCACCCAAAACCCGGAGAATCCCCTTGCCCTTCGCTATTACGGTCATACCCTCTTTAGGCTTAAAAAATTCAAGGAAGCCATCGTCATCTTGCGTAAGGCGGTAGACCTTGAGCCAGAAGATAAAGAATCCCTTTTTGCCGTGGCGGAAACCTATTTTGAGCTGGGGCAGGCGGAGAACGCCACCAAGATATTCTCACACCTGCGCACCGACCCCGGCCTTGGGCCCAACGCCGCCCTCTTTGCGGGGACAATCCACCTAAACCAGCATCAGTACCCCAAGGCGATCATGGACTTTGAGATTGGCCTTAAGCATCAAAACATGAAGGTGGAAACCTTGGTAGAGCTTAAGTACCGCTTGGCGGCGGCCTATCTTAAGCAGCAGGAGATTTCCCGGGCGGTGGCCATTCTTGTGGAGATACAGTCCATCTACCCCAATTATAAAGACGTGGCTATTCAGATAGACCGCTTCCAAGAGCTCAACTCCAACCGCAACCTCCAAACCTATCTGATATCCCAGACCTCTGAATTCGTGACCCTCTGCCGCAAGCTTGTCGGTTCCTTCATACCCAATGCAAAGGTGAAGATCCTTGACATTTCGGTGATCCGCAACGAGTACGCCGATATCTTAGCGGACGTTGAAACAACTAAGTGGCAGGATCAGATTATGTTCCGTTTTATTCGCTCCACCGGCTCCGTCGGTGAGCTGACCCTGCGCGACCTTTACGCCAAGATAAAAGAGGTAAAGGCCGGCAAGGGATATTGCCTTACCGCCGGCCTTTTCTCCGACGAGGCAAAGCGCTTTGTTGAGGCGCGGCTTATTGACTTGATTGAAAAGCCGGCCTTGGTAAAAAGCCTCAACTCCATAGACGCCAGCTCAAGCCTTCTGCCCGAGGAAGACTAAGGCCCCCGCGGCCTTAGCCTCGACGGTTCTCGCTTCAGCCTCCGCGTTTCTTCAATAAAACCAAATGCCTTTCCTCTTCTTCCAAGCCGGGAACCTCGAGTTTGCGTATATCCGCGTCCAGGTTATAGCTAGCGATGCCCGCCAGTTCCTCGTCTATCTTTGAGCGTTTGCCCTTGTAGGCGGCTAGGCGGCCCCCAGGCCCTAGGAGGGCAAGCAGCTCGTCTATGATGGGCTTTTCTAGGGGGCGAAAGGCGCGGAAGCAAACGAGCTCGAAGGGGCCCTTTGTGGCGCAGATGTCTTTTTCCCGAATGTCTAGGTTTTGCAGTTTTAGCAGGGCTTTTTGGTTGCTCAGAAAGAGGCAGCGCTTACCTGAGCGTTCGATAAGGGAGAGGGCTGTCTGGGGCAGCATAATGGCCAGGGGGATGCCGGGTAGGCCAGCTCCTGAGCCTGCGTCCGCCAGATTTGCCGGATTGAGGGCGGCTATATCCGGGTAGGCGGCTAGGGAATCCAAGATATGGCGGATGATGAGTGAGTCGCCACTGTCGTTGACAAGGCCGTAGGCTGCGTTCCAGAGCTCTATTTCAAGGATGTAGCGCTCTAGCTGGGAGAGCTGAAGGGAGCTGGCGGAAATTCCGAGGGCGGCTAGGCCCTTCTCAAGGAGGGCTGTGTTGATCTTGGCCATAGGCGGATACTAGCCCATCCGCGGTTAGGGGGTACAGGGCCCTAAAGGCTCTAGTTTGCGTCTGGGGTATGGGCGCCGTAGCTGTTAAGCTGGCGGTAGACTTGGTCGGCAAGCCCAAAGCCGGCGTTCTTTGTCATTGACTGGGCGTATTCGTCGTAGAGCATGTCTGAGAAGATGTCTTCCGCCATGCCCCCGTCTATCATGCCGCTTTTTTCCACCGACTTGCGCATTTCGGAGAGCATCATCTTCACGAAGATGGACTCGAATTCCTGGGCTTGCTTGTAAAGCTCCGAGCTTTTATCAATGTGGGAATTGACGCCTGCGCCTCGGCTGGCGCCTTGGCCCGAGGCCGCCTGCAGTTTTGATTGCCTCTCTAGGGCGGAGCCTAAGTCGCGGTTGTCGTATTGCAGGCGGGCAGCGTCGATTACCATCTAGCTAGCCCTTAGCGCTTGAGGCCGGTTGCGGTGCCAAGCATGTTGTCCGATGTCTGAATGGCCTTTGAGTTGAACTCGTAGGCGCGTTGCGCGACGATCATGTTGACCATTTCCTGCACTACCTGGACATTGGACATTTCCAGCATCTTATGTTGCACCTTGCCCATGCCGTCATAGCCGGGGCGGCCGGAGATGGGGTCTCCGGAGGCGTTGGATATCTTAAAGAGGTTCTCACCGATGGCGGTCAGGCCAACCGGGTTGGGAAAGCGGTAGAGCTCAAGCTGGCCCACTTGGATGGGGTCGTCGTTGCCCGGCACCTTGACGGTGACCCGCCCGTCTTGGGAGATGGCCAGGTCCTTGCGGATGAATTGCTCCGGCATGACGAGTTCCGGCATGAGCTTGTAGCCGTTGGAGGTGACGAACTGGCCGTTGGAGTCTATTTCGAAGGAACCGTCGCGGGTGTAGGCGTAGGAGCCGTCGTAGAGCATGATGCGGAAAAAGCCGTCGCCGGTAAGGGCGATGTCGGTTTCATTGAGTGTGCTTTGCAGCGAGCCCTGGGCAAACTGGCGCTGGGTGGCGGATACCTTTACCCCGTGCCCCATCTGGATGCCGACAGGGGTGACCGTGTCCTCGGTGGCAGGGGTGCCGGCAGTGCGGATAGTCTGGTAGATGAGGTCCTCAAACTCGGCGCGCACCTTCTTAAAGCCGGTGGTGTTAACGTTGGAGAGGTTGTTGGAGATCGTGTCGATATTCGCCTGCTGGCCGATCATGCCCGAGGCCGCCGTCCATAATGATCTTACCATTGCCGTGACTCCTTATCCGCCTTAAACGCGGGCTACTTCGTTGATGAGCTTGCCGAGCATGGCGTCTTCCGACTGTATGCTCTTCTGATTGGCTTCGTAGGCGCGATTGACTTCTATCATCTGCACCATCTCCGTTACGGGATTGACGTTGGCCGCTTCCCGGAAGCCCTGGTGGATGGCGGGTCTCTCGCTGCCCTGGGCCACGACCCTTGCCGGCCCCGACTCCTCGGTTGCCGCCCAAAGGCTGATGCCCTGTTTGGCCAGGTAGCGCTGGTTCTTAAAATCGGTCAGTTTGAGGGTGTCCAGGAGGACTGTTTTTTCCCAGCTGTTTTCTTCACGGCCGACAAGGCGCTGGGGGTCGTCTTCATAGGCTTCGTTGATCCAGACCCGCCCTTCCTTGTCCACTAGGAAATTGTTGGCCTTGACGCGGATGGGGCCGTTTTCTCCCAGGACGGGATAGCCCTCACGGGTTTCCAGGTAGCCTTCCTTGCCCAGGGTAAAGCCTCCGTTGCGGGTATATCGCTCGCCGGAGGGGGTCTGAATGGAGAAAAAGGCGGTTCGGGCATCCTCAGCCTTTTGGTCTATGGCAAAGTCGAAGTCGCTGTCGGTTTGCTTGAGGGCGCCCTGGCCGAACTCGGTAAAAAGCTCGTTTGTTTCCACGCCTAGGCCTATCTTGCCTATGATGGGGGAGTAGTCTCCTGAGCCTAGGGGGTGCTTATAGAGACCGTCGTCGCCCATACGATGTAAGAGGAGTTCAGGGAAAGACTTATGAATGGCGATATCACGCTTGTAGCCGTCTGTGTCTACATTGGCGAGGTTGTTGGAGATAGCGTCCAACCGTACCTGTTGGGCATTCATGCCGCTGGCTCCCGTGTATAAACCGCGAATCATAGGTTTCTCCTCATGTGAGGTATCGGTAATCCGGCAGCCCGGCTTGAGGGCTTCCGGGGCCTGATATGTATGTAAAAAAGCTCCATTTTTTTTACTGTTATGGCCTCTTCTCTTGCGAGACTGGTAAAGCTGGGCTACACTGTTTCCTTATGAAGGAAGGTATAAATAATCATGGATAAGGGATTTATGGGGTTTTTCCTCAAAAAGTATGAGTCTTCCAGCCTCCAGATTCAGAAAAAAAGCCGCTTCCTCGTGAAGGCAAGCCTGATTATGGGGGCCCTAAGCCTTCTTCTAGGCCTTGTCATGCTCCTTACCGGGGCCTTGGTAGCCGGACTGTCCATTCTCTTTTTCTTTGCCTTCTGTGTCCTTGTTCTTGCTACCCTTAAGCTTGGTTTCTATAATCTATCTTCCTCCCTTTTCCTTTACGTGCTGTTTGCGGTGATGTTCGCGGCCATCAAATTCGACGCCTATAAGAACATTTATGAGTGCTACGTCTTCGGTACCCTAGGCTCCTTCCTTCTTATTACCGGGGCCATGGTTGCCAACCAATCCAGGCAGATCGTGGTTTTGACAATCCTTAATATTGTTGCTATCGCACTCCTCTACGTGCTCGATAGCCTGCCCCTTTCCGGGGGCAAGGTTGAGCTCCTTGATATACAATCCTTAGCTACCTCCGCGGTATTGATCAGCTTAAGCGGTGTTTTTGCCACCTCCCTTGTAAAGACAACCCGGGGCTTGATTGGCAGGGTTGAAGAGGAAGCGGAATCCGCCAGCCGCAACTGCGTCCGCCTGAATGAGGCGATGCAGGGAGCACAGGCCTCCGCTTACTCCATCGGCGCCAAGCTTTCTTCCAGCGCTAATCGCGCCGGAGACTCAGTGCGTTCCATGCAATCTATGGTCAAGGGCATGGCGATGAGCTTGGACGAGCTTTCTTCCGCCCTCTCCGAGTCTGAGCGTGCCAATTCCAAGGCAGTGCTTAACCAGGCTCAGGTAAAAACATCGCTGGATTCTTATTCGCGGGAGGTGTCCCATGCCTCCGGGGCCATAGAGGAGATGGCGGCGGCCGTTTCCTCCATCTCCGAGCAGGCTTCCCAAAAAAAGCAGGCGGTGCACTCTTTGGTTGAAATGGCCAAGTCCGGCGAGCTGAAGTTGGCTTCCATAAAAAGCGGCATTGATAGGATTCTGGACTCCGCCCAGCGGATGATGGAGATGAGCGGCTTTATTGAGGATGTGGCGGAACGCACCAACCTTTTGGGTATGAACGCCTCCATTGAGGCGGCACACGCCGGCCAGACGGGCAAGGGCTTTGCGGTAGTGGCCGACCAGATACGCGCCCTCTCGGTAGAGACGAGCAAGAGTTCGCGCATCATTTCCGAAACCCTCAAGGATACCCGCGACTCGATTGCGGCGGCATCGGCCCAGAACGCGGAAGTGCTTGATTTTTTCAAGCGCATATCCGGCGATATTTTGGAGTTCGGATCGATGCTGGACGAATTCCTCTCCAACCTGCAGGAGATTTCCGCCGGGGTGCGCGACGTGCTAAACGCGGTAGAGACCGTTTCCGCTTTAACGAGCAAGACCGAGGAGACGGTGAAGGAATCCACTGCTTCCATCAGCCATTCTTCAGAGGGCATTCAGACCGTGACAAAGATTGCCGTGGGGGTGCGTGACGAGTCTTCCAAAATGAGCTTGATGATAAGCGACGTGCTCAGCGAGACTGAGTCGGTAGCTTCCTTAGGCGATGAAAACCTCAAGGTGATAGAGGGCCTCAAGGCAACGATAGACAGCGTTAAGGAATAGCTTTTAGCTTTTGGAAGGGCCGAACTGCCTTGGCAGTTCGGAGGGCGCGGGGAAGAAACCTTTTGTAAAAAGGTGTCTTTTCCGCTTTTCCTAACTCTCTTTTTTTGCGGGCGCGGCCAATGTTGCCAAAAAGACGCCGCCTAAGACGACGACAGCCCCGAGTACTTGTATGAGCTGGAGACGGTCTCCTAGGACGGCAAAGCCCGCGATGATGGCCACTACCGGTATGAGGTTGATGAAAACCGAAGAGACGCTGAGGCCCAGCTTGTCCACTGACACGACGTAAAACCAATAGCCCAGCGCCGAACAGAAGCTTGCCAGGAAGGCGATGTTGGCCCAGACGATTGGGGAGATGGGCGCCCAAGCGCGGCGTTCGAGAAGCGCAAAGGGTATGAAGCCCAGCATGCCGAAGAGGCTCTGATAGAAGACGATGGTGATACGCTGGTAGCGCGCCGAGATCTTGCGCGTGATGAAGGAATAAATGACCCATGAGATTCCGGCCCCAAACATGAAGATATAGCCGCGGATGTCTGAATGGCCGGAGATGCCCCCAGACACTAAGAGATAGACGCCCAGGGTTGAGAGGGCCGCCCCGGCGTACTGGGCCGGGCGGAGCCGCGTTTTGAGGAAGATCCGCTCGGCCAAGAGGCTCATGACCGGGATAAATGC
Organism: Treponematales bacterium; assembly: GCA_041739325.1. GTDB lineage: Bacteria > Spirochaetota > Spirochaetia > Treponematales > JBGSOB01 > JBGSOB01. The sequence goes on from JBGSOB010000123.1 coordinate 30,434, forward strand.
TATGGCTAGGGAGGCCTCGCTGGCCGTTACCAGCTTGACGCCGTTGTTCTCACAGAAAAAATAGAGGGTGACGCCGACTAAACCGGCCGCGGCTAGCAGGGGAATGTCCTTGGGCTGGAGCTTGTCTTGGGGGGCAAGAAGGCGTTTGAGAAGGGCCAAAAGGGCGGTGGCCGCGATAAAGCGCAAAAGCCCCAGGGTCATGGGTGGTACGACGGCTACGGCTACCTTGATGGAGAGGAAGGAGAGGCCCCAGATAAGGGCGATGCTGATGCCGGCCGCGATGCCGAGCTTGCGTGGATTGAGTGGGTGGGGCATGGGCTATCATAGCCAGTCAAAGGCTTAACACGCAAGCCTGCATGCGCTAGAATCCCCCATCATGGACATTCGAATTCGCCCTGCTCTAGGGCCCGTAGCCCTCCTTTTTACCCTTTGCCTGGCCTTGCTGGCCTTTTTTTCCTGCAGCCCGGTGGTGGGCTGGGGAGTGGTGCTCTGGGACTCGGACGACCCCAGGTTGGAAATTGAAGAGGATACGGCTAGTAATGGGCTTGAAGCTAAGGTTGGCTTGGATGCTCTTGAGGGCTCCGCCTCCGATGCTGGATCCCTTGCCGCGGAATCGAGCCCTGATAACCCGGACGCGAAAACTATCATCCAGGATCCTGCTTTGGAAGTGGGGCAGGTGGTTCCCATCTATCTGAAATCCAGCATCCAGAAGCTCTATGTTGTGGGGGTTCCCGGTACCAAGCGTAAAACCGAGATTTCCCAATGGAGGCTTGAGTCGTTTGCCTCGAAGGGCGGGGCGAATGCCTACCTGCGCAAATTTAAGTCTAGCATTCCCCTCTGGGGCATTGCCATGCGCGACGGCTTGGTGATTCGCTCTAGCCCGGACAACACCGGCAACAACCGCGTTTACCGCCTGCGCGAGCGTGAGCTTGTGAAGATTTTGCAAAAAACCGAGGGTGTGGAGGTTAAATCCGGAGAGGAGCGCCTTGAGGGAGACTGGTTCCAGGTGCTCTCGGGCGACGGGACGCGAGGCTACGCCTTTTCCAACACCTTGAAGATTTTTGACATGACGAAGGAAACGGCCCAAGAGGCGGCGGCCGGGTTTAGGGTGAAGCGCGACGATTCCATAGACGCCATCCTGACAAAACCCTGGCGGCCCGAGATTTTCCGCACTATGATAGACGACCGCCACTATGACCTTGACGAATTCTCCCCCCGCTATGGGCTCTTCACCGACCTGGAAACCCGGACCATCCGTCTTGAGCTGCCCAACCTCTCCAAAACCTTCGGCTACAAAGAGAGCCTTAAACTGCGCGCCAATCTCTACGGCTTTGACGGGAACAGCCTGCAGATTCAGTTGCGCTCGGACGAATTGATTACCCTCTCCTACCCAGACAACGCCGGCAAGACGCGGGCTATCGTCATGGTCTTGGTGGAAGAGGATATGGAAGCCTTGGCGCGTGAAGAGGAAGGGCGGCGGCAGGCTATCCTTGAGTCCATCCTTGCCAAGGGCAAGGTATTGATAAGCGACAGCTACGGGCAGATAAGCCTTTCGAGTTCCAGGCGCTTTGTCTGGACCGGTTACGAGCGCTTGGTTCCCGGCGTTATCCCCCGGGACCTAGGCTCCGGCGGAGAGATCGTCTTTGACCGCTATGTTGACGAGGACCTCGACGAGATATTCTCCGGGGTGCTGAACTTCAGGTTTGACCAGCTTTCCAAGGGCGAGACGATACGTTTCTACTATACCATTACCCTTGAGGGCTTGCGGCTGGAGCAGATGCCCTTTGAGCCCTACGATCCCACTGGTTTAGTGGCCAGGCGACGCCGGCCGGCCCCGGTAGTGGCCTTCTTCTCCCACCAGGACTAGGGAGGTGGCCTTCGTACAGTATTCGGGCCTAAGCCTGGCCTTTGGCGACCGCGATATCCTGGCTTCGGTAAACCTCAATCTCAAGACCGGGAGCCGAGCGGCCCTTGCCGGCCCGAACGGGGCGGGCAAGTCCACCCTTATGAAGATTATCGCCGGCCAGATAAAGCCTGATTGCGGCGAGAAGGCTGTGGAGAAGGGCGCGCGCATCTCCTATCTGCCCCAGTCCGGCATTGTCCACCAAGGGAGGAGCCTGCGCTCTGAGGCTGAGACGGCCTTTTCCCCCCACGCTGCCATGATCCGCGAGATGGAGGATTTAGGCCAGCGCCTAGAGGGCATTAGCGAGTCCGACCCCCGCCTGGCAGAGATCGTAGAAAAGCACCATGAGCTCTCAGAGGCGGTGGAGCGCTCCGGTTACTGGCGGCGCGAGGAGAGGATAGAGCGCGTGCTCAGCGGCCTAGGCTTTGGGCCCGGAGATCTTGACCGGCCCTCGGGTGAATTCTCAGGCGGTTGGCAGATGCGCATTGCCCTGGCAAAGATTCTGCTTGAAGGCGCTGACATCCTCCTTCTGGACGAGCCCACCAATTATTTGGATATAGAGGCGCGCGAATGGCTCAAGGGCTATCTGCGTGACTTCCCCGGCGGCATCCTCATCGTTTCCCACGACCGCTCCTTTTTAGACGCCGTAGTCTCCGAGGTCTACGAGCTTTTTGGCGGCAAGCTCACCCGTTACCCGGGAAACTATTCACAGTACGAAGAGCGGCGCTCCAAGGAGCTTGCCGGTCTCTTTGAGGCTTGGGAAAGACAACAGGAAGAGATCCAAGCCCTTGAAGACTTTATCCGCCGCTTCCGCTACCAGGCTTCCAAGGCCGCCTTGGTGCAGAGCCGGGTAAAACAGCTTGAGAAGATCCTGCCCATCCAGATACCAGAGGGCATGAAGCGCATCCATTTCCAATTCCCCCCTCCACCGCACTCAGGCAGGATAGCCCTCAGTATTGAAAATTTGGGGCGATCCTACGGCGACTTCAGCGTCTTCTCGGGCATTGATCTTGTGCTAGAGGCAGGGGAAAAACTTGCCTTAGTGGGGCGCAACGGCGCGGGCAAGTCTACCCTGATGCGGATTATCGCCGGGGCCGACTCAGGCTTTTCCGGGAGTATGCGCATGGGAGCCGGGATAAGCGTGGGCTACTTCGCCCAAGAAAGCCCAGAGGCCTTAAGCGGTGAGGCTAGCGTTGAGGAAGAGCTGGAGGCAGTGGCCCCGACCCACCTGGTGCCCAAGGTGCGCAACCTCCTGGGGGCTTTTCTTTTCCGTGGCGATGACGTCTGCAAGAGCGTATCCGTTCTCTCGGGTGGGGAGCGCTCCCGCCTGGCCATACTAAAGCTCCTTTTGCATCCGACAAACCTCCTGGTGATGGACGAACCGACGAACCACCTGGACTTAACCTCAAAGGACGTGCTGCTGGAGGCCCTCTCCGCCTTTCCCGGCACATTGGTATTCGTTTCCCACGACCGCTTTTTTATTGAGGGCTTGGCTACCAAGGTGCTGGAATTGGAAGACGGGAAGATGCGCCTTTATCCCGGCGGCTACGACTACTACCTAAGCCGCAAGGCCGCGGAAAACGGCGGCCAGGGGGAGAACGCCGGCATGGGTCAGTCAAGATCGGCCAACGCGATTTCGGCTATTTCCCCTGCCTCCGTAGACGCAAACGCCCGTGGCGATGACAAGCAGCGCAAGGCTGCGGAAAAGCGTCGCGCCAAGCGGGAAGCTGAGCTGCTTGAGCGAGTAGACTCCCTTGAGGTTCGCAAGACCGCGCTGGAAGAGGCGATGGCCCTCCCGGAAAATTACGCGGATGGGGAAAAGATTAAGGCGATCAAGGCCGAGCTCCAGAATCTGGAAGCAGAGCTGGGACTGGCTATGGCCGAGTGGGAAGGCCTTTCCGCCGAGTAGCGAGCATGCTCTTTGCATAGACGGCTATGTCTACAAGGAGGAGGGCAAGGCCAAAGCCGCAGAGGAAGTAGCCAAGGCGGGCCGGCATGCCAAGGATCAATTCCCTAAAGAAAGGTTCCAGAATAAAAAGCATGGCGAGGATGAAGATAGCCCAACGCCCCAGCCTAGGAAGGGATAAAAAGCCCAGGATTTTTGGCTTTTCCGTCAAGCCTGCCGGCAGGGTCAGCGTGAGTAGCTTTTGGGCGGCTAGGCACAAAGCAGCTTCAAGAAGCGGGACGAGCACCAGATAGAGGGCTAGGAGTAGCCCAGCGGGGATGCTGGCGGAGAAGCTTCTGTCCGCCAGATAGATGAGGCTGCCGCCCAGGCCGTAAAGGGGCAGATAGGGGCCGGCTAAGATGCCCGCATTTTTTAGGGATCTGCCGCGTATGCTCGCATAGGCGCTTTCAGCTAACCAAGCACAGATGGCCAGGAAAAAAAAGAGCAGGCCAAGCTCCATCACGTCGTCGATCCTTCCCATTTCAGCCCTCCCTTTATCCCGACTATACGCTATGCCCAAGGATGGCGCAATGAGGAGTGCGGTTTGTAAATTTGCCTAGGAAGGGTTTTTTTAGCTATCCTTAAGGAGCGAGGTGAAAAGATGAAGGCTACAAAGGTTCTATTGGTTCTGGCACTGCTTTCCTCCGGCTTTTTGGCCTTTGCCCAAGAGGCTACGGCAAGCGCGGCTCCTAAAAAACCCGAGCCCATAAGCGGGGAAAAAAATGGCATCAGTTACAGCATCCTCAAGGATGGGGATGTGGTGACTGTTGAAATTAAGGCTAAGGCAAGCGGCTGGGTCGCAGTAGGTTTGGATCCTGAACAGATGATGAAGGGGGCGGACTTCCTTCTTGGTTACGTTAAGGATGGTGTAGCCTACGCCCGTGATGACTATGGTCACATGCCCACCGGCCACGCGGCGGACACAAGCCGCGGCGGAAAGGACTCTCTCATAGCCTTTTCTGGTGAGGAGCTGGATGGCTTTACGACTATTCGCTTTACCGTTGCGGTCCAAGCGGGGGAAGAAACCGATAAGAGCTGGACAAAGGGCAAACATGTACTATTATTAGCAGCGTCAAGGGCTGATAATTTTAGCGGTATCCACTTTGTGAAGGCAAAGGTAGAGGTCGAGCTTCCCTAGGGTGCTCCCTTGATGCGGTGAGAACTAAAAAGCCATGCCCTGTTTGGGGCATGGCTTTAAAAAAAGGAGAGTAGCGTGAATAGTTTTGTTTTAGTCATGATCGGCGGGGCCTTTGGGTTTATACCCCTTTTGTTGGCCGTTTTAAGCGGCCTTAAGGTTATCAAGATACCCTATAAGGCCCATAAGGCCTTGGGGATAGGAGCCTTTCTGATCGCGGCTATTCACGCCCTTGTGGCTGCTTTGGCATATTTTGGTGTCTTGGCTTTTTAGTTTCCAAAGAGCGCTTTCTACCTTCCCGTTTCTGCTCCAAAGTGGTAGACGAAGGTTCGCTCCTGCCCGTTTTGGATTTCCTTGACCGAGCTCGGTTTTGCGTCGAAGTGGGAGGGAAATTCCGGGTGGGTGGTAATGACGACTATCTCCCATCCGCTAAAGTCCTTCTTTAGGTGACGCATCTGCCGGTAGAGGTTTTCCGCGTAGTCAGCGTCGCGCAACCTTTCCCCATAGGGCGGGTTGGTGATGATGAAGCCCTCCGCGCTCTCGGCTTTGGCTTCTTCCATGGAAAGTTGGCGGAAGTTTATGCGTTGGCTGAACTCGGTAGCGCCGGATTTGCGCGCCCCGCCTAGAATATTCCCCACCGCTAAAGCGTTCTTTATGGCCGCTTCTACCATCGATCTGTCACCATCCGACCCGGATATCCGGATCTCCGGCCCAAAGTCTATCCGCGATGCCGCCAGCTCCCTCTCGTCACGGAATATCTTGTCGTCCATAAAGGGCATGGCGCGGAAGGAAAAGCCCCGGCCCATGCCGGGAGGTATGTTGAGGGCAAAGAGCCCGGCTTCAATGGGGATGGTGCCGGTGCCGCAAAAGGGGTCGTGGAGGGCAAAGCGCCGCTTCCAGCCGGCGTGGAGGATGATGGCCGCCGCGATAGTTTCCTTAAGGGGCGCGGGTCCGGATACCTTGCGGTAGCCGCGGCGGTGTAGGGCTTCCCCGGAGAGGTCGATGCCGGCCAAGGCCTGGTCCCGCTCGATATAGAGGCGTAAGGACAGCTCTTCACCGGTCTCAGGCAGGCGGCTTAGGCCCGATTTTTGGCACAGCCTTTCATAGACGGCCTTTTGCGCGATAGCCTGGGCCGAGGGAACTGAGCGGATTTCGGAGGCTGATATCCGCAGTTTTTCTATGCGAATGCGGCTTTCCGTTCGGGCATAGTCTTCCCAGGGGATGGCGCGCATGCCCTCGAAGAGCTGGTCGAAGTCTCGGGCTGGAAAGGTTCCCACCACTAAGAGCACGCGCTCGGCGGTTCTCAGCCACAGGTGGGCCCGGGCTATGCCCGCTTGATCCGCTTCGAAGAATACCATGCCGGGGCGGCCTTCCCCGCCGCGCAGGGCCAAGCCGAGTTTCTTGATTTCATTTCCGAGAACGCGTTCTACGCCAAGGGCGCAGAGGGCGCAGAGTCTGAATTGCTGTGCGATGGCTTATTCCTTTTTCCCAAGATAGGCGATGATCTCGTCGTACATGGCTTTTTGCAGGGCGGGGACTACGGCGTCTACCGATGCCGGCAAGCCGCTTACGGGTATGTCGGAGACGGAGTAGGCGCCACCTGTTAGACCGGTGCGAAAACCGTACTTTTTCCAGGCTATGTCTTGGACGCGCTTTTCGTCGAAGGCGGCTATGTAGCGGCTGCCTTTATCCGTCAAGGCGGCGACGCAGTGGGAATTCCAGATGGTGGGTACGGGATAGAGAACCCGTACCCTGTCCTTTACCTGGGCCCAGCCGTCCGGGCTGTTGTTGGCAAAGTCGATCAGGCTTTTTTCGTAGTCGACTATCATCGGGCGGGCGCCCATGCCGGTGCGCAGGTAGGACTCAAAGAGGTCTGCCGGGCTTTGGTTCATGTAGCCGGACTTGACGTAAAAGGCCTTGAGCTTGGGCAGTACCTGGCGGAAATTCGTCTCATCCACCGAGCCGCCGTTCATGATGGAAACAAGGAGTCCGTAATAGGTTGCCCCCGGGCTGGAGGTGACGGGGTCGGTGCTGGCTATATTGACCTTGCCGTAGAGTTCCTTCAGGCCCAGTTCCTTCCACTCCTTGCCGGCTACGATCATCGAAAGGAGCTTGTCCATGCCGGTAAGATAGTAGGTGTCGCCGCGCCGCTCGGCAAGGCCTTGGGAGACGAGGGCGTCCGCCACCTTGTCCCAAGAATAGATGACGATGGGTGTGTTGAGGGTCATGCCGCCCTTGAGGACCTTGGCGCGCGGCTGTTCGCCCTTCTCCGAATCTGCCGGCAATTTATAGTAGTCGAAGAAGCGTTGGTCTGAGAAGAAGAGGAAGTCGTAGGCGCGCACATCGTCCTTGACCATCTTGCCGTTGGACCAGGGTTCGTTGGAAACGATGAGTTTGTGATCTTCCTTGAGGATCTTCACGAATTCCGCGTCTTCCACGAAGTTTTCCTTACCCCCGCCCACCGCGGCCACGGCGCTTTCCGCCTTGGCCAGATTGTGTTTTACCGTGGCCGTGCCCCCGCTAATCTGGTCCTTAAATAAGACGTAAGCGGCCCCCAGGCCCACCACGACGAGGATGATGATCACTCCCACGACCCTACCGTTTATCTTCATGATCTAGCTCCCTTTTTAACGTTGCGCGAAATTAGTTGTAGCCGCGGACTTCCTTGAAGGCCGCTATCAAGTCCGCCCGCCCGTCAAAGACGCGGGCGTTGGACAGCTTGGCGATATCTTTGAGCTGTTTTGTGTCGGCGCTGCCGAAGGTAATGCAAAAGAGGGGGACGTCTCTGCCATAGCTTGCGTAGGCCGCTTTCAAGCTGGCTAGGGTTCCGACGTTTGCCTGACCATCCGTCATAAGGACTACGGAGCACACGAATTTCTGCGTGTCTACGGAGGCTAGTAGCTTGAGGGCTTCTTCCGCCGCCCCGTAGAGGTTGGTGGCCCCATCAGGCTCTATAGCCTCCACGGCCGCCAGGAGGGCCGCCGTATCGCTGGCGTCCGTACTGCGCATCGGCTCCATTACGTCAGTGGAGAAGGGTATGAGAACGATGCTGTCCTTGCGCGAGAACTGGATAAAGTCCTTGCCCGCCTCCTCGGCGTTAAGCACATAGCGCAGGGCGGCGACAAGTTGATTATAGCCTGAGCCATACATGGAGCCTGAGAAATCAAGGCAAAAAACGGTGTAGGAGGGTTTCTTGAGCTCGGTTTGGTAGAGGGCGAGGGCGGCCTTGATGACATTGGGCTGGGGATATTTCACCGGAACCAGGTAGCGCCCGGTGTCCACGCCCCACTCGGGTTTAAAGAGCTGAGGGAGGGGGTTTTCAACGTCGCCACCGTACCAGGCCCGTCTGCCGAGAGCGGTGAGTTTAGCCTGGGTAGGGGAGGAGAGGGCCCAGTCTTGGAATTTCCTGAAAGCCCTTTCCTTGGCCTTGTCCCCGTTGTCCACATAGCCCAGGGGTGAATCCGAAAGGCTGACCCCGTCCACCGGGTACACGAGGCGCAAGGCTTCCTTGCCCTCGGCCTCAAGTTGGGTATTAAGGCGCAGGAGGGAGGATTCGTAGGATACCATGGCGTCGTAGCTGCCGCTCAAGAACATCTCGTCTAGGAATTCGGCGGAGCCCGATACCCGCTCAATGCCGGAGTAAAAATCGATAAGCTTTGACCGTACCGCTTCATTCTCCAGATCCTTGATGCTCAAAACCTCCGGGTTGCCGGCAAAGGTGGAAAGGAGGCCCAGGAGTGCCGAGGCGCCGGCGTTTGTCTGGGTGGCGGAGGCGGTAAGGAAACTCAGTTTGCGCGCTTTGATAGCCGCAAGGATGTCGGCAGTGCGGACATCGCTCCGGTCAAGTCCCAGCTCGAGGGCCTTGGAACGGCGAATGCCGAAGACGATGGGCGATACCGACGTCGATTTGGCGTTCTTAACAAGGCCCCTGTTTTCCAGCATATAGAGCCAGATGGAGTTTGAAGCCCAGACCGCGTCGTAGTTCCCACCGTTACGGTTGAGCTCCGACATGATGTCCAGGGTGCCGCGCAGGCTTACTCTGACCTTGATCTTGCTCTCTTTCTCGAACTCCTTGATGAGGGGGAGGAGATCCGCGTTCTCCGACCCGGAGATAAGCTCCAGGTGGCGCTCCCCGCCCTTGCGGCTTGGGGCGGCGGAGGCGGAGCTGGAACGGCTGCCCGAGCAGGGGGGCAGATTGAAGAGGACGATGGCCCCGACGACTGAGGCAAAGACGACGGCGCCGATTCTTTGGCTTCTGTTCATACCCTTGTATTCTTCCGCATCCGAGAGGCTTTGTAAAGGCAAAAAGCCGGTATATACTAGCCCTATGGATACTAAAAACCCCTTTTCGCCCAAACCCAAATTTCTTGCCCTCTGCCTAGCCCTGCAGGCCTTCGCCTCCATTTTGGCAATGATGGATTGCGCCGAGCAGCATCGAGCTTGGAAGACCGCCCTCACCTGGTCGGCGGCGGAGCGTGAGACGGCTCAAGCGAGCGACGCCTCAAGCCTGCGCGGCATAAGCCTGACAGCCCTCTGCCTGGATATCGGGGTTACGGCCCTGGCCTTTTCCGGTTTCCTTGCCTTAGGCGCGGCCGTAGCCGGGGAAAGCGGCCGGGCCTTCGGAATCGCCTGCGGCCTGACCCTGGGGGCATCGCTCTTGGCCATCCTTTTTGCTCTGAGCGTCATCGTCTATCGGATTGCCCTTGGCGGCCGCGTCAAGCTCGTGGGGCCCGTCCACGACTATTCCCTTGTCCTTGCCCCACCCATCGCCCTAGCCGGGGTATGGATGCTACTTATGGGCATAGTTTGTATTGCGACAGTGCTTAAGGAAGGGCGTATTGGAAGATCAGGGATACAAGGAGGCTGATGCCTCCTGAAAGAAAAAAGTCCGTCATAAGGGCGCGGTCCTTAAGCCTTTTTTCGGCCTTGGACGTTTTTTCATCCGCTCCTGCCCCCTGAGCCCCGCCAAGGAAATTAAGGCCATCGGCGCGCAGGTACCAGATCCAGGCCAAGAGGAAGAAGCAAAAGGAGAGGACAAAGAGGGCGTTGCCATAGGCCATGCCAGGCGAGGCTGCCGAGGGCCGGAGCATTCCAAGGGCGGCGACTGCCATGCCCAGGGCGAGCAAGAAGGAAAGTCTGATGATCCTACGCATAATTACCTGGCGCATAGAATGGTAGTAGCATAAAATTGGGCAACTTTCCAGACTTATCCCTGTTGACTTCCCCTCAATCCCGGCCCAGAATGTCCGGTAAGGTTCTTTATATATGTTGAGGAGGAATTTATGAGGCTATCCCCGCGTCCATCCCGCGCGACAGGCTCCCTAATTTTGGGCGTCGCCGCCATAGCGGCCGTTTTCTGCCTGTTCGGCAGTCTTTCCTGCGCTAAACCCGCCCCCAAGTCCCAGGACTTCACCTACGTTTACACGACAGACCCCGTGACCTTTAACTACCTCACCGATTCGCGCCAAGTCAATTCCATGCACCTGGCCAACTTTATCGACGGCCTGATCGAGCATGACCGCTTTGCCGCCCTCCAGCCTTCCATGGCCACGAGTTGGAAGACAAACGATGACTTTACCGTTTGGACATTCAAGATCCGCAAGGGCGTCAAATGGGTTACCTCCGAGGGCGAAGAATACGCCGATGTAAAGGCCCAAGACTGGGTGACCGCCCTCAAATACGCCTTGGACAATAAGAGCCGCCTTGTCTACCTTATTGACGGTTTCATCAAGAACGCAGGCAGCTACTATTCGGGCGAGATAAGCGACTTCAGCCAGGTTGGCGTAAAAGCCCTGGACGACTACACCCTGGAATACACCATGGAGCAGCCCATCCCCTACTTTGACACTATGACGACCTACCAGTGCTATTACCCGGTAAACGCCGAGTTCCTAGCCGCAAAGGGCGCGGAGTTCGCTAAGGTAGATAAAGACGCCATCCTCTACAACGGCGCCTATCTCCTAGCCAACTACACCGCGAAGTCGGTTATCGAGTACGACGCCAACCCCAGCTACTGGGATAGGGACAAGGTGACTATCAAACACGTCAAGCGCGTTTATTTCGACTCCAAGGACCCGGATTCCCTCTTCAATAACTTCGACAACGGCACCTACGTGAGCGCCCCGGTCTATACCGACAACGAGGCTATCTTTGCCCGCGCCCAAGAAAAGTACAAGGATGCCCTCTTCCGCTCGCGGCTTGACGGGACATCCTTCCTCTACGCCTTCAATTACGACCGCGAGAGCTTCGCCTCCCCCATAGACCCCAGCAAGGGCAAGAGCCCCAAGAGCGCCAAGGCGCGCTCCGACACCAAGCTGGCCATCATGAACAGGAACTTCCGCAAGGCCTTCTTCTTCGGGATGAACCGGCCGGCGATCCTTGCCCAGCGCAATGGGGAGGTGAACAAGTTTGCCGCCCTGCGCAACTCCTACACCTGCCCCGACCTCTCTGCGGACTCCAATGGCAAGGACTACGTCAAGTACGTGGAAGACGCCCTCAAGGCCCGCAACCCCAAGGATTTTGGGGCTGACTTACTCATCGACGACGGTCAAGACCCCTACTACAGCGAGGAAAAGGCTAAAGCCTACATGGCCGCCGCCAAGGCCGAGCTGAGCGCCGCCGGCGCTACCTTCCCCATCCAGATCGATATCGCTACCAACGTCACCTATACCAAGGGCTTTAAGATGGACCAGTCCCTCAAGGAAGGCGTCGAGAGCCTCTTTGGAACGGACACTGTCCGCGTCAACGTGGTTGAGATGGATTCCGACAACGCCGATGCCTCCACCTACATGGTGGAGACGGGCGCCCAGTCCAACTTCGACATCTCCAATTCCACCGGCTGGGGCCCGGACTACGGCGACCCCTACACCTTCCTGCAAACCCTCGTCCCGGTAGAGGGCGCCATGCTCATGTACATCGGCCTGGACCCGAGCGCCGAAGGCTCAGATGGCCAGAGCGCCAAGGCTATCGGGCTTGAGGAGTACGGTCGCCTGGTTAAAGAAGCCAACGCCGAGTACAAGGATCACGCCAAGCGCCTGGCCCTCTTTGCCAAGGCGGAGGCCCTCATGCTCGACGAGGCTATCGGCATACCCTATATGTCTTTTGGCGGAAACTTTGCCGTCACCCGCGTTCAGCCCTATTCGGAGATTCGCTCCGTCTACGGCAACGACGAGGAAAAACTCAAGGGCCGCGTGGTAACCGACCATGTCATTACCCTGGCCGAACGCGATAAGCTCAAGGCTCAGTGGGAGAAGGACAAGGCTGAGGCCTTTAAGAAGACCGGCAAGCGTTAAGGTAAGAATCTAGGATAGACCCAAAGCCCGCCGTTCGGGCTTTGGGGTTTGTCCATCAAGGTAGTGGGCGCATGAAATTCTACATCTTGCGGAGGGTGCTCCAATCCTTCGTCTCCGTTTTTGTGGTAACGACAATCTGCTTTCTCTTAGTCTATTCCTGCATACCCCGCAGGTTGGTTTTTAAGGGCGATCAAACCATAGCCAAGCTTGTAAACCAGCCCGACCTCTTGCAGGACTATCGCTATTCGGTCTGGGAAAGACTGGGCTATATCGATTACGTGACGCAGAAGGAATTTGCCGAGTCACGCTTGGGGCTCGGCTCGCCGGAGCTGCCCAGCCAGATGGTATCTGGATCGGACCTTGCCAGCCAAATGCGCGCCCACTATCTTTCCAAGGGCTACCTGGTGGAAGAACAACCGAAAACCGGCTTCCTCTATGCCTATCGCGACATCCCCCTCATGAGCCGGGTTCTCTCCTGGTATTCGCGTCTTGTCTTTATTGACCACCCCGGGCGTATCCAAGACCCAGCCAACCCAGGGCTGCGGCGCGGCTACTACATCACTCGCGACTATGCGGGTATGCCGGCTCTCGCCGCCTCCGGTACCCGCTATAAGTACCAGCTTTGGCTGGACGGTACCTTCCCCTTTTTACATTCGAATATTATTACCCTCAACTTCGGTATCTCCTACCCGGCCTATGATGGTCAGGAGGTTTTGCGCGTCATTGCCGGAGGGCAGGGGAGGACTGTCAAGCGCGAGGTTAGCGCGCGCGTGGGCGGGGAGGATAAGACATTCTTCACCTCCATCGACGAGCACAGCCTTGAGTATAAATACCTGCTCGAGCGGCTTGACCTCAATAAGTACGATGATCACTACGCCAAGGGGGAGAGCGTCTACGAAGCCCCCTCCATGTTCGGCATATCCTTTAGGATGGGCTCGGCCGCCGTTTTTTTGAGCCTGCTTATCGGCACTATCGCCGGGGTTATCGCCGCCATGCGCAAGGAAAAAATATTTGACAAGATAACCATGGGCTATGTCATCACCATCTCCGCCCTACCCACCGTGCTCTATATCGCCATCTTCTCGCGCTTTGGCCGGGCCGTGCTCCACTTGCCGGATAAGTTTCCCTTCTTCGGGCCCAACAACTTAGTCTCTTGGATCTTGCCCGTCATATCACTCTCCTTAGCCGGGATCGCCTCCGAGGCGCTCTGGATACGCCGCTACATGGTAGACCAGATGAGCGCCGACTACGTTAAGTTCGCACGCTCCAAAGGCCTCTCCCAGACCGAGGTGTTTTTTAAGCATATTTTGCGCAACGCAATAATCCCCATCGTGCACGCCATTCCCGCGCAAGTGATAGGCACCTTAAGCGGCGCCATCATTACCGAGTCCTTCTACTCCGTGCCCGGCATGGGCAAGATGATCCCCGACTCCCTGGGCATGTACAACAACTCAATGGTGATAGCCCTCACCTTCATCTTCTGCGTGGTTTCCATATCGGCGGTTTTTTTAGGAGACGTTTTAGTGACAATGGTTGACCCGCGCATAAGCCTGCGCGCCAGAAAGGAGGCTCGCTGATGGCGGTCAACGCGAGTAAATTCGTTTTCGTAGAGCTTGACGAGTCTGCCTCGGAGCATATCGGCGGCCCGCGCTATTCCTACTGGCGCTCGGTATTCCAAACCTTCTTCAAAAAGAAAACGGCAATTTTTTGGTTGGTCCTGACCATGGGTCTGACCCTCATGTCTTTTATCCAGCCCTTGGTTTCCGGCTATGACCCCGCCCAGGCCCCCAACATCAACAAGCCCGCCACCTGGTACCAGCGCCCCTCCCCGGCGCATTGGTTTGGTACCGACGACCGCGGCAACGACCTCTGGGACGTGGTGTGGTCCGGCACGCGGACATCCCTCTCCATCGCCCTCATTTCGGCCGCCATCAATATCCTGGCCGGCGTCCTCTTCGGGGCCCTCTGGGGCTACTCAAAAAAACTTGACCCTATCTTCTTGGAGATCTACAACATCGTCTCCAACGTGCCGGGCATTCTGCGCATCATGATTCTGATGTATATCATCGGGCGTGGCTTCTGGCAGATGGTGGCCGCCATCACCCTGACCGGGTGGATGTCGGTGGCCTATTTTATCCGCACCCAGGTGATGATCATTCGGGATAGGGAATACAACCTAGCCAGCCGCTGTGTGGGCACCCCGACGCGCCGCATGATCCTGCGCAATATTCTGCCCTTCATGGTTTCCGTCATCTGCACCCTTGTCTACCAGGAGATTCCGGGCAACATCAACGCTGAAACCATCATCTCTTACCTGGGTATCGGCCTGCCCTCCACCATCCCTTCCTTAGGCAGGATGATAGACGACTACTGGTCTTTTATTGACACCTATCCGCATATGATCATATTTCCGGCCGTGGTGATGGGCCTGATTACCATTTCCTTCTACGTTGTCGGGCAGAAGTTGGCGGACGCCTCGGATCCGCGTACCCACCAATAGGGGGCATGATGAGCGAGCAAGGAAAGGCGATTCTGTCCGTCAAAAATCTTGAAGTGCGCTTTAGGGTGCGCGGCCGGGAACTGACGGCTATCCGCGGCGTGTCGCTTGATGTCTACGAAGGCGAGACCCTGGCTATCGTGGGGGAGTCCGGCTCAGGCAAGTCTGTCCTCACTAAGAGCTTCACCGGAATGCTGGAAAGCAACGGCCGTATCCAAGCCGGCTCCATTGTTTTTGAGGGCCGCGACCTCGTGGGCATTCACAAGGATTCCGAATGGGAGTCCATCCGCGGCTCAAAGATTTCCACCGTTTTTCAAGACCCCATGACATCGCTCAACCCCCTGCGTCGCATTGGGAGCCAGATCAGCGAAGTGCTGGAAAAGCACCAAGGCTTGTCAAAGAAAGAAGCCCATGGTCTTGCCTTGGAGCTCATGGCCAAGGTGGGGATCAAGGACGCGGCCAAGCGTTTCCGCGATTATCCCTTTCAATACTCAGGCGGAATGCGCCAGCGCATCGTCATTGCCATTGCCTTAGCCTGCCGCCCGCGCATCCTTATTTGCGACGAGCCAACTACCGCCCTCGACGTGACTATCCAAGCCCAAATCCTCGACCTCATCCGCGGTCTCCAGGCGGAGTATGGTTTTTCCACCATCTATATAACCCATGACCTAGGGGTGGTAGCCAATGTAGCCGACAGGGTGGCGGTGATGTACGCCGGGCAGATCGTGGAGGAGGGCCTGGTGCGCGAGATTTTTTACGACCCACGCCACCCCTATACCTGGGCCCTCCTATCCGCCTTGCCGATGCTTGCCGAGCGCGGCGAGCGCTTATTCGCCATTCCAGGCACCCCGCCCACACTCTTCACGCCCATCAAGGGCGACGCCTTCGCTCCCAGGAACCGCTACGCCCTTGCCCTGGATTTTGAGGAAGAACCGCCCTTCTTTGAAGTAAGCCCAAGCCACCGCGCAAAAACATGGCTCCTTGACCCGCGCGCTCCCCAGGCGGAGCTTCCCTCCGCCGTGCGCGCCCTGCGCCGTCATGGCCAAGGAGGCCGCGCATGAGCCAAGCTATTTTGTCCGTCAAGAATCTGAGCGTAATCTTTAAAAACGGTAAGGAGCAGGTGAGGGCGGTGGATGATGTCTCCTTTGACGTCATGCCGGGTGAATCCTTCGCCCTGGTGGGCGAGTCCGGTTCCGGAAAAACGAGCATCGGCCGCGCCATCATCCGCATCAATGCCGCAAACGAAGGCGAGATCCTCTTCCGTGGAAAGCGCATCTGTGGCCCCTTGGACGCGGCGACGGACCGCGAGGTGATACGCAACATCCAGATGATCTTTCAGGACCCCATGGCCAGCCTCAACGAGAGGGCAACCGTTGACTACATCGTTTCCGAAGGCTTGTATAATTTCAAGCTCTTCACGGACGAAGCCGATCGGCGCGCCAAGGTTGACAGGGCGCTACGGGACGTTGGCCTCCTGCCCGAGCACGCCGAGCGCTACCCCCACGAATTCTCAGGCGGCCAGCGCCAGCGCATCGGCATAGCCAGAGTCTTGGCCATGGACCCCTCCTTTGTGGTCGCCGATGAGCCCATATCGGCCCTCGACGTGTCTATCCGCGCCCAAGTGCTCAACCTCCTGCGGGACCTCCAAAAAGAGCGGGGACTCTCCTATCTTTTTATCGCCCATGATCTGACGGTCGTTCGCTATTTTGCAGACCGCATCGCGGTGATACACCAGGGGAAAATCAAGGAACTGGCAAGCTCCGACGAGCTCTTTGCGCGCCCCCTCCATGCCTACACCCGTAGCCTCCTTTCCGCCGTTCCCTTACCGGACCCCGATAGGGAGAGGGCAAAGACTCACATCCCCTATGATCCCTCCCTCCATGACTACGGCCGTGACGCGCCTCTTTGGCGCGAGATCTTTCCCGGCCACTTCGTGCTGGCTAATGAGGCTGAAGCGAAGGCTATGCAAAGGGCTTGAACTCCTGACATAAACCCAAGCTGCTGTGATATAGTTATGCTATGAAGCGGATACTATTGGTTTTTATCCCCTATCTGTTTTGCCTCTCACTCTGGGCCCAAGACCCCGAAGCCGCAGCTGCGGATGCCCAGCCCGTTTCTACGCCCGCCCGCGGCTCTTCCCTCGGTGAAGTCTTACGCCGTATCGATATGCGCCCGACAGACCTCATCCTCAAGGACACGGTTTTAGTATTCCTTAACCTCGACAGAGAAAATCGCCTTATTTCCGCTCCTTCACCGGTTATCAATATGTTCGGTATTGGAACGGTATTTCCCATCCTGGGTGAATTTTCCTTGAGCCCCGCCCTGGATGTGTATTCCAGTTATTACGGCTGGACGGGAAGCCGCGCCCTCATGGTCTTGGATGAAAACCGCACGGCGACGGTCACGGGCTTTATTTTGAATATCCCCCTGAGCTACCGTATAGACTTCAATCCTGTTCACCGTCTGAGCCTGGGCGCCGGGCCGAGTCTTGTCATGCGCAGCGCGGCCCTCGCCAAGGCAGTGCCTGAGGATGAACAGCCTTCCATAGACGCTATAAATGACTATCTTTGGGCCCAGGGTCGCTGGTTCTATCCGGAATTCTCCCTTGTCTATTCCTATGCCGCCGCTCCCTGGGTTCGCTTTGGCGCGGGTGTCCGCTGTCTCTTCCCCGTTTTTAATGGGTGGAGCGGTGAGTCCATTCCCTGGGCGGACAACATGATCGTGGGCGGGGGTATCTGGGTATCCTTCTCCAATTTCTGGCGCGAGCTTGATCTCAAGGCCCTCTTTAAGCCCAAGCCCAAGGTTGAGCGCCTCTCCCCGCGTGAGGAAGACCAGCTAGACGATGAAGCAGCCACAGAGGATGGGACCGAATAAAAACAAGTGGAAAGGGATTGCCCTTTCCACGCCTATCCCGATGCCTGAGGCTCTGTAGTTCGCGACCCTGAGCCACTCTTGCCCAGGTAGCGTAGCTTGAGTTTGTCCAAGTCTTGGGCTAGCTGGTCATCCAAACCCGTCTCGCCTGAATCTACCATGCGGAAGAGCCCGATGGAAACGTTGAAGGCGCATTCCAGGGCCCGCGCCAAGTCTTCTCCCTTGCGCTCCCGCACCTGGTTGGGGACGCAGATCTTGAGAAAGGCGCTTAAGTTATTCAGTATACCGTCAATCTCCAGCTGCGTAGCCGGGCTCTGCGGCCCCAAGGCTTCTATGCATGCGTTAAGCTCTTCCTGGGATTCAAGCATTGTCATCCTCCGCGTAGGTCTTGCCTTGATTCTAATCCGCATCGTGGCCCGAGGCAAGTCTCCGTGCCAAAAGTTGAGCGTAGCTTGCAAAGAAGTGGAATTAAATCATTTACTGTGATAGCCTAATCGTGAAAATTCTATTTCTTAAAGAGGTTTGTATGAAAAGATTCGCTCTCTCGTTCAACTCATGCTTTGCAGCCCCACTTATCCTTGTCCTAGCCCTTTCATCCTGCACTACCATGCTCAACCAGGGCATGTCGGGCTTTGAAGGACCTCTTTTACCCCCCTACCAAACGGACGCAGACAAGCCCTTAAGCCTTGCCTTGGGGGCTAAGGCCGGGGGCGGTTACAATATGGCCCTGTTTTTCCCCTTTATTGCGGGTTTTTCGCAAGCCGCCTACGCCGAAGCTGGGGCAATCCTTCAATGGCAAGCAGCACAGGGCGCCGGTTTTTGCGGCTCGGTTTCCGCAAGCGCCTGGTTGGGCGGGGTTTATGACAGCGGCCTGGACTATGTGAACGAGGAAACCGGTGAGCACATCATCAACCAGGATTGGGCCGCGGAGCCCGATCCTATCTTTTATGGATGGACGGGGGCGGCCCGTATCGGTTATGCGCGGTCTATCGGTTCCAAAGACTATTACACCCCATCGATCGCCTTTCGCTACTCGTGGGAAGAAGGCCCCTACTATCAAAAACGTCTTGCCCTGGCTCAGCTCGTTAATGAGTATGGGCTTGTGGAATTCTTCAATCCAAAACCCTTGCCCTATGCCTGGGTCTTTAGCGTAGCCCCGGCTGATTTTAGCCTCAACGGGGCCTGGGGCCGTATACGAGGCTCCTGGGAATTTGGCTGGTCTGATTTATGGTTAAATATGATTTGTGTTCTAAATGAGGAGAGGGTCGTGGATGAATCCACCCCGCTTGAACACGTTCAAAGCTTCGGAGTATTGGTCCTGCCTACGAATCAGGAGATACGCTTAAGCTATCAGTTGCCAAAGAGCGGTATGTATATCGGAGGCTCTCTCGTTGTCAATCGCGTTTACTTTTTTAGTGTAGTGGAAGGAGTCAATCTCGGAATAGGTTGGGTCTTTTAAGACGGCTTGCGGTATCCCCCTTAGGCCATGCTAAAATGGGTCAATGGAAGATATCCTCTCTATCATGGAAAACCGGGTAAGCGTTCGCGCCTTTATGCCCGAGCGCCTAAAGCCCGAAGTATGGGAGCGCCTCATGCGGGCCGCCATGTCCGCCCCCTCGGCAGTGAACAAACAACCCTGGGAATTCATCATTATCGAGAATAGGAAGACGCTCAAGGCCCTCGCCTCGGCCCTTCCCTATGCCAAGATGACGGCAGAGGCTGGTGGAGCCCTTCTTGCCTGCGCCCTGCCGGCGAAGGCCTACGAGGGGAAAACCGCCTTTGCCATTATAGACGTGAGCCTTGCATGTCAAAATTTTCTTCTCGCCGCCCAGGCAGAGAGTTTGGGCGCCGTCTGGACCGCCCTCTACCCGGAGCCTGAGAGGGAAGCCGCCGTGCGTTCCCTGCTGGGAATCCCAGAAAACGTCATCCCCCTTGCCCTCATCCCGGTGGGCATCCCAGATGAACACCCTGCGCCCAAACATAAATATGACCCAGCAAAAATTCACCGGGATCGCTGGTAAAAAATGATTCCAGGGCGCTTTCTGGACGTTCTGCTTCTCTGAGCCTGCCCTCCAAGGAAGAACCGCGCCCTCTTTAGGTTGCTAGGAGCCGAAGGCTCCCTCCTAAGCGTAGCGAACCTTGCATGTGGGTAAGGAAAAAAATGATTCCAGGGCGCTTTCTGGACGTTCTGCCTCTCTGAGCCTGCCCTCTAAGGAAGAACCGCGCCCTGGAATCATTTTTTTCCTTACCCACAACAGTATATTTCACCTACGCTCATGAGGGGGTCTTCGCTCCCTTCCCTTGACATGAGAGGGTTTTTTGCGTATTGTAGGCTCCCGTAGTTCTGGAGCGGTGTCTGAGTGGTTTAAAGAGGCGGTCTTGAAAACCGTTGAACCCGCGAGGGTTCCGGGGGTTCGAATCCCCCCTGCTCCGAAGCCATTAAGTTTATTGGAGAGGTGCGAGAGTGGCCGAATCGGGCTCCCTGCTAAGGAGTTGTGCCCCTCAAGGGTACCGGGGGTTCGAATCCCCCCCTCTCCGTATCCGCCTTTTCGAGGCGGGCAAAGTAATGTGATTTTGAGGTTGTAGCTCAGCTGGATAGAGTACCAGATTGCGGATCTGGTGGTCGGAGGTTCGAATCCTCTCAGCCTCAGTTTTGGAGAGATGCGAGAGCGGCTGAATCGGGCGGTCTCGAAAACCGTTGAACCCGCGAGGGTTCCGGGGGTTCGAATCCCCCTCTCTCCGTAGGGCTTGCATAAAGCCTATGGACTTTCAGCCGTATTGACGGTCGGGGATTCGAACCACGGTTCTACGAACCGTCGATCTACGTCAACCCGAAGAATGGCCATCTTAGGTAAAAAATGCCTTGTTTTGTATTGGAGAGATGTCCGAGTGGTCGAAGGTGTACGATTGGAAGTCGTATGTGCCCAAAAGGCACCGAGGGTTCGAATCCCTCTCTCTCCGTAGTGATTATTTTTCTGGCAGTTCGCTTTTTTTGGCGTTTGTGGCGAGGGATTCGAACCGAAGTCACCGCCGACCAAGGGGAGGAAAAGGCGGCATGATGCCGCCGACAGGGGACGTAGGCGGGTTTTTTTCGCGCACAGGACGTGGGCGAAAAAAACCGAATCCCTCTCTCTCCGTAGCCTTCCGTGAACGCTTGAAGCCAGGCCCCGCGCAAGGCGTCGCCGCCTAACCCCGCCAGATCCGGAAGGAAGCAACGGTAAGCGGTTGGCGCCTGTGTCGCGGCAAGCCTGGCTTCAAACGTTTACGGTTTTTTTTGAAATTATAACAAGTTCAGCCTATAATCCTTACATGGAACGTTCCACCCTTATCAAACTTAAGCTGAACATCTTTCTCATGAATCTTTCTATACCCCTGGCGCTAGGGATGGTGAGGGAGAGTTACCAGCAACTTTTTAATCGTGCCAATCTGCGCACCCTGACTGAGCGTCTCATCTTTTCGCTCAAGCTCGATACGATAGCCCTGACGATGATTTTCGGTTTTCTCGCATGGCTCATCATTCTTGGCCTCTTAAAGCCCTTCTTTAAGTTCTTAGAGACGGGGCAGGATAGGGACCGCGGGCGGCGGGCGGTGGAGCGCATCGGCTTTGCTCTCATTTTTATCCACGTCGGGTCTTGGCTTGTAGGAACCACGGGCTTTTACGCCGTTTACGGCTTCGTGTCGCCGGGGGGCATCCCCTATCTATGGTCCCTTTTTATGACCTGTTCCACCGGGTTGATATCGGGGATATCTGCGGCCTTGGCTATGAACGCCCTCCTCATCAAATTCAAGCTTCAGCTTGAGATTTATGATTTCTCCGGCGGGGTGCGCGACACTTTTGCCCGGAGTAAGGATTACCTCATCCCGCTTGGATGCCTGATAGCGGCGGCCATCTGGTCTGCTTACGCGGCGGAATTCCATCTGTCAGGCGCGCCTGGGGAAGCCCTGGGCGAACGTGGCTTGCGCCAGACCCTTGGTCTCACGGCCCTTGGTTTTATCATTTTAGCCTTCGTTCTCACCCTTCTTTCGCGTCTTGAGTATCGCGGCCAACTCAATTCGCTCCGCAAGAGCGTGGCGGCTCTCGCCCAATCCGGCGGAAATATAAGCCGCCGTTTACCCATTCTCAACTTCGACGAGACGGGAGAGGCTATTGCCGCCGTTAATCTTTTCCTGGATTCCTTGGCAAGTCTGATTTCTCAAGTGGTGTCATTGGCCCAGGACACCCGCGGGGCTTCCTTAGAACTGGAGGGCTCGGCGCGTGAAAGCGAGAGGGCATTGTCGGACTTCGACGCCAAGCTTGTGGATATCTTGAATGATATTGAGCGGGTGCGCTCTGAGTCCACCAAGGCAAACGCCGACGCCGCCCGTTTGGCCAACTCTGCCGGGCAAAGCCTGTCCGTCATGGCCGAGCAAGCGACGGCGGTGGGGGCATCAGCCGAGCTCGCCGGAAGGATCGTTCAGTCGGTAGCGGACTCGGTTCAACGCAGCCTAGGCATGGGCGGCATTTCTAAGGAACTCTCCGAGCAGACTCAGTCGGGGGAGGCCCAGATAGAGCGTTCCCTCAAGATGTCGCAGCTTCTTTCAAGCGATACCCAGGCCGCCCTGGCGGCCGTTAAGGATATTCTCGACATCGCCGAGCGGGTGAATCTGATTTCCCTCAACGCTTCTATCGAAGCCGCTCACGCCGGGGCAAGCGGTAAGGGCTTTGCCGTTGTCGCCGGCGAGGTTAGGGTTTTGGCCGAGCGCACGAGCGCGGGTGCTCATGGCATGGAGGAGCGCTTGGCTGAGGTAAGCGCACGGGCAAGAGACAACGCGCAGTCCATGCAGGATCTGCGCTTAGCCCTCGAATCCATCCTCAAGGGGATAGGCCGAATCGCTGAGAGCGCTGAAGAGACAGCCAATCTCCTCGGTTCGCGCAGAGCGGAGGCCGAAGGTATGGGCCGAGAATTGCACGACCAGGCGGATAAAGCCGGGGTGGCGGCCGGGGCTTCCCTTTCCATACGGGAGGGGGTTGAGGCCATAGCCAGCGCGGTACGAGTCTTTGCCGGTTCGGCGGAACGCACGGCCGAGCGTTCGGAAAGCCTGCGCCGCGATATCCGCGGGCTGAGGGATCTGAATCAGGGGCTTTTAGATGCCGCCCGGCGTCAAGCTAAGGTTTCCGAAACCCTGAGCTTGATCGCCAAGCGCTACGAATAAGAGCCTTCTCTCCTAGCTCTTAGACTCCGGAAAGAAAGGCGCCAAAAACCCAGCCCTCTGCCGGGAGGCTGAGTTTGTACCAATAGCCGGTTTTGTCCCCGATGGTGAATTGCTCTTTGCTGCGTTCCGTCGCGTAGCAGGATTCATCCTTCTGCAACACCTGCACGACCTCGGCGTTGACGTTTGGGCTTTTTCTGATGTTTACCGGGGCGGTAGCGACGAAGAAATTATTTTCTACGGTAGTGGCGATATTCGCCGATCCTGAGGATCCAGAGGATCCTGAGGAAACGGGAGCCGTGCTTGCCTTGGGCCCTTGGCTCGGGGCGGGAAGACTGGCTCCAGATTCTAGCTCCGCGCGCTTTTGGGCGACGATGGACCCGAAGACAGTATTGGGATACTTACTCTCAATTGTCGCCAGTATCTTCTTTTTTTGCTCAAGCTTGGGAAGATCGGTAAGGGCCTTGAGGAGAAGGGCGGTATTGACATCCTGTTCACGGATGGATACGTCACTACTGAGGACGTATCGATTGCGATGCCACTTGCCGGCGACCTCGTCATAGGCGCTTAGTTTATAAAAATCGCTTTTCCCCTGTACGGGCCAGAGGGCCACGATATTCGTCAGCGGCAAGATATCGGCTAGGACCGCGGCATCGCGCGCTTCGGAATAGAGGGTGCAAAGATCTGAACTGACTACCCCCATATAGGCGTCTTGGGCTAGGTTCGTATCGATGATCCAGCCCTCCTTGTCGGACTCAAGGGTTACCCTGATGAGGCTGTATTCCGTTCCCTTATACTTGCCCTTTTCACCGCTTTTACCGGCCTTCATAGCTTGGCCTACCGTGAGCTTATCCACCCAAGTCATCTCCGAACCCTTGAGGCTCCAGAAATCCGCGTTTGGACGCATGTTGAAGGTTTGAGTTTTGGCGCCTTGGGCAAAGGAAAGGGCGGCCAATCCGCTCAAGACGATGAGGGTTGCGGTGCTGAGGATTTTCTTCATTATACTTCTCCCTAGGATACTGAGTTGCCCCTAGGATATCACCCCTTGCATAAGGCGTCAAACCCGAACGCTAAGAGCGTGTATGGGTTTGGTAAGGGAGTTATCCATTATCAGCGAAAGATAATCCCAGATGGCGGATATCTCGCTTCCGCAGCTGTTTCTCAGGTTCTCCAAGCAGGCGCTCATAGCTGTTTGGGCGGCTTCAAGCCTTTTAAGAGCGCTGCGGGCAGGGCGCCTGGGCGTGTCCATGGCCTTCTCCGCCAAAATAGAGCCAATACCATAGAGGGGTAGGCTGATGCGGTAGCCGAGCTTGGGAAGCTCGACATCGACTAAGTCCTTATATCCACTGCGTATCAACAAGGGTAGGGGGCTGAGGGTTTTGATCAGCCGTTTGAAAAGGGCTCTGGTAGCGGCGGCTGCCGAAGCGGCGCTCAGACCGAGTAAGCGTCTTTCCGTAGCCGCGATATCGGCGAAAACCTTATCCATTCGCGAGCGTAGCGAAACGGTCCCGCGTTGCCGATCTAGTACCTTGAGCTCACGTAAACGGAAAAAGTGGTGCCCAAAGATAGCTAATTTTACGGCGTCTACGATGCGCCGCGGCCTTTTGATGAGGGTTTCCAGAAGGAATTTCCCATAATAAAAGCCATAGCGGGACAGGCCCTGGATAAACAGGGAACGCAAGAGGGCCGCGGCGTACATGAGGGTGGGTTTAAATCCAACGTGGCCGCCTTCCGCCGCAAGTTTGGCCGGCAATCTGGAAAGCAGTGTCGTGCAACGCTGGAAATAAGCACTGGGCTGATAGAGCTCGGCGACTACTCTGTCATAGGAATCCATCAGGGTGGCTAGCGGCATGGCGGGGATAAAGTTAAGCTTGCTGGCGAACGTGTTGTTGCCGGAAGAAGCAGCAAGCAGGCGGCCTTCAGCTTCTAATCTTTTTGCCAGCTGTGTGCCCGGCAGGGCGGTCAGGAGCCCGATCATGGCGGTGGGTATGCCGGCTTTAGAAATGAAATCTATTTGGCGTTGGGCGATATCGAGAGGATCCGTGTCAAAGCCCAGAATGAAGCCCGCGGTAACCTCTATCCCGGCGGCCTGTATCTTCCGCACGCTGAGGGCTAGGTCCGCCTTGAGATTCTGCCCCTTATTGGCGCAGCGCAGGGAGCTTTCCACTGGGGTTTCTATACCGAGAAAGGCCATGCGGAAACCGGCTTCGGCCATCAGCGCCAGTAATTCCGCATCCTGGGCCAAATTGACCGAGGACTCGGTAAAGAAGGTAAAGGGGCGCCCGTGTTTTTTTTGCCAGGGGATGAGAACTCTTAGAAAATCTTTGACCTTGGGGGCGTTGCCGATGAAGTTGTCATCAACGAAGAATACCGAACCGCGGTAGCCGCGGCGACGCAGGGCGTTCAATTCGGCGAGCATCCGCTCCGGGGTCTTGGTGCGGGGTATACGGCCGAAGAGCTCGATGATATCGCAAAATTCGCAATTGAAGGGACAGCCACGGGAAAATTGCAAGGCCATGGACCCGTAATCGTCGAGGCTGCACAGATCAAAGCGCGGAATGGGGGCTTCTCTAAGGTCCGGTTTTTCATCTGCCTTATAGAGGCTTAGGGCATTGCCGGTCTTAAGATCTTGGAAAAAACGAGGCAGGATGCGCTCCGCCTCTCCCTGGATGAGATGGGAAACACCGTGATAGCCCTCCGGGGAGGAACTGGCCATAGGACCGCCGAGTACCGTTTCCTTGCCCAGGCGAAGGCAGCGCTCTAACAGGGTATCCAAAGATCTTTTTTGCAGGAGCATTGCGGAGATAAAAACGATATCGGCTTTTTGTATGTCGCTGTCAAGGAGGGGCGCACGTTCATGTCAATCAGCAAGGGCTTAAATTCCGATGGAAAGAGTGCGGCGATAGTCAGGAGGCCTAAGGGGGGGTAGCTAGCTTTCTTACCGATAAATTTCAGGCTATGCCTGAATCCCCAGTAGGTGTCGGGGAAACGAGGGTAGACGAGGAGTGCATTCAGGGCCATTACGGCCTCCTTGCGCCGGAAATCCGGGCTACTAACAAAAAATGCCTGCGGCGATGGGATGCTGAAAATCTGTAAGCGCGACGCGGGGTGCTTTTTATTTAAACTTAAAGCTACTGACGAATGGGCCTTTGGTCAAATCGACTTAGGCTGGCAGGAGTCTTGCTCCCCCTTTTCGCGGCCCGCTTTTGGCGTTATTATAGCCGCTATGGCATACGAAGTGACGGCGACCCGCCGACGACCCCAGGTTTTCACCCAACTGGCAGGCCAGGAATTCGTTACCTCCACCCTGCGCAACGCGGTCAATTCCGGTAAAATAGCCCACGCCTATCTTTTTTCCGGGCCACGGGGCTGCGGTAAGACATCGACTGCCCGCATTCTGGCTAAGTCTCTCAACTGCGCCGCCGGCCCCACCGACACGCCCTGCGGCAGCTGCTCCTCCTGCTTGGAGATAGCCCGCGGCGCTTCGTTGGATGTGATAGAGATAGACGGCGCCTCCAATACTAGCGTGGAGAACGTGAGGCAGATTCGGGATGAGGTTCTCTTTCCGCCCAACTCGTCGCGCTACAAGATTTACATCATCGACGAAGTCCACATGCTTTCGAACTCAGCCTTTAACGCTCTTCTTAAGACGATTGAAGAGCCGCCGCCCTATATCGTTTTTATCTTTGCCACCACAGAGTTGCACAAGGTGCCGGCCACCATTAAAAGCCGTTGTCAGCAGTTTAATTTCCGCTTGGCCCCGGTAGACCTGGTAAAGGGGCTTTTAGCGGAGGCGGCCGCAGAGCTGGGAATCAAGGCCGAGGATGACGCCCTCTTTTGGATAGCCAAGGAATCGACTGGCTCCTTTAGGGACGCCTACACCCTCTTTGATCAGGTTTTGAGTTTTTCCGGAAGCGAGCTGACCCTGGCCAAGATTAAGGAAAAGCTGGGGATCGTCGGCGTGGACGAGCTTAACCAATTCATGGAGGCCTGCGCCTCCAGCAAGGCGGGCGCCGCCTTTGCTTGCCTAGACGAGCTTTTGGCAAAGGGCATTACGGTTGAGCAGTTCTGCGTGAATCTTACCGAGTACATGCGCTCACTCTTACTCATGAAGCAGGGTATCGTTAAGGACGCATTGCTCGGATATCCGGCATCGCGCTTTTCCGCCCTGGCCCTGTCTGCCTATAGCCCGGAGCAGCTCGAACGCGGCCTATCCCTCTGCCTTGACCTGCATCGCGTTGTGCGCTATTCGGTAAATCCTCGTTTTGAGCTCGAGCTTGTGGCCGCGCGCCTAGCCGCCCTGAGCGCCTACATTTCCCCGCGTGAGCTAAAGGCGGAGTTAGACGCCTTTAAATCCCTATTACGCGCTCAAGCGGGGGAAACCGGCGCGAGCCCCGATGTCTCTGCCATGGACGCCGCAAGGGGTGCCCCTCCCAACCCTTTCGTGGCTAGCCGGAGCGCGATAGCAAATCCCGCCCCGGCGCCTAAGCTTGAAGCCTCGGAAGAGGACCTTCCCCTGGAAGGCGGGGCCGCGGACCTTGCCGCGCTTAAGCAGGCGGTTATCGCCTCCTTGCGCAAGACCCGCGGCATGATTGCCGCCAGCCTGGATAAATCCCTGCCCTGGGTCGCCACCTCGGATTCCCTTATCATTCCCTTTTCCAGGGGCTGGGAAGCAGACATGGTACGGCCTGAAATTCGGATTATCGGTGAGAAGATAAAGGCCCTCTCGGGAAAGACTTTTTCTATAGAGGTAAAGGCGGAGGCGGCGGAAAAGATAGCGGAGCAAGAAACCTTGCCTGCCTCCGCTGAAGAGGAAGATGAAGTGACAGATCCCGTGACGGTCGTGGAGCGTATGTTCCGCGGAACGGTGGTCGGTGAGCGAAATATCGGGGAAGGCTCATGAATATCAACCCTTTCGAGTTGTTAAAGAACGCCCAAGAGATCCAGAAACGTTTGGCCGAGGGGCAGGAAAGGCTTGGGCATATCCAAGCCCTCGGTTCTGCCGGCGGGGGCATGGTGGAGCTTTCCATGAATGGACGCATGGAAGCCCAGGCGCTCAAAATCGCCCCAGAGCTCCTGCGTCCCGGTGCCAACGGAGCCGTGGACGCGCAGTTACTCCAGGACCTTATTTTGCTTGCGATTCGTGATGCCCAAGCCAAGGTTCAGGCCGCGGCCGCCAAGGAGCTTGGAGGATTGGCCGGCGGTTTGGATTTAGGGGCTTTTGGGCAACCGGGGTCTTGAAATGACGGCCTTGGACGAACTGACCGCCCTTCTCTCCCGTTTACCTGGGCTCGGAAAAAAAAGCGCGGGTCGCTTGGCTTGCCACCTTCTCTCAACCGATCCTTCCTACAACGAAAGGCTTTCGGAGCGGATCCGTAGCCTACAAAACGATGTGCGTTTTTGCTCCGTTTGCGGGGGCTTCACCGAAATCGATCCCTGTCCTATCTGTTCCAATCCCGCCCGCGACCACGGGCTCATCTGCGTGGTTGAGCAAGCCCAAGACGTGATGACGATAGAGGCTTCTCGCGAGTACGCCGGCACCTATCATGTGCTCGGCGGGGTACTCTCTCCCCTCGATGGCATTGGCCCGGACAAGTTAGCCTTTGCCGCTTTGATGCGGCGCGTTAGGTCCGGTGGCTTGCGCGAGGTGATACTGGCTACCAATCCAACGGTAGAAGGCGACACAACGGCCCTCTACTTAAAGCGTTTGCTCTTGGACTCCGGATTGGCGGTTACGCGCTTGGCTTCCGGCATCCCCGTAGGTGGGGACCTTGAGTACGCCGACCGACTTACCTTAGCTCGCTCTTTGCGCGGCCGCGTGCCACTGGATTGACTAGAGCTTGCGGTAGCAGTGTTCTATAATGGGCACGATGGAGGGCAAGGAGTACCCGGCCCCCTCGACTCGCGCACGTTCCGCGGAATCTTCCCAATCCATGAAGGGGTTGTCGTAATTGGCGGCGAGGAAGGCATGGACGATTGCCTCTGCTTCGTTGAGTGATGAGTCGAAGATTCCGTGGGACTTAGTGCGAGTTTCCGAGAGGAGGGTGCGAATGGATGGTCTGACCCTCACCATGAATACGTCGTGGTAGACGTCGTAGCTCCGACCGGAGAGCTTCTTCACGATATCCGACACGGAACCAGTCTTGATGACCGGGGCTTTGCGTTGAACCGCTTTGACTGCTTTTTTTCCTTTATCGGCTGCCGTTATCATCCTCGCCTTAAGTGCTCGACTAATATTTTTGTTGAGCTCCGGGCTCTCCTGTTTTGAAGCGATCGGCATGGTCGCTGGCTTTTTCGCATCGATCTCTATGCGCTGCGGTTTATCTGCATTGGTTCTCGATTGTGTTGGTGCTAACTCATGTTTTACCTTGTCCCTGCCGCTTTCCAGCGGGGACCCGCTTAGGTTCGCTTTGAAGCGACGCCACATAGTCTGCATGTAAAGATCGCCCTGTACGGAGTAGGAGTAACTGGAGGAGAGAACGGTGGAAACCGTGTTTAAAATCTCGTCATCCGTAAACTTTCTCAGCCGCCCTATCTTCACTGCTCTATAGACGTCGTAGTGGAAGGTGCGGTACTTGCGGGAATAAAGCAAAATGATGCGCTCAAAGGCTTGGTCGTTGACGAGGTTCCAGTACTTGTAGCAGTAGCCGATAACCTTGTCCTCTTTGCGGGCGACGGAAGGCGGCAATATGATACGCTCGACGTCCACTGGGTCGAAGTTGATACGGGAAAGGTCAAAGTGACTTTTAGCCCGATGCTCGCGACGTTGCTCTTCGTATTTGCGGCTACGCTCCATGAAGTCAGGGTTGGGGTTTTCATTTTCCGCGTGGGACTCAAAGAGATATTCCTTGCCGAGCTCCGCAGTGCGCGCCATAAGTTCGCGCTTGAAATCCAAAAGCTCTGCGTAGCGCTTGTAATTGTCCAGGGCCGCCTGGGCCTCGAATCTGTCCGGCGGGAGGT
Organism: Treponematales bacterium; assembly: GCA_041739325.1. Classification (GTDB taxonomy): domain Bacteria; phylum Spirochaetota; class Spirochaetia; order Treponematales; family JBGSOB01; genus JBGSOB01. The sequence goes on from JBGSOB010000123.1 coordinate 60,227, forward strand.
AGCGCACCACTTGTTCGACCGCCTTGAGCAGCCTGTAGGCGTCTGAGTTGTTCACGCCTTCCATCGGCAAACTCAAGTAGCGAATATTTCTTTTGATGCGCTCAATGATGGACGCGGCCAGTTCCAGCGCGGATTGTCGCAGTAGTAACCTATAGCGGGGATCCTTTGTGCGGTAATGTGAGAGCAAGAGGACGCGTCGACCTTGGTCTGGATATTTTGCTTTTAACCTATTGTTATATACCTCGAGCGCGTCGGATGAGCGCCCGCGCGAGCGTAGATCGAAGTAAAGTTCTATATCCGGGTCGGAGTCGTAGAGGAGCTCGGGGAAGGCCTTGCCGAGTATGGCCTCTTTTACGCTCTCGTGCTCTCTTGTCATCTGGTGCCCATTATACGTAGCTATCTCCTAGCTGGCAACAAGGATCGTAGATAAAAAAACGCGGCGGAAAGCGGTGCGGGGTTGCCGCCTCCGAATCCGCCGCGTTTTTCGCGGCCGCGAGAGTGGTCGCTCTACTGGAGGAGTTGAAGAACCTGCTGGGTCTTCTGATTGGCCTGTGCGAGCATCGCGTTGCCGGCTTGGGAAATGACCTGGTTCTTGGTGAACTGGACCATCTCGTAAGCCATGTCGGCGTCACGGATGCGGCTCTCGGCAGCCTGTAGGTTCTCTGCGCCGATGTCGATGCCCTTGACGGCGGTCTCAAGCCGGTTCTGGTAGGCGCCTAAGTCGGCGCGCTGCTTGTTCACCTTTTTGAGGGCCTCGTCGAGCGTCCCGATGGCGCGGTTGGCGTTATCGGGGCTGGAAAGCGAGAGGATGGTGTTGTCCATCACGCCGCGGACGCCAATGCCTTTTGCGGTCATGGTTCCGATGTAGGCGCGTTCTCGCTGATCCATGTTCGCACCGATGTGGAACCACATGGACCCGGTGATCGTGTTCTCCCCGGTTTCCCTGGCGAACCGGCCGGTAAGCAGGTTCATGCCATTGAATTGCGCGTGCGACGCAACGCGGTCTACCTCGTCGATCAACTGGCTGACCTCGACCTGGATCATCATGCGATCCTCAGCCGAATAAACGCCGTTGGAAGACTGTACCGCGAGTTCGCGCAAACGCTGGATGATGTCTTGGGTTTCCTGCAAGTAGCCTTCCGCCGTCTGGATGAATGAAACTCCGTCCAGGGCGTTCTTGGAAGCCTGTTGCAGGCCCCTGATCTGAGAGCGCATCTTTTCAGACACGGCCAAACCTGAGGCATCGTCTCCGGCGCGGTTGATGCGCATACCAGAAGAGAGTTTCTCCATATTTTTAGTTACGTTGAGATTGGTGTTCCGCAGTTCGCGGTCAGCAAACATAGCACTGAGATTGTGGTTGATTATCATACCGTACACTCCTTTCTCTTAGCGTCGGGAAAGCTTGTACCCCGTGGGGTCTCGCCTTCGAGAGGCATCCCTGCCTATTGGGTGCTATCAATGCGGTCTGGCCTTTCTCCCCCAAAAGCCTCGCTGCCTGAAAACGCGCCACGCATCCGGGGATTGAAACCCTATGGACGTAACACGCTTCCATCTTTAGATATCGGATTTCCCTTAGCCAACTTAACTTTTTTTTGCGACTCATATGATGATTCGCCAGTCTTGGCCCCTTTATGCGCGCCGCCCGCCCGTGTTATCTTGGAGCCTCGGAGAGAATTGAGATGCAGGTAAGTGACTTAATCAGAATACTCGACGCCAAGCTTCATAGCGGGGAAGACAAGTTGGATATGGAAATCATGTCCGCTTGTGGGGCGGACCTCATGTCGGACGTGATGGCCTTCGTGAAGGAAAAGGTCGTTTTGCTGACCGGCCTTATAACAACCCAGACCATACGCACCGCGGACCTCATGGATATCCGGGTGGTTATCTTGGTTCGCGGCAAGGCGCCGACTCAGGACATGATAGAGATGGCGCGGCGCAACGGCATGGTTCTGCTTTCTACCCGCAATACCATGTTCATTTCCTGCGGTTTGCTCTATGAGGCCGGATTACGCCAGCACGGCGCTCGAGATATCGAGTAAAACGCTAGAGCTTGAAACGGTTGATCGCGTTACCCAAGAGGGAGTTCTGTCCCTTGAGGTCGCCGGCGAGTGAGCTCAATTTTTCCGCCATAGCGGAGTTTTCACCGCTCATGTCATTAACTGCGCGGATGGCTTCCAATATGGAACGAGCTCCCTCAGATTGTTTGCGCACCGCTTGATCCGAGCCTACCGACAGCTCCCCTATGCGGCTCATCTCCCCAAGGACAGATTGAGAGCTTTCTTCATGAATAGACGCGATCTTGCCTATCTGCGCGAGCATGTCCGCCATATCCCGCGTGTTTCCCACGATCTCCTCTAAAGAGTGTGTGGCGCGTTCGGCCACGCGTTTCCCTTCGGATGAGAGGCGGATTCCAGAATCCGCGTGTTGGCCGGCATTGGCTATATCATCCTTGATTTCCCCAAGTATTCCCTTGATACCGGCGATAGCCGAAGCGGAAGCCTCGGCAAGCTTGCGGATTTCCTGGGCTACGACGGCAAAGCCCCTGCCGGCTTGACCGGCGTGGGCTGCCTCGATGGATGCGTTCATGGAAAGGATGGTGGTGCGTTCGGCAATATCGTCTACCGCCTTAACCGCCTCATTTATGGAGGCGGCGTGCTTGCCGGCCGCGATGACGCTCTCAGACATCCTTGAAACGAGATTACCCATGGCTATGAAGCCTTCGATGGATTCGGCTATTCCCGCTCGCCCCTCATCCAAGGAGCGTGAGTTTTCCTGCGCTTTGGCCATTGAGCGCCCGGCTGTTTCGGCTATCTCCCTAACCCCGGTTGAGAGCGCGTTGACCGAATCCGCCGCCCGTTGCACGCTTATTTTTTGTGTTTCCAAGTCTACGCGGAAGCCTTGAAGAGAATTGCTTAAGGCTTCCATCGTTGTGGCGACGGATAATGAATTGCTCGTGCCGGCGGCGCTTTTTTTGGCGAGGTCGCGAGAACTGGCTAGGATTTCCTCCACCCATAGCGCCAGCTTTTCCGCGGTTCCGCGGGTTGTCTGCATGGATTCCTTCAAGCGTGCGCTGAGCGCGTTTGAGGCGTAAACCAAGCCGCCTAGCTCATCGAAGGATACGATATTGGCCAGCGTAGTGAGATCTCCCCCGGAGACGGCGGAAAACTGCCTAGACAAGCTGGAGATTGAAAGGCGCATAGCCTGGGCGAGCATGACGGCGGTAATGACCGAAATGGCTATCGCGGCTATTAAGAGGATGGCCAAACCGAGGCTGTTTTTTGCCAGGTCTAGGTAGCCGCTGTTTGAGTAAAGTATAAGGATAGCCATAATGCCGGTGGGGTAGGAGAGGCTGATGACCATGCCGAGGATGAGTTTGCGCATGATGGTCATTGCTGAACTTTGTTGTGATGTGGCCGTAACGCAGGCAACCTCGGGAAGCTCAAGGAAGTTTTTGTTTTCCCTCTCGAAAACAAGGTAGTAGATGGGTACGCATACCAAGCCCGAGAGGCCCATCAGCGAAAAGGTAAGAAGGTATTCGCCTAGGCTAATTTCGCCGAAGGCGCTGATGCTCAAAGCCAGTATGGGCTCCGCTAGGAAAAACCAACGTATGAAGATAAAGCCACCCTCGATGAGGGGTAGTTTTTGCGCGCGTTTGACAGCGCGTTTTACGGTATCTTCCTTGATGGTGCCGGCCTTGATTTCGGCCAAGGCCAGCACAAGGGGTTTACGGCTCAGGTAGCGCAGCAGGAGACCGGCGCCAAGGGTTAGGCCGCCGGCGCTTACGAGGGCAGTCCAAAAAACAAAGGGAGTGCTCAGGGCAAAACGGAAGTTTACGATGGCAAAATACGCCAATACTGGGATGATGATTCCATAGGTGACGGCCTCGGTTTTAAGCGTGCCTATCAAAAAGCTTTTATTTGCCCGCGCTAGAGACATTCCACCCTCCAAGCCTCAAAGGCTCCGCGATTTTTTCTAACATATGTCAATAGAAAAAATCTAAGCTATTGGCAGGCGGCCGTCAAGCGGCCGTAAGGCGGCCGTCAAGCGGCCGTAAGGCGGCCGTCAAGCGGCCGTAAGGCGGCCGTCTATTCGCCTTGACTTGCTTCTTGGCTTGGAATCGTGCCGCCGTCTTGTGGGTTCTTGCCGCGTCGCTTGAGCGCCGCGCGCGCAATTAACACGCAGAGGGCGCCCAGGGCCAGGCTGGAGATGATCCACACTGGAGGACTGAAGTAGTCGCCGTCCATGAGGATGCTCGGTAAGACAAGGCGACCGTTGACTAAGAGGAGTATGGCTCCGTTGTAGAGGGCATGCAAGGCCATGCCTACCCAAATCGAATCATAGGCCCAGTAGAGGAAGCCTAGAAGGATGCCCACCGGGATGAGGGCGGCCAAGGAAAGGGCGCTTTGATGGAAGAAGGCGAAGGTAATGCCGGAAACGATGAATGACCAAGGGAAGGCAAGTCGGCGCTGGAGTCCGCGTTGGAAAATGCCCCGAAAAAGGGCTTCCTCACAGATAGCCGGGGTGATGGATATGCTAAAGAAAACGAAGATAGCCTCAAGCGGACTATCCCAGCGGTAAAGGACGGCAGCCGCTTCGTTGAGCTTTGTGAATTGTGGAAAGAGTGAATCCGTTAATCGAGATATCGCGTCTACTAGCGGAAGAACGAGGATTGCCGCAGCCAGCCCAGCCACGACGCCGAAGAGTGGCGCGCGTCGATACCCCATATAGGAAGCAACCTGGCTGGAAAACCAGCGCCGCCCAAAGTAGAGGCTCGGGGCTAAAAAGAGAAGGAATTGAGAACAGACGGTGACCCCTAGAATAAGGGTACGGTTTCTGGCGTAGGTTTCTTTCAGGTTTTCCAGGTAGTCTCCTCCCCCGAGGTTGGGGGCAAAGGCGCGTAGGAATTCACGATAATCAGAACCCTGCTTCCCAAGACTGGGAAGAGCTTTTATCACCATAATGATGAGGGACGAAAGATTTCCTAGTAGATAGTAAAGCGAGCCGAGGAGAAGCACGAGGATGATGACGCCCAGGGCCGGATTTCTCTCGGCCCTTTCCCAGCTTCCGTCAAGCTGGGAAAGGATTGGTTGAGAATGAGGCATTAGTCTTTATTCCTGGGGGGGGGCTGAGAGGTCTGAGAATTCCGCTGCGTCGGCCAGCTCTCCCTTGCGCACGCGTAGGTCTACGTAGAAGAGGGTGATGAAGATCGGTTGGATGATGTTGGTGACAAGGTACTGAACGGCAAAGAGGAGGCCCATCAGGAAGCCCATGCTCTTAAAAGCCTCGCTCATCTCAAGAAGGAGTTCGGTTGAATCCGCCTGGGCGCCGGACATGGCCGACTCGATGATCTTGACGTATATAGGGGCGATCGAAGCGAATTGCAGGGGCATAGTGACCATGGAGAGGGCAAATGAGAGTGCCATGGAAAAGAGGAGGCCGATGCCGACAACGCGCCAGAATTGCCCTTTCACGAGCCTGAAGCACTTGCCGATGGCGGCCCCGCCGGAAACATCTTCATTTGCGATAATGGCCGGCCCGAACTGGAAGATCATCTGGGCGGCGATTGCCGTGAAGATAAGCCCGATGTAGGCGATGATGACGATGAATACCATGAGGGCGACGAGTTTGCCCAAAGATGCCAACACGATACCTAGGGTAATAAGAAGGGTGAAGACGACGATAGCTCCGGTTATTATGAGGCTTTCAAGGAGGAGGAATACCACGAGCTTGCCGAACTTACCGTTGAATACCTCTCCCATCAGCTCCTTCCAGCTTGGGGTTTCGCCGGAGGCGCAGCGGAAGGCATTGCGCGAAACCACCGCCGTGGCGTAGGAGCCGGCAATGCCCACGATTGCCGAGTAGACGAGGATGAAGGCGAAAAAGGGTATGGTTTTAAGGAAAAACGCGCCTAGCTCCGGGGAGTCTGCGTTGCTAAACTTCATGATGTCGATAAGGATGCTAAAGTAGCCCTGGAAAAAGAAAGCGGAGATGGCGGCAACCGGGACATAGACGATGGCGCCGGCGATGAGAGAATTCTTCCAGGTCGGCTTGAGGAGCTTAAGGCTCTTTTCAAAGAGGCTGGAGAGGGTGTAGCGGGTAATGTAGCTTGTGTCTTTGCCCATGTTCTTTCCTTACGCACAAGAATATGGTTTTAGAATATCGGAAAGGGGCCCTTTGCGGCTAGGTAGCTTCCCGCATAAGGTTTTGGGCGTAATCGGCTTCTCCGCCCCGACCCTTTCCGCCGAAGCTGTAAAGGAGGCCATAGCCTTCTCGGCGTTTTCTTTTTAGGAGCGTGCGGATTGCCGAGTCCATAGCTCCGGCGCTGGAAAAGCGGCGGATAGCCTCGCGCCAGGATGAATCACCCACGGTGTAGGAAACGGTGAAGGCCCACTCTTTCTCTAAGTGGAGCTGGTGGTCGTGAATGTTGTAATAGCGCAAGCGGCCGTCCGCTTCCTTTCTATACAGGGTGATCATCATATCATTACGAGTATCGGCCTTTGGAGGGCTTTCCCTTAGCGGCTTTGCGCGATAGCTGAAGATGGGGCGCCGAGGCCCCGTCAGGGGCCCCCGCCTCTTTCTAGAGCCTGATCAATTCCAAGCAATCGAGAGCCGCTTGGTTTACGGCTCCATTCATGTTTTCATCCTCCGGGTTATAGCGAAGGCCTATGATCAGTTCTCCCTCCGCCAGATCGGCGAAGATCGGATTTGACCATGCCCAGCGCGTCCAACCCGCGGTTTGGGCAAAGACGGCCGTGCCTAGCTCTTTGCCGTTGACGTAGAGGCTGCGAACGCAGGCCTTATTGTCGGTGTTGATGGGGCCGTTACCGTTGGAATAGCGCCAACGCAGAATGTAGCGACCAGCGCGCGGAATGCGCAGTTTCATCTCCCCATCGGTTACCTTGTCAATGAAGATGAAGCCCCGGCCTTGGTAGCCGCCATAGTGCAGGGCCGGTTCATCAATTCCCAACCAGCTTCCATCCTCTGCCTCAATCTCTATCCGATCCTCGGCTAGGTAGAGGCGATAGGGCTGGCTGAGGTTGGAGGGCACTCCTTGCGGGTCTATAGACTGGATCTGGTAGACGGGGTTGGAGCTGAGCCCTGACTCTTCGTAGACCCCCTCCAGAAGCTTATCAGCCACAAGGCGTCCATCCTTATATACGCGGTAGCTCAGGCCCTCACCGGCCGATGGCCAGCTAAGCTTGACCTTGTCAGCCTTACGTTCCGCGTTTATGGCTATAACGTCTCGCGGCCCAATGATTGAGGAGGGTTCAAGCTTAATCTTGCCTGGCATGTCTCCTTCCATGGCGATTTCGATTCTATAGTCCCCGCTGGCGCTGGCCGGGAGGCGCCATTGCGAGTCCATTGTCTTGCCATTGACCTTGAGCGCAGCGATCCTGTTGCCCGTGCCGCTCAGTTTGACGGAAATACGGGCTTGGCGCCAGGCAATGCCATCCAGCTCCAACTCTCCCTTGATCCAGCTCGGGACAAGGGGGGCTAGGCCCAAGCTCTTTTCATCATAGCTCAGCCCGAAAATTCCCTTTATCACCTGGGCTTGGAGGCCGGCAACCGACCAGAGCTGCCTGTCTGAGTTTACTGCCGTGCCCCGCCAGTGCCCGGTATGGAAGGTGAAGTTTTCCTTGTTCGTCAGGAAAAGGGCGGCCGCACGGATGTTGGAGCCTAGGGCGAAGTCGAAGGCCGCCGCGTTACCGATTTTTTGGCCGGCCAAGCCGTAATAAGCGGTCACAAAGGGCCAGATTGCCTTGTTGTGATAGGCCGGCACTTGCAATTGCGGGTAAAGAATAGGCGGCCCGAAGTGCACGACAGGCAGATCCTCCAGTAGGGACCGGCTTTCGCCTTCCGGGAGGATGTCGAAGATGACGGCTAGGCTATTGGCCAGGCTGTCGCTCTTATCCGTAACCATGGTGCCAGAATCAGAGCCATAGCGATAGGCGCTTAAGTAGGAACGGCCGGCTACGGGAAAGTTTGCTCTAATGGCCGTAGCGAGCGCTAAGGCTTTTTCCTCGTATCCTTTCGCTTGGTGGGCAGTGCTAGCCTGGGCCCGGGCCATGCGCGAGAGAACCCGCAAGAGCTCGTAATGTAGGGCATTGGTGCTTAAGGCCTTGCTTTCATAGATATCCAGCGGTTGCATCCAGCGCGGGTAGCTTTGCTCGCGCCAATCGGTAAAGCTGCTCTCTCCCCGGTAGAGGCCGGTCTCCGGGTCGAAGACCGTCTTGCGGTCCTTGGTCTCGGTTTCCACGAGGATAGGGTAGGCCGTATCCAACCACTCCTTTTCTCCGGTCGCTAGGTATATCTCCCATGCGGCGATTGCCCAAACTACCCTGTCGGTGGAAATTGGCCAGGAACCGCCTGTGCCCGTATCTTGTATCACTTGGCGCGAGGGGCTTGTCTTTGCAAGCAGGCTTTTTTTAGCCGCCTCTGGCATGAGGAGGCCGAGGGAAAGATGGATCGAGTAGCTGATGTCGCGCGTCCATACCCCAGGCCATTTTTCCCCGGCCATAAAAGCGCCGTCGGGGCGAATGTCGCGCAACGCTTCCTCCATCGTCATACGGTAGAGGGCGGACAGAAGGGGGGTTTCCGGGGCGCTTAAGCGTGGCAGGGTCGCCAACGCTGCGTCAGCTTGCGGATCCGGCGTCCAGCGGCGCTCCTCGTTTTCGTAGCTATTGAGGAGGCTGCCGTCCGCAAGGGCCAGGCAAGCCTTGTCGGATCCCTGTATAACCCTGTCCGCAAGGATTTCGAATGCCTCGTCTTCCTCATAGCGTTTGACGGGGGATTCATCCTCAAGGGGGTTTTCCCCGCCGCTATAGAGTGGATCTGGGCTGGCGACGCAGCCTGCGAGAAGTGTGGCAAAAAGGAAAAAGGATAGGAGCAGAGTTCGGCTTAAGCGGCCACAGCGGCGGAAGGCTAGCCTAAGGGCCATGTCAGAAGCGGCGCTCCTTTTAAGATTTGAAGCAGATTGTATAGGCACGAGGGCCCTCCTTTGGAAACTTTTACCGCATCATCCTAGCATGCGAGCGCCAAGAAGAAAGCCAGATTTTGACATTTTTTCGCCATAGTTTAAAGCTAGGCTTGGGCTTATGAAAGCAAGATTCAACCTTTCTAAGATCGGTATTCCCAAAATGGGTATTCCCATTACGGCCGCCCTTGCGGGGCTTGCAGCCCTTGGCGCACGCTCAATGGTTTTAGGAAGTAGCATTGCTCTGCGCGCGGTTTTAAGCCCGGCAGCCCTCGCCCTAAGGCTTTTCTTTGGCTTGAGGCCGCAATGGGTGGCGGGGCGTGGCTATTTAGTGGCTGAAAGCGGGATGATACTTACCCAGGCCTGCTCCGGGCTTTCGTATTTCTGTCTCAGTCTCCCCCTCCTTATCCTTATAACGGCTCCGGGCGGCCAAGCCATGACAGCGCGATTTTTGCTGCGGGTCTTTATCCTCGCCTTCGGCATGTCCCTGGGCGGCGCTTTCTTGAGTAATCTCATGAGGATCATAAGCGCCCAAGCACTTGGACCACTGAAGGCCGCATTCGGTTTGAGCTTTTATAGCGCCCATCATTTGGAGGGCGCCCTTATCTTCCTCGCTGGCTTTTTCGCTAGCGCTATTTTTATGAAAAGGACCCTAAGCCATGTCGTATAAACAATGGATTCAAAGCCCCCTCATCTCCCTTGTCCTCATTCCCCTTGCATTCTTGTGTCTGACAGCGACTGTCTTTTTTCATTATGGGGTTTCTTTTCAGCCGAGTCCCCGTCTTATGGGCTGGATGCCCTTGGCTTTTTTTTCTTTTTCCCTGCTTGGTTTTTGCCTTTCACTCGGCTATGCCCTCTTTTCCCGCATAAGGCGTTCTGCGCTGAGTCCGGTATTCCCTATTGTTGTGTTGGCTATGGGACTGGCGCTTTCGGCCGGATTAATCCTCCTTATCCTTCTAGGAAGAATGAGTAATGTCTTGTTCCCCGCCATAAGCGCCGCCGGTATTCTTATTCTTGTCTTTTATCCCCTTCTATATTGGGCTGCGACAAGCCTTGATGGAAAGTTCCCCTTTTCCTGGAAGGAGGGTATTGTCCTCGTTCTCATTCCCATTGCCTGGTTCTTGGGCGGCACCTATATCTTTAAGATTGGCGGCGGGAGAATGGGTGATGTTGAGAAGGGGTTGGGTCTCGCTTTTCTTATCGCCAGTTTTTTTCTCTTCGGTTTTCTGGCGGCACGGGCGGGTTTTACTGCTGCCTTGAAACTGAAGCGGACGAAGATCGGGTTTTTTGTCGTGCGAGTAATCTTTTGCCTTGCCTTGCCACTTGGCGCCTTGAGCCTTAATTTCGCGTTTATCCGCGAATGGGGTCGCTATATGCCTATCTTAGGTGGATTCGGCTCCCCCCTTTGTTTTGCGCTGGCGGGGCTCTCCGGACTTTTACTCTGCCTCCCTGAAAGCCCCCGCCCGGGCCTACGGCTTGCCCTCTTCTTTTTAAGGCTCGCCCTATTTCCCTACTCCTTGTATTTTTTTATTATCTTCCTACCCTTTACCATCTTGGTGCCCTTCACGATTTTCTTTTTCGGTTTGGGCCTCCTCCTTCTTCTTCCCCTGTGCAACTTTCTCCTTCATCTTTATTGCCTTGCGCAAGACTGGAAGGCTGTAAATGAGGCTTTTATTTGGAAACGGATCCTTCCTGCCCTCATTCTCTCTCTCTGCCTCTTGCCGGCCGGACTTTACGCCCATGCTCTTCTTGCGGCGGTGAACCTTAAGTCTGCCATAGCTTGGATTGATGCCGACGACCCTCACATGAAAAAAGCAAGGATTGATATCGGCCTCCTTGAACGATCTTTGGCGCTTTCTGAAAAAAATGCCTATCTGCCCCTTCTCTCCGAATGTAGCCAGAGCATTGTTTTTGGAGGGCGCATTTTAAATGATAGGAGCCTTGCCCGTCTTGAGAATGCCTTTTTGCCCAAGCGATCTGGCCTAGAGCGCTTGAGGTACTATGAATCCTCCGTCAACTTTAGCGGTAGCGAAGCTGGTGAATTCTCCCTGAAGGCAGAGCTGGAAGAAAGCGTCTTTGATTACTCGCTGGGCTTGCAACGTTCAAGGATTGGTCTGCGCCTCCAGTATAAAGGCAATCAAGCCTTGGGCGAATATCGGCTTGGCTTTCAATTGCCGCGCGCCGCTTGGCTCAAGGATTACTATCTCTACGTTGGGGAAGATAAACGCCCCGGTAGAATATTTTCTCGAGGGGCGGCGGTTTCTATTTATCAGAGCATCGTTCGAACAAGGCGCGACCCTGGTTTGCTCTCCGTATCTCCGGATAACCGGGTTGAGCTGCGGGTGTTTCCTTTTTCTCCGGGGGAAATCCGGCGGACCGGGTTTGATATTTATCATGCGGCCGGCAAGGATTTAGCGTTAGGCGATACAATAATCCGCCTTCCGAGTCCCCAAAAAGAGCAATTAGGGCTTGTCCCCGATTGGATTCTCGGTTCGGAGCGGAGTTTGACTTTGCCGGAATTAGGACGAAAGCCCTATCTCCATATCATAGCGGACGCTTCGGCTTCTTCCTTGGAGAACCGCAATCGTGTAGGTGAATTAATCGCGCTGGGCTTGCGCCTTGATCTTCCTGCCGGCGCTTTCCAGGCCCCGGCCGCGCGGGTAAGTTGGGTTGATTATGAAGAGCGCTTACGCTGTGATCCCTCGAATTACCAGAGCGAAGGGCTCGGTCTCAAGGCGCGTGGCGGCTTTCTGCCTATGCGAGCTATCCAGTCCATTTCTCTCGAGGCGGCGAAAAATGATGATAATAGCTATCCTATTTTCATCATTGCCTCAACTCAGGAGAATGCCTTGGAGGGCTGGGCGAGAGCTGAAGAATACCCGGATGCGGTTCAAGCTTTTTTCCCTGAAACCGCAGGCATCTATCTTCTTTATTCAGATGATGACGTTCCTTCCGGCCTGTGGGAGCTCGGAAAAGACAGCGGCGCGAGCGCTGTGAGCCGTCCGAGAATCTACCCGGTAATAAAGCTTCCAGGGCAAGCACTGCTTCGGCGCGGCTCAGAAGCCTTTGTTTTTAGCCAAGAGCCTGTGACAAGCTTTGGCCGGATTGCCTTTGAGAACGCCCGCCCAAGCTTTTCCGCGCATGAAAAAAAAGAAAAGGAGGGAATTCTCTATAGCTTAGCTAAGGATAGCGGCTTTTTAAACCCAGCGGTTTCCGCCATCGTTCTTGAGGAGGATTCTCAATATCGTCGGGTTGAGGATGAGGAAAAACGCTTGAAAGCGGAAGAGTCGGGGGAGGGTTTTCAGGAAATGGGTCTGCCCTGGCCGGTTTTAGCCCTTGTTCTCAGTCTTGCCGCTCTCTTTTTTCATCGCTTTCGGAGAGTCCGCTTTAGTTGACGAAGGGGAGGGCCAAAGCCTATAATGCCGCAACCTACGATTTTACGGGAGTGATTCATGCGAACACGCTTTTTGAAGGTCTCCGGATCCGCCATCGCCGCTTGCTGCGTACTGGCGCTTCTCCTCGCCTTCCCCTCATGCGCCAAGAAAGCGGCTCAGGCCGACCCTTCCCCTGCGGCCACCGTGGAGCCAATAGCGCCCAGCTCTGAGCCTGTGCTCAGCAATGCAGAGCCTTCGCCGGCTGTCAGCGCCCAAGTCAACAAGCCGGACGCCGTTTTGACTACCACAGCTCCCGTCAAGAAAGCCAACGGTCCCACCGGGACCGTCGTCGTCTCCGGTCTCGGCTTTTACGATTTTAATAAAATCCAATTTGCGCCCATGGACAGCTACGCCAACTATGTGGCATGGATGAAGGCGAACACTAAAGATAGCGAGAAGTACCTCAAGCAGCGTTGGGACCGCATGGCTGTCGACAATGTCTGGCATCCTGAGAACAGCCAGGCCCTGCGCAAGGCCTTCTTGGCGGCCCCGCGCGAATACTTCGCCCGTTCCTACAACTCAGAACACGTTTACGCCCATGCCGCCTGGCCCATTGAGGATGGTCAAACCATCCCCGGACCGCACTTGGTTACCCGTATGACCCACAACATCGAGCCTCGTCCCGGCATGAAGGTCTTGGAGATCGGCATGGGTTCGGGCTATCAAGCCTCCGTCTTGGCTTACATGACGGACTTGGTTTATACCATCGAAATCAAGGCTAACCTCTTTAACCTGACCGACGCCATCTATAAGAAATATGAAGCCGATTACCCCGCGCTACGCAACGTCCGGCGCATGAACGCCGACGGTTATTACGGTTGGGAAGAGCACGCGCCCTTCGACCGCATCATCGTTACCTGCGGTATAGACCACATACCCCCGGCCTTGCTCAAGCAGCTTAAGCCGGACGGCATCATGGTTATACCCATCGGTCCGATGAACGGTGAGCAGGTCATCCTCAAGATAACCAAGCGCGTAGACGCCGAGGGCGTGACTACCTTGGAGCGCGAGGATATCTATGGCGGCAAGGTAGTGCAGGCCTTCGTGCCCTTCACCGCCTCCGACGGCAGCTGGCACCAGAAGAACAAGTAAAATGAAACTACCCCGCGTGCCCGGGCGCTGTATCGCCCTCTTTTTGATTTCCTTCTCCTTGATAGCCTTTCAGTTGGGAACCATGCGGGTATTCGCCTTGGGCTCCTGGAGTAATTTCGGCTCTATGGTCATCTCCATTGCCCTTTTGGGCTATGGAGTTGCCGGTGTACTGCTGACATTCCTCCAGGATAGGGTGCGCAAAAACTCCCAGGCATGGCTGACCGGGAGCGCAATCGCCCTCCCGGCGGTTATGGCCTTGGTTTATGTGATAGCTCAGCAAGTTCCCTTCAACCCCATTTTCCTTATTTCTCAGCCCAAGCAGGGCTTTTTTATCGCGATTTTCTATGTCCTCTACGCCTTGCCCTATTTCGTGGGAGCCGTGTTTAACGCGGTCGCCTTTATGGACACCGATGTCAAGGCGTCGAATCTCTATTTTTGGAACATGGCCGGCTCTGGTACGGGAGGGCTCTTTCTCCTCCTTTCAACCTACGCCCTCAAGACCCAGTTTCTCATATACCCCTTCGTGGCCGTGGCGGTGATTGCCATACCCTTTGTGCTTCCGAAACAGACGCGGGATCGCAAGCTTTGGCTATCTTCGGCGCTTATTGCCGTCCTCGTTGCTTTTACGGCCTTGGGTTTGTTTGGCCGCATGCGCGTTTCGCCCTATAAATCCGCCGAGCAGGCGCGGATGATGTTCGAGGACCTTGAGGTTATGCATGAAGAGACTGGTCCCTTAGGCGAATACCGTATAATAAAAAGCTCGAGCTTGCATTTTGCCCCAGGGCTTTCTGACAATGCGGTGTTCTACATCGATGAGATGCCCAAGAACGCCTTCTGGGGTATGTATATCGACAATGACGGGCCCATAGGCATCATGCGCCGGCTCGAGCCAGGCGAGGAACGCTATATCGATTTCCTTCCGATGTCGGCCGCCTATAAGGTGCTCAAGAATCCTAAGGTTCTCCTCGTAAGGCTGGGCGGCGGCTTTTCTGCCTATACCGCCCTTCATCACGACGCCCAAAGCGTGACGATCCTAGAGCCTAATCCCGTCATCACCAAGATGGTCAAGGACGTGCCCGCGGTGCGCGAGTTCACCGGAGATCTCCTGCGCGATCCTCGCGTAAAGGTCCTGGAGGAGGATCCGCGCTCATTCTGCGCCAAAGAATCCTCAGGCAGTTTCGACTTGGTGGAGATCAGCCTTATAGACTCCGTCGGCTTGTCGCAATCCACCGGCTACTCGATTAGCGAAAATTATACCTATACCGTCGAGGCCTTTGGCGAGTACCTGGACCGGCTTTCCCCCGACGGCGTTCTTTCCGTAACCACCTGGAACCACCTTTCCCCACCACGCAATGTTCCCAAATTGATAGCGACCGTTTCCGAGTCTCTCAAGCGCAAGGGCTTTGAACAACCAGAGCGCCATGTCTACGCCTTTGATCTCATTTACTCCACCGCCACTATCTTGGTAAAGAAGAGCCCTTTTAGCGAGGCTGAGATCGCCGCGCTGGATAAGTTCTGCCATATTATGTCCTTCAAGCCCTTCTTCTCTCCGAACATGCCGGATCCGGGCCTGGACTTCAAGGCAATCCTCGCAGCTTATAAGGATAAGTTCCGCACCCGTGCCGCCAATGAAGCCCCGGCCGACTCTATCAAGCTTAATGTTGAGGATCTCTACGGTTATACCTTCCGCTGGGCCTTGGCCGGTAAACAGGAAGAGCTCTACGACCGCTATCTCTTTGACATTCGCCCCACCACCGACGACCGCCCCTACTACGCGGTCTATATGAAGCCCTCTACTATCAAGCTTTTCCTTGATAAACTTTCCTATGTCTCTGAGGACTGGTCCTATCTTCTCTCCTGGGCAACCCTTTTCCAAGCTCTGGTATTCGGGCTCCTTATCGCTCTCCTTCCGCTCTTGAGCAGGAAGAAGATTGGGCATGGGCCGGGACGGACATTCGGGGTTATTCTTTATTACGCATGCCTTGGCGCGGGATATATGCTGGTTGAAATCTACCTGATGCAAAAGTTGGTATTCTTTCTTGCAGAGCCGGTATTCTCCACCTCCATCGTCATCACGACCATGCTCATCATCTCCGGAGTCGGCGCACTGCTATCGGAACGGCTAGGCAAAGACCCAGACAAGCGCGTGAAAATAGCCATGCTCGGGCTCGCCGCCACCCTGATATTTTATATGCTTGCCTTGGCGCCCCTTCTCAAAGTGCTCCTAGCCCTGCCGCTCTTGGCAAAGGTGCCGATAGTGGTTCTTCTCATAGCGCCGGCTGCATTCTTTATGGGCGTTCCCTTCCCGACCGGCCTTGGAAGCCTTCAGGAAAAAGGAAAGACCCTCTTGCCTTGGGCCCTTGGCGTCAACGGCGCCCTCTCCGTAACGGGGTCTATGCTCGCCTCCATCATCTCCATGCACGTCGGTTATATCTTTGTGCTTGCCCTTTCCTTGGTTCTCTATCTTGGGGCGGGCATGCTCTTTCCGGTAAACACGGGAAAGGAAGGCAAAGCTCATGTCTAGATGTTTCCGGATGCCGCGGCAGGGAGGGGCCTTAAGGCTGATTCCCTGCCTCTTTATGGCGGCGTTGGCCCTGCCCGCCGCCGCGGGGGAAACCCAGAAGAAGCCCCTGGTATTCCACCATGAGGAATACGGGGTTGCCCAACTGGAAACCCTTAAGCGGAAATATGACTACGACGAGTACATGGAAAAGGGCCTCACGGAGTTCGAGCGCTTTAACCTGCTCAAGCGCTGGACCTACGATACCGTCACCTACGGCGGCGCCAAGCAGTACACCCAGTTGCGCAATGCCCTGACGATCCTGGAAAAGGCAAAGCGCGGCGAGGTTTTCTGGTGCAACAATATCTCCGCCGTTTATATGCAGTGTGCCCTCTCCCTCGGATACACCAGCCGCTATGTCTTCTTGCGCAACACCAAGGGCGAGTCCCATATCGCCAACGACATCTGGTCCAATCAATATCGCAAGTGGATATTTATCGATCCCACCTGGAACGTCTACCTTGAGAAAGACGGCGTGCCCCTCTCACTGCTCGAGGTGAAGGACGAGTGGCGCAAGAATAACGGCGCGGACTTGATCTACGTCTATGGCGCCGGCGATAATGAGCGGCGCTACACGAAGGCCGAACTGCCGATCACCCGTTCCGATAATTTCCTCTACCGCCTCTGGCCGGTTACTGACCAGTGGATCTCCTTCATGTACCAGGTAGGCATTGTGGGGCGCAACAATCTCTTTACCCACGAGGACGGAACGGGAGCCTACATTTGGGATACCATCTACACCATTAAAGATGAGATTAACTCCAAAGACTCCGTTTGGGAATTCCGCCGCTATCCCAGCCCGCCCCTGGCTGATCTCTTCCATGAGCTTAACCGGGTGGACATAAGCCGCGTGGAGGGAAAAATTGCCGGCAAGGCGGAAGGCACGGAAAAAGACGGCAAGGAGAAAGAAGCTCCCCTTGTCTTTAAGCTGGACGCCTTCGGCCCCGCCAATTATACCCCGAACTTCCAAAGCTACGAAGTGCAACTGGATTCCGGGGAGTGGCAAGACTCTGGCTCCCTTTACGCACCCTCGGCCCTCAAGCCCGGCAAACACCAGATTGCGGCTCGGGCGCGCAATAAATTTGGGGTACGCGGCCCAGCGACGGTTTTGGAATTTAGCGTTGATCCTTCCCTCATCTGGCCCTTCAGCCTTTTTCTGGGAAAATAGGAAGGAGGGGCGGGATGATTACCCTCAGCGATTTTAGCCTTTCCACCCCGGCCCTTCTCTTTCCCGCAATCTCGCTTTTACTGCTAGCCTATACCAATCGCTTCCATTCCCTTGCCGCACTCGTGCGCGACCTCCACGCCCGCTGGAAAGTGGAGGCTGATCCAGGCTTGGAGGCTCAGATACTCAACCTCAAGCGGCGAATCCGCATCATCAAACTTATGCAAATCTTGGGAGTGGCGTCCTTTTTCCTTTGCGTCTTTACCATGCTCCTCATATTCTTCCAACAGATGCTCGCCGCGGAGATCGTCTTTGCCGGCGGCTTGGTACTGCTTTTGATTTCCCTCGCACTCTCCATTCGCGAGCTCTCCATATCCGCCGATGCCTTGGATATCCTCCTTGACGAGCACCAAGAAAAGCATGGCCGGGGGCGGGGCGCATGAAAGGCAAGGGGCAAGGGGAGCAGAGCGCTGAAGAATTAGCCTTCTTGGAAAAGTTTTCTTACCTTTTTTCCGCTTGGTTGCCGCAGCGCGTACAGGAATTTTTATCTGAGGTGAGCTTCCGTCGGGTAGAAGCCGGAACGACCCTTTTGCGCCAGGGCCAGAGTTGCGCCCATCTTCCCTTTGTCGTTTCCGGCAGCGTTCGCGTCTATAAGCTGGCGGAGAACGGCAGGGAGATCACCCTCTACCGGGTGGAATCGGGCATGTCTTGCATCCTTAGCGCCGGCTGCCTGGCAAGCCTTCCGAGCTTTCCCGCAATGGTGGTTACCGAGTCGGATAGCTTGATAGCTTTTTTTAGCGGCCCCCTGGTCAAGCGCCTTCTGGATGAAAGCCCGGCCTTTAGGGACTTCCTTTTAAACCAATTCTCCGAACGCATGGCCGGGGTTATGGAGCTTGTGGAAGAGGTTGCTTTCCGGCACATGGACCGCCGTCTCAAGGATTGGCTCATACAAGAAAGATCTGCCGGGCACAGGGTTTTAGCCACGCACCAAGAGATAGCCGACCACCTTGGGACATCCCGCGAAGTTGTGAGCCGCATTCTCAAAGATTGGGAGAGCCGCGGCGCCCTTGAGCTTTCCCGCGGCGAGATAAGCCTGCTTTCCTCCTTCGACTCACTGCCAATGTGACCCTCGTCACTGAAACCTTTTGCTTGTTTGTGTAGCTTAACCTCAAGAACCGGGGCCATTCGGGATGTCGTGCTCAGCCTGGGCATTTCGAAGCGGAGCCGCCTGCGCGGTCCGGAGCCTTTCGGGTTCAAGGAGGAAGAAGATGAGCGTTACCGTATATTCCACCCCGTCCTGTCCCTATTGCGTGATGGTCAAGGATTTCCTTAAAAAGAAAAACGTGTCCTTCCAGGACTTTGACGTTTCCCGTGATGAAGCGAAGGCAATGGAAATGGTAAAGAAATCCGGCCAGATGGGCGTTCCCGTCATAGACGTTGGCGGAAAAATATTCGTTGGCTACCAGCCGGGTCCCATCGCCGCGGCTCTGGGCGCCGTAGCTTAAGAGTTCAGCGTAGGGATAAAAAAGAGCCGCTCGGAATCACCGAGCGGCTCTTTTCTTTTAAAGGATGTGGCTTGTTTAGAATATCGTCCAATAATGATCGTAGGTGTCTACTCCACCATCGATCATGCCAATCACCCAGGATACCCAGGGCGAGCGGGAGGCCAGCAGCCTGTGAGCACGCCCCACCTCGTTGTTCGGTTCAGAGTCCTCTTGTCTCCCGGCCTCCATGGGAAGGGATGAGCTGGCTAGGGAGCTCACGTAGCTCGGAACGATCCTGAACGCGTATTCGCAACGTGAGTATTCATAGCCACTCACCCGCAATCTATAGGCCGTTGCGGGATTCGCTTGAGTCTGGTTTGATATGATGTAGGCGGAGGAAGGAGTATACACATACCCACCCTCGTCAAATACCTCAGCTCCCGTATCGTCTCTCGTCACATAGAGATTGATGTATCGCCAACGCGAATCGCCACCCCGCGGCGCGTAGGCGATGAGTCGGGTCGGGATAGAGGTTGCCCCATCCCCCACGGGAACGAAGAGCATAGCCTGGTTCGCGTTTGCTGGCTTGTTGTTGGTCTCGTCATTTTCAGCGACCACTCCACCACCGTTGGAGTCTAAGTCAGCGTAGACCGTATAGAAGCCCACCGGGCTGGCGGGAAAATCCAGATTTATGGGAACGCTCAGGCTTTTGCCCGCTCCGATATCGCTTGTGATGGATAGGGTCGAGAGATCGATGTCCGTCGCGGGTGTGAGGTCGGCATTGTCGCTCGCGTAGAAGTGGACATCAAAATCTGTCGCGCATGTGTCTATCCCCGCGTTCCTGATAGTGAGGATGACAGGTAAGCTCCCCCCCGTGACGGAAGGAATTGGCGCTCCCATGGTTGTGGAAAGGCCGATGGTCTGAAGGTCAACCAGGCTTGGGAATAGGTTGATATTCGCGGCTCTATCATTCGGCCCATCAACGCTTTCGTACTCACCGCTTGATGAGGTTATCTCCGCAACCAAATGGTATTCCCCTTCGGGGATGCTCGGATAGGTTTTATTAAGGCCGAAGGTGCTCAACTGGGCCTTATTGCCGTCATCGGAAGGATCGTAGGGCACGAGAGGGGTCTGCGCGGCCGCCCATTCATGGATGATAAAGTCCGTTCCGCTGTCATATGTATCGTTTTCATCTATATCGATGTAGACACGCACCGCGTAATCGTCGATGGAGCTGTATCCGTAGTTCGCTACCGTCACCGTGAGCTCAGCCGGCCCCCCTATTTTCCCGATAGGTTCGTCAGAGCTGTTCAGATAGGGGAAGGAGATGGAGTCAACCCTTATATCCGCCTTCCTGTTGCCGGATTCGATGCTAAAGCCCGCGTCGTTGTTCGCCTCAGAGATTTCATCAATGGCATCCGCCGGATCGACTTCCACGCTGAGGAATTCCGACCAGATTTCCAGGGTGTCAACCGCTTCCCCCTCAGCGCTCGCCATGAGCTCCTTTGAGGGGAGGGTGACGCTCAGCTCGCCGTTCACGCCCATCTGGGGGAGGAGGTCGGCGCTCAGGCTGAGGCTGACCGTCCCGATCTCGGTATCGACGCCGCCCAGCAAGGGAACAGTAGCGCTCAGGGGGATGATAGTGCCCGAGGCTATTGATGCATAACCTTCGTTCCGCACGCGGAAACCGAATTTGATCATCGAGCCTGGATCGAGAAAGGGCGCCTTGGGCGCATTCAGCTCGAGGACTAAGTCGGGCAGGGCGTTGGCCGCGATGGCGATGGTGATGGGGCGACTGCTCAGGTTGAGGACCCTTCCGCCCAGGCTCTGGCCGGGATCGCCCGCCGGGCACTCGAAGGAGGCGAAGAGGAAGTAATTCCCAGCAGTCACGCTCGCCGGGAGGCTTAGGCTCACCATGATCTCAGAGCCCGCGGCGATGGATTGCTGGGCGAGCTCGACGTTGTCTCCCGCGCTTCCCAGGTCCTGATCCGTTGAGAGGGTGAGACTCACGGTATGGGTTTCCGCAAGGGCCTTGCCGAAGGCATCGCTAATGAGCAGGGACACGGAGAATGCGGCGTTCTCGGCCGCGCGCAGGCTCATGGCGCTCTCGGCGGCTCCGGGAAGGCCAATGCTGATGAGCCTGTCCACGGGGAGTCCTGATTTAAGAGCGGACGGACAAGCCGAGAGGGCAAGGGCCGTCACCGCTAGGACGAGTGTTCTGATGATCGGGATGGCGTGTTTCTTCATCTGCGCATCCTCCTTAGAATGCAAGGGTTCCGACCACGGAGAAGTTGGAGAAGGAGAGGTTGCTCGCTGTCGCCAGGGCGTCCACGCTCAATTTGTCCGTGAGCTTCATGGTGAAGCCGAAGCCGCTCTGCACCGAGAAGCCTAAGTAGCCCCAGAGGCTTTCATCAGAATTGCTCAGGTTGTCGCTCCCGTCGATCTGCCTCAGGGCATAGCTGTTGCCTCCCACCAAGTTGTCCGTGAAGGACTCGTACATATAGCTCGCTGAGCCGCTGCGCAGGGCGGATACATCAAAGAGGGTATATGAGAGGGTGGGGCGGGAGCCGGCGTTAAAACTGAGTTTTCCCGTCGGTTTATAGCTCAGGCCCAGCGGCAAGTCTAGGCTGAAATCGTAGACTCCGGCGCGAGCGCGTATCTCGTAGCCGCTCTGGGAAAAGAGGGTGTCGGTGTCGGTGCCCGCCTCCCCGTACACCCCATCGGCGTCGCCGTCCAAGACGGTCCTGATCGAAAGCGACTGGGCTAAGCCATGGGACAGGAAATTTCCTCTCGCGAGAAGGTTTGCCCCCGCTTTGACAATGAGCTGTTCGCTCGCTGAGATTTCCTGAGAAAGGCCCAGTCCCAGTTCGGCGTCGATATCGTAATCGCTCGTGAAGTCGATAGCGGTCGTGGTTGTCGTCTGGGAGATATAGGCCTCGGTAGCCAGGGCGTCATCATAACCGGATATCTCCGTGACTGATGCGTAATCCGCGCGGGGACCGTAGAATTTGGCGGAGACAGCCACGGGGAAGCTCAGTTCGGCCCCGGATGCCAGGCTCAGGCTGTTGCGGCTGTCCAGTTTGACGCGGGCTCCGGGAAGGGGGCCGAGGATGCCGCCCAAAACAAGAGGGCCGGTCATGGAAAGGAGGGGGCTTACGGCGCTTCCGTCATAGTAGCAAGCGCCCTGATATCTGTTGATACTGACGGTATCGCGCAGGGTCGGATCGAGGCCGCCTGAATAATTTGTCACAGATTGGGAGTATGCCTCGTTCGAGCCGCTCAAGCCGTTTAAACTTGCGCCGAGGGCGATCAAGCTCTTGAAAGCACCCGCACTCAGGCCGCCCTCGAGCTCGACACTCAGGGCATCGCCATCCCGGAAGGCGTCGATGCTCGTTTCCGTGAGGTTGCCTCGGGTTGTGAGGCTGGTCGGGCTGATGGCTACGGTGTTTCCATAGGTGTTCACGTAGCTGACCGATTCGCTCGCGTAGGCGCGCTGGTTCCAGGCAGCCTGGAGGGCTAAGCTGAAGGACGGGGAAAGGAGGAGCCCCGCGTGGAAGATGAGATCCCGTGTCTGCGTCGAGTAGGAGGGATCGTAGGTTATCGTCTCGGTGATCGTCCCGTAGAGGCCGGTGGCCAGGTCGTAGCCAACGCTATCCACGATGGTGTTCTGGCCCAGGTCGGCCACCCCCGCGGTGGAGCTGTCCGCGTAATTGAGAAGGAATCGCGGGGCCGCGGGCGCCTTGAGGATCATGCCGGCGCGGAAGCCCGCGCTGCCCGCTGTGAGGTTCTCTCCCAGGAGGCTCGTGCTTGAATCAAGGGCAAAGAAGAGGGAGGGGGAAATAAAGCTGGCAAAGTATAAGGGATTTACCAGGGCATCGTACTCGTTGAAGACGAAACCCGCGCTTGCGCGGTTCTGATTTGAGCCGCCAAGGGGAACGATATCCTGTGCCGCTAAAGAAACGATGCATAAGACTAATACGATGCAGGCCACCACGATCTTCTTCATTCCAAACCACCTTCATGTCCATTTTTTCAGGCTATTGCCCTACGGCAAGCACCCTAGCCCCGCCTTGCCAAAGGGAAGGTGGGGTCTTCCCAGTATAAACCCGAATAGGGCGGAAATGAAGCCGAATTGGGTAAAAAAAACGCCCGCGGCTGGCGCGGGCGTTTTTTTTCCATTTGCGTGTTTTAGAGCTGGGTTACCGTAAGGCCGATATTCCCATCCATGTCGCCGCTCAAAAATTTTTCAACGCAGATGAAGACGTAGTCTTCGTCTGCTGCTGTGTTGATCGCTTGCACGAAAATGTAACCGCTATCAATCCTTTCGATAAAGGAATCTCCCGATGAGCCATATGCGGAAACTCTACAGTCGGCGGTAAAGCTACCCGATCCTTGTTTGCTATCATCCCAGCGAATGCTGTAGCTTTCTCCGCCGCTTACGGCCATGATGCGGTAAGCTGGAGCCGTGCCCGCGAGATTGACGACATCCTGCACGCCGGAGCTTAATGCGCCCCCGACGTACATATTAAGGCTATAGGTTTCTACTCTGCCTTCGCTGTCTTCTACTACGATCTCATGCTCCACAGCGTCTAGACCAAGAGTAAGGATGTTATCGGCTTCCGCCAGACCGTCAAGGCTTATCGTAGCCGCAGGGTCGAGGGTTGCGAGCGTGAGCGTGAGGCTTGCCGCCCCACTGCTTACTATCGCTGTGAGGGCAGTGCCCGTGTTTTGAAGCAGGCAGGGGCCAGAATCTGCCGTTCCCGAAATTTCCTGGACTACGGGGGTAATGAGCCGGAGATCGAATGCACCCGCATACACCGTTCCGACGGGGCCAAAGGTGAAGTCGTAAGCTACGCAACCAAGGTAGTAGTCCTGGCCGCTGAGGACGGGGAGGCTGACATCATAGTAGGCAGGCGAAGGCACTCCCATAAGCCTTTCGAAGGTCCAGGAGTAACTTTGTCTTTGTCTACCGTCTGAGCCGTAGAGCATGATGGTAAAGCCTTGATTGTAGGGGCTGGCCGGGCTGACGCGGAGAGTCTGGCTGTTGCAAAGGGCGGTAAAAGAGTACCAGGCTTCTTCCTTAAGTTGGAAGGAGTCAGGATATAAAACCTCCCCGGGCAGGAGATCTACAGTGAGGGGCGTTTCGCCCAAGGGCTCTGGATTGTTGGGAAGGCAAACGACGCCCACATCGGCCATGGCCCCGGCCGTAATGGAAAAGGCTGCAGAGCTGCCTGAGCAGACCGGCAGGCTGTCGCTGACGTATTCGTTGAAGATATCCACTTCAACGACGTAGCCGCTTCCTGGCGCTGCAAGCAGATCAGCAGTGACTTCTGATGAGCCAGTCATGAAAAGCATAAAGTCATTCTTCGAAACCTCTACGCTGTCAATAATTTCTGCCTCTGCGTCTAAGAGCCGAACCTCCGCCCTCGATGCCTTTATGAATGCGCGGCTTGAGCCCCGTGCAGTAGCTGCAGGACTGAAGCCTGCGACCTTTTCCAGTTTCTTGCCAAGTTCTTCAAAAGAAGCAAGAACAGCCGGGGCTATCCCATAAATACTTACCCGCGTCCCCGTTTCTATGCTCAGCGCGAGTTCTGCCTCAGGGGCCTGGGGAAGGGGCGAACAGGAGATGGCAAGGAGGATGCTAAGGATCCCAAGTGTGATACGGGTAGCTTTACTCGATAATGACATGGACCCCTCCTTCTTCATCGCTGTAGGCCCTGACGGTAAAATCGAGCCAAGTCGTTGCGCTGCCCTCAGTCAGGCTTGCGCGGATAGTATAGCTGCCGGCAAGATCCGGTTCGAATACCGCGGTTCCTGATAGTGATAGTGACATCATATCTAACGTGACGCTTACTGTTCCGATAGCGGCGCTTGAACCCTCGGGGGCCGAGAGAATGGTAAAAGCGATAGGATTTTCGCTTATATCGATATCTGGATCCAATAAACAAAGAATCCCCAGCTCGGTGCTTTCATTGTTGTCTACGTTGAGGAGGGGGTATTCAGCCATCGCCATCATAATAGTCGCGGGGCTGTTTTCAATGATTAGGTTTAGACTGTCGGTTGCGATGGATGCTTCGTTCGAACCGTCCGTGCCGTCAAACCCGCCTTGATCGTCTACCATAAGCTGGAAGCTGTAGGAGCCTGTGGGGAGGTATAAGGACATGGAAGTAGAGGCTGAGCCCGGCTCGTCGATCATTGCGGTAATATCCGCGGTAGCGACTCCGTTGGGGGCGCTGGTGCATGTCCAGCTGAAGAGGAGGCTGTCGCCGTCGAGGTCGTCGGATTGGCTTCCGTCCATCATGATCATATTCCACGAACTTTGCGTTGCGCTTATATCGGGCCCGGCATTGGCGTAGGTCTGGTTGTTGCCATCTTCATTCTCGGCTTCAACGCTTACGCTTTTTTCTTGGCTCTAGACATTGCCCTGCCCGTCATTGGCGCTAAAACGGAAGGTGTAGCTTCCCTCCAGCGCTAAGGTGAGGTATTGGGGAACCATCGGATCGCCAGATGTATAGAAGTCCGTATCGGCGCTAAAGCTTAGCCCCGAGCCGTTTGGCTGCGAAACCATCGTCAGTGAATAGCTCATGTCGTCGTTTTCCGGATCCATCGCCATTCCGGAGAAACCGACCGATGTCCCGGGAAGGCAGAGGGTAACATTTGAGCTGGCTACGACCCGAGGCGCCCCGTTCGCGGGGTGCATCGTCACGAGGACATCGTCGTTTACGCTCGCCGCGCCGTCGGAGACACTGAGTTGGAGGCGGTAGTTACCCGGCCTGTCGGGTTGAAAAGCTGCTGCCGCAGTCTGGGCATTGACGATATCCGAATTTTCTAAGACTGAGGTCCCTGGAATCTCCAAGAAGCTCCATTGGAGGCTAAGGAGATCGCCGTCTGCGTCCGCCGCGCTGCCGCTGAGTTGGACGGTTTGGCCGTAGGCGACAGAAAAATCCGTGCCTGCATTGATTACCGGCGCGTTGTTGGGAGATGCCAACGGCGATGGCGTTGGAGATATCGAAGGCGTTGCGCTTGGTTCCGGGCTCGGGCTGACCGAAGGTCCGGAAATGGGCGGGCAGGCGAGTAGGCTCAAGCAAAGTGCCGTTAAGCCGAACGCCGCTAGAAATGGTTTTTTCATCATTCCTCCTTGAGATAAAACTATATTGTCCAGAGTATAGCACGGGATTTCGGGTATTGTGAACGACAATTCTCCCCCCCCGATTAAAGCAGAAATGAAGCCGAATCGGGCAAAAAAAACGCCCGCGGCTGGCGCGGGCGTTTTGGGGATGGATCTGCGGAACCTAGATCTTCGTGACCGTGATGCCTACATTCCCATCCAGGTCATTGATACCATATTTGCGCACCTCGATGACAATTAGGCTGTCCGTGGCCCCGCTTGAGAACTCAAAGGGGGTCTCATAGCCTGAATCCCCATCGTATACGAGGACATCACCTGCGGCGTTGTAAACCGACAGGCGTATATCGCTCGTGTAGCTTCCACTGCCCTCATAGAGGTCGTCCCAGCTTATTTCGTAATCGCTCGAGGGATCTACCGCCATTAAGAGATAGTGGGGCTTGGGGCCTATGACATCAAGTTCGTATTCAACGCTGTCTACCATGTTCGGGGCCCTGAATACCTGGAGGAGAACCGTGCCCTCAAGTCCGCTGGGCGTCTCCACCGCTACGCGAATCTCCGTGCAGGCTTGGATCAGGCTGAGATCGGCCTCGTAGTCGGCTTCCAGCGTGCCATTGACGCGCACCGTGGCCAGGGCTTCAATGGGGAGAATTTCTAGTGTTGCCGCGTTTTCCGTATCGCTGATGACGGCCATGTAACTGTTTATTCCCGTCTGCGTGACAGTCACGGGGCCGGAAGCGGTCTCAAGGTTGATGTCGTCCGCAACGTTCAGAGGTAAGGAGAGGCGGAAGTCTCCTGCGTAAATTGGAGAGAAAGGAAACTCGATGTTCGTGCTAAGGGCGCCTAGGTAGTAGGTGTTGCCAATTACAGTGGTTATGTTCTCATAGTAGCGTTTTTGGGGCGACCCACCGCCCATTATAAAATTCATTCCGGGAAAAAATTCTCCCACTGATTCCCCGTCCTGGTTATGAATTATTACGCCAAAGCCCGGTCTTGCCTCGTCTTCCGCTTCCAGCATAATGGTGGTAGTGCTTTCTTGCGCGGTAAAACTGAACCATGCCTCTTCTCTCATGGTTGTGCCCCGATCAAGAATGTTGAAGGAAGACGGAACGAGGGAAAGCTCTATCTCCGCGCCGCCTAGCTCAAGCGGGCTTGGATTGTTGGGAAGGCAGACAACATCGACGTCGGCAATCTCCCCATTCAGGATGTCGAAGGGGTCTGAACTTCCCTTGCAGACGGGTACGCTTTCGCTGACGTAGGAATTGTAGATATCGGCCTCGGCCGTATAGCCGGTGCCCGGTACTGTGAGAATATTCCCAACGAATGCGCTTGCCTCGCTATCGGGTAGGAGCTCCATGCTGTCCACGATATTCCCATCGGAGTCCAGGAGTCGGATAACGATGCTCGACGCCAAAAGGTAGGCCCGGCTCGATTGCCGAATTCCCGCCTGCATTCCCTTGACCCTTGGGCTGGTGGCCGCCGTTTTTTCCACCAGTTCGCTGATGGTTGAGGAAATGGAGGGTACCCTTAAGGAAATGGCGCCCATGCCATCCGGAATATCAAGCCCCGCGTTTGTTGGCTTCAGGTCGGGCCCTTGAAGGGAGCAGGATACGAGGTAGCTCGCGCAGGCTACTGCAGCGAGCGTCTTTAAAAATTTAGCGAACATGGATGTTTACCCCTCCTTGGCTGTCGTCATAGGCTTCGACGGTGATAGTCCGGCTACTCACGCTTCCGTTTTCCGTCAGGCTGAAGCGGACTTGGTAATCCCCCACGATATCAGGGATAAAGGATGTGGTGATGCTTATCTCTCCCGTGTATGAGTGATTCGAGGCGCTGAGTTCGGCGCTTGAGCCCTCAGGCCTGCTTAGGAGAGTAAAGCTGTAATTGGTGGGCAGTTCATTTAAGACATCTGCGTCGCCGTTGACAATGGCGGAAAGGGTCACGGTCTGGGCATCTTCTACGTTCGCGGCGCTAGGTGTGGCGGAGAATGACCTAATGATTGCCGGGACATCGATAATGCTAAGGGTCATGCTGTCCGTAACGATAGAGGCCTCATCCGGTGGCGTGCCGCTTGCCCCAAAGTCTTGGCCGTCGTTTACCGTAAGGCGGAAGACATAGTCACCATGGGGTATGAAAGCGCTAGTTATTACAGGAGACATATCGGTAGAGCTTGAGAGTATCCTCTCGATGTCACTCAGGTCTGTGACAGCTGGTGGGGCTTCTATGCATTCCCAGAGATAGCTTAGGGTGTCGCCGTCCAGATCGGAGCATCCAGAGCCGTCGAGTATAACAGGTGCAATAAACATTGGAGAATAATCTTGGCTGAGGGATATGTCAGGCCCGGCAGAGGCGAAAGGTGCGGTATTGCCATCTGGGTTGGCCTCTAGTACCTGAACCGTCAGTTGGGCGCTATGACTGCCGCCGCGACCGTCGCTGACGCTCAAGCGGTAGACATAATCGCCTACTATTGAAAGCACGAGGTCTTGGCTATTAATGGAGTTGGCGCTGTAGTAGAAGCTATCGTCATCTTGGAAAGTGAGCGCGGAGCCTAGTGGTTGGCTTACCATAGTAAGGCTAAATTGAAGCGGGTCAGAGTCCGGGTCCACTCCGTAGCCGGAAAATTGAACCGTGCTTCCCGGCACACAGCGCGCCAGGTTTACCTTTGGGACTGCCACAGGTGGCAGGTTAGCAGATGGTGACATCGTCACAACGAGGCGATCTGTCACGGTTGCCTGGCCGTCGGATACGGTGAGATCTAAAAGGTAGGCTCCCTCTAAGTCCGGTTTGAGACTGGCATTTAATGCCGTAGCTCCGGTAATGTCGGCGTTCGTGAGGGCTGACCCGTTTGGTTTCCCGGCAAGGGTCCAGAGGTAGCTGAGGATGTCGCCGTCCGCATCACTTGCGCTAGCGCTAAAGCTAGCTGTTTGATCCCAACCAATGACTAAGTCAGTTCCCGCGTTGACGACGGGCAATTGGTTTTGGACGGGCGTTGCCGTAGGTGCCGGCGTTGCAGTGGGTTCCGGTGTCGGCGTCGGATCGCCAATAGCGGGGCAGGCTAGGATGAGGAGACAGAGGGCTATACAGCCCAGGGTCGCCGAGAGAGCTTTTCTCATGATTCCTCCTGATGAGAGCGTGAAACTATTGTTGTTGAATTATTAGCACGGAAGGCAGAAAAAAGCTGGTTTTTATAGACTTCGTGCTGATGAGATTTTAGCTAGAATGGGTATGCCTAGGGAAGGGAAGAAGGGTTTATCCATTTCTGGAGGAGAATTACGAGTAAATGCTAAAAAAAAGAATATTTGGTCGGGCAAGTGAGGATTCGAACCGGGGTATAGACGAAAGCTACGCTTTTGCAACCCCCAGACTAGTACTCTAAGCATCTGCGCGCACAAACCCAAGAAATAAAAAAAGAATATATGGTCGGGCAACCCGGATTCGAACCGGGGTAGTAGACGAAAGCTACGCTTTCGTAAGCAAAAGCTGCGCTTTTGCTACCCCCAGACTAGTACGCTAACCATCTGCGCGCACAAACCCAAGTGTTTAGTAGAGAATGAATAGTCGGGCAACCCGGATTCGAACCGGGGACCACTAGTCCCCCAGACTAGTACGCTAACCATCTGCGCTATTGCCCGACTATTCATTCTGGGGATCACAAACTGGGTTTGTGATTGCCCGACCATATATTCTTGGGTTCACAAACGGGTTTGTGATGCTTAAAAAGCTTGGAGAATCTAGCATACAGGGCCTTTTATGTCAATGAAGCTGGTTTTATTCAAGGGCCAAGAGTTCTGCTAAGTAGTTGGAAAGTTTTGCAATCTGTTCTGGGCTAATGGTTTCCGCCCTTGCTCCCGGATCTATCGAGGCCTGTGCGAGGGCTTGCTCGTAGGCTCGGCTGGGAAGGCCCGATGCCTTGAGGTTATTCAGGATCGTTTTGCGTCGGGAGCTAAAGAGGGCTCGTGTGAGGCTTAAAAAGAGGGGACGGTCCTTGAGTTCTGGGAAATCACCACTTTGTCGGGCTTGGAGGGAGACGACGCTACTGACTACGTCGGGGACAGGCCAAAAACAGCCGGCGCCAAGCTCTGTCTCCGCCTTTATGCGATACACAGCCTGGCAGAGCACGGAAAAGGATGAGTAGTTTGAGTTGCCTACCCGAGCCCGTATCCGCTCCGCCCCCTCCTTTTGAATGGTAAAGACCATCTTTGTGGGCAGAAACTCGCTTTCTGCGAAGTCGGCGAGGAAGGCCCCAGCGGCGTTGTAGGGTAGATTGCCGCAGACGATGTCCGGCATGCCACTCGCTTCTAGCTCGGCTTTCCATGTTTTGAGGAAGTCACCCTCAACGATTTTAATCCTATCCGCGAAAAGTTCCTTAAGAATGGCGATAAAGCCATGGTCGATCTCAAAGACCGTAAGCTGAGCCCCGGTGGCAAGGATGCCCGCGCTCAAGGACCCGATACCCGGACCAATCTCCCAAATTTTGTCGCCTGGCTTGGCGTCAAGAAGGGAGACAATCTTCTGACGGGCTGAGGGAGAGACGAGGAAGTTCTGGCCGAACTTCTTTTGCATGGCAAAGCCGCGCTCTTCCATGAATTTCTTGAGAGCCTTGGGCGAATCGTAAGCGGGGAGTTCCATAGAGTCTCCAAGTATAGAGAAGAAGGAGGATGAGGGCAAGGAGCGCGCAGGCCACTACCCGTTGATTTTGAGCGGCTAGGGAAAGCCCGGGAATCCTTGCCCCGAGTTCCATGAGGCGCCTGAGGCCCAGGTAGGGGATGTTGAGGATGGCCCCACTGAGGTATGCAAGCCAGGGAAGGGGGATGAGGGCGCAGGCGATGCAGGCGGCGCAGCCTGCCCACATAAAGACGCTTACCAGCGGGCCGGCAAGGGTCGCGGTGAGGATGCAGCCGGGATTGAAGCTGCCAAAGAGGGCGATGCTGATGGGTGCCGAGGCGGCGCAAGCCCCGAGGGAAACGGCAAAGGCTTTGGCCGCGAAGGGTGGGATCCATTTGGATAGAAAGGTTGTCAGGCTGGGGGCAAAGAGGATGATGCCCAAGCTCGCCCCGTAAGAGAGGCAAAATGAAGG
>JBGSOB010000198.1:0-18556 GCA_041739325.1 Treponematales bacterium
TGAGCCTGGATTTCAAGCCCTGCCCGGACGACCTTGCAATGATTATCGGGGATTACCTTACCGCCCAGGACCGTTTACAGATGGAGTACGAATCCAACAAGGGCAGGATTGTGGCTATTAGCCCTGAGAGCGCCAAGGAACTGGGCTACAACAATTACGCCGTATTCAGCTGTAAGGGCGCTAACCATCGCTTAGCCCTCTTTTCCATAGCCACAGACTCAGCCCAGATGCTCTTTCCCGCAGCTACCCCAGATTTTGAGATAGGCGCCGAATGTAGCCTCAAACTCTTTTTCCGCAGTTATCAGTTTAGCGTTTCCGGTAAGATAGAGTCCAACCAACGCATGCCAACCGGGGTTCTCAAAGCCGGGATGAGCCTCAAGTTCTCACCTGAATTGGTTGAGATACTCTCGGCCCATCACGGGAATAGCCTGCTTAAGGTGAGCAAGGCCGGCTAAACCGGCGCTGCCTTTTTGCAGGCTATTCCGACTACCGCTACTGGACGTCGCTAAGAGTAACCTTGTCGAGGGCTACATTGCTTTGAGCCAGAGCCTTGCCGTTCATCGATGCGCCGGTGTTCATAATGATGGCTGTCTGGCAAAGTATTACGCCTTCAAAGTGGGACGCCGTTTCAAGGGTAGTTTCTCCCGCAACCTGCCAGAAGATATTCCTAGCCTGAGCCCCGCCGCTTAATAAGACGCTAAAGCCGCCACTGAGGCTGAGGTCGCCGCTTATCTGGAAGATCCACACATCATTCGATGCACCGGAAATGCTGAGATTGGAAGAGATGGTGACCGAGCTACCCCAATTATAGAGGCCGGCAACCAAGGTTTGCCCGCCAATCTCTCCCGTGCCTAGATTCACAAAGTTGGGAGTCGGGCGGCCGGCAGCATCCGTATAGGCGGTTTCCATGTCTGAAATGGCGGTGGTCATCATAGTAGGCGTAGGGGGCGTCATGTCTGCCGCATACATGAATCCGACTACCTGGGGCGATGTTGAGTATCCGGTACACTTGGTTTGGGAAAAACCGGTAAGAAAGGTTTCTGCAGCAGGGCTGACGCCGATATCCCCCGTAATATGGGAGTCCGGCACAGTTGATATAGCCGTTTTTGCCAGAATAGCAAAGTTGCCCGCTGTGCCTAAGAGTACCGGTGCGGGGCCAGACCCTGCCGCCGCGATCGTGAAGCTCCATTCGTAGGAAGCTTCCATCTTATTACCTTCAAGGTCCGCAACGGAGCGGCTTAGGCCTGCCGTATAGGTAGTAAGGGCATTGAGAATGACGGTTGGTGCAAACCTGGCAGTCATGGTTGGCAGGTCATAGGTGACGGTTCCAACAACAGCCACCGCAGGTGTCGCATTGTCATAGACAGAAAAGTTTGCGGCCACGATGGTGCTATAATCCATAGCCTCGCTGAAGGTAGCGGAAATGACAGCGTTGCCATTCACGCCCGTAGCTGAATCCAGGGGTATGGTAGAAAGGACCGTTGGCGCCGTGGGATCAGGGACATTTTTACAGGCCGTAAAAGAAACAAGCAGAAGCGACGTAAACAGCAACAGCAGAATTCCTTTGGGATTCATCATATTCTCCTTAGATAACGACAATTCGAAGCATGGAGCCAAGGAGTGCCTCGGCACTGTGCGCGCGGCCAAGGCCAGGCTTTCGCTGAGACGCATCCTTGTATTCCTGGTTCTCCATTAGCTTATAAAAGTTAGTCAGAGCAAGGGGGAATCGTCTGTACGCTGGCGCGCTTAGCAACTTGAGGAGCTAGGCTTTTCTTTGGGATCGATCAGGGCTAAATTGAACGTTATATATTATGGCGCGATGGAAAGTCGTTTATCCTTGAAGCCCCACACAAGGGGGAAGCGGAAGACCCCGCAGGCGTTTAAGAAAAGCTTGAGCCGGGCTCTCTTTGAGACCGGCTTTCAAAAAAGCTTGGCGCCGAGGAGGCTGGAGCGTGGGGGAACCGCTACCAAGAAGGCTGTGTCGGTAGAGCCGACACAGCCTTCTCAGAGCGATGCGAAGGAACCCGCCCTCAAGCGGTCGATCTTGGCGCCTGATAGCTAGCCAGCGCGGGTGGCATAGAAAAAACATCGTCCAGCGTCTTAGCAAGCGCAGCGCAGCGTTAGCTGGACGATGTTTTTTCTATGACAGGCCCTGCGCTCCATAGATTAATGCGCGCCAGGATCGACCGCTCTAGGATGCGTTCCCCCTACGGATTTCAACTCGCCGAATCTTTCCGCTGATCGTCTTTGGCAGGGACTCCACGAATTCCACGATGCGCGGATACTTGTAGGGGGCGGTTACCTTCTTTACGTGTTCCTGGAGTTCCAGCTTGAGCTCTTCGCTGGCGCTGTGGCCCTTTGCGAGAACGATAGTCGCCTTTACCACCTGGCCCCGGTCGGGATCGGGTACGCCGGTTATGGCGCACTCGAGGACGGCCGGATGCTGGATGAGGGCGCTCTCCACTTCGAAGGGACCTATCCTGTAACCGGAGCTCTTGATGAGGTCGTCGGAACGGCCGACGAACCAGCAGTAACCGTCTTCGTCCATCCACGCGGTGTCGCCCGTGTAGTAGTATCCGTCATGCCATGAGTCCTTTGTCCGCTCTGCATCGCGGTAGTAGCCGCCGAACATCCCAAGGGGTTTTCCTTTGCTGGTGCGAATGCAGATCTCGCCCTCTTCCCCCACTTCGCAGGCTTTGCCTTCCCTGTTCAAGAGGACGATGTCATAGCTCGGGGAGGGTTTTCCCATGGAACCTGGTTTGGGATTCATCCAAGGCCAGGTTGCCATGGTGACGACGAGTTCCGTCTGGCCGTAGCCCTCCATGAGGCGATGGCCCGTCATTTCGAGAAAGCGCTGGTAAACCTCGGGGTTG
Source organism: Treponematales bacterium (assembly GCA_041739325.1). Taxonomy (GTDB): domain Bacteria; phylum Spirochaetota; class Spirochaetia; order Treponematales; family JBGSOB01; genus JBGSOB01. Next base: position 2,874 of record JBGSOB010000198.1, read on the forward strand.
AGGGGTTCGCCGGCAACCACGGTATACTTTAAGGAAGAAAAATCATAGCTGGAAAGATCCTCCTTTATTAGGAAGCGCCAAATAGTCGGCGGGGCGCAGAAGGTGGTGACGCCGTGGGAGCTTGCCTTTTCAAGCAGTTTGGCGGCGGTGAATTTTTCGTAGTCGTAGATGAAGACGCCGGAGCCTGAGAGCCATTGGCCGTAGAGCTGACCCCATACGGACTTTGCCCAACCGGTATCGGCTACCGTGTAGTGGAGCCCTCCGTCTGTGACGTTCTGCCAATATTTTGCCGTGATGATGTGGCCGAAGGGATAGGCGAAGTCGTGCTGGACCATCTTGGGGAAGCCGGTGGTACCGGATGTGAAATAGAGGAGCATGATGTCCGAATTGAGGCTGGCGAGGGAGCCGCTGGGGCGTTCGAAGCTAGCGGATGCGCGCTCGAATTCTTGTGCCAGGTTCAGCCAACCGGGGCGCTCCGAGCCGAGGAGCATCTTACTTTCTAAGATTCCCACCTTTTCCTGGGCCTTGTCCACAAAGTCGTTGAGCTCCCCCTCAACCGAGACGATCATCTTGATGCTCGCCATTTTGATGCGATACTCGATGTCGTGGGCGGTGAGCATGTGTGTGGCGGGAATGGTGATGGCGCCGAGCTTGTGGAGGCCGAGGATGCAGTACCAGAATTCATAGCGCTGCTTGAGGATGAGCATGACGGGGTCGCCCTTGCCGATGCCGGCGGCGCGAAACATGTTTGCCGCCTTATCGCTCATACGCTTCATTTCCCCAAAGTTTATTTTGCGGGTTTGGTTTTCGTCGCACCATACCAGGGCGATCCGCTGGGGCTCATGGGCGGCATAATAATCCACTACGTCAAAGGCAAAGTTAAAGCCTTCGGGAATATCCACGGAAAAGTTGGCGATAAAGTCCTCGTAGGAGGAGAAGTCCGTTTGCCGCATGTAGCGCTGGAGTGCTGTCATGTCTTTCTCCTAGAGGATGATGGCAAGAAATTTTGCCGGAAGCCCGCCTAAGGCGGCCATGCCGTGGCCATAGCCTGAGTCGAAGAAAATGCAGTCTCCCGGCTCAAGCACGAGCTGATTGCCATGGATGTTGACAAGGAGCCTTCCCTCTAGGAGGTAATCCAGTTCCTGGCCGGGGTGTGAGTTTACCGAAAGGGGCGTCCCCTCCGGTTTGGGCTCAACCGTTACTATGAAGGGCTCTGCCTTGCGGTGGATGAAGTTGGCGGCAAGGCTTTGATAGCGGTAATCCTTGTGCCTTTCCACGCTCACGCCCTTGAGCGCGCGCGTAACGGTAAAGACTTTCATGTGGGGATCCTCACCGGTGAGGAGAACGGTAGTTTCCACCTGGAGGATGTGGGCAAGTTCCACCAGGATGCTGGCGGGGATGTCTTCCTTTCCGCTTTCATAGCCTGCATAACGCTCGGCAGCTATCTCAAGACGCTCTGCGACACGCTCTGCCGAAAGCCCGGATAACTCGCGGAGTTCCTTGAGCCGGGCGGCGATTTCCTGAATTTTTTCCTGCATAGGGCAAGCCTCCTAAAACGCGAGATAGTGTAGCACAGCCCGAGGCCTTATGGGTAAAAAACAAAAAACTGGCTGCTTAATCCGCGAGAAGTGGAAAGGATTGCCATTCATCCGGGTCTACGGTCTGCAGTGCCATTGACCCGCCTAGGATAACCCAACTTACCCTCGCGGGAAGAATCCAGCGCCGCGTTACCTTTACAAGATCATCTGCGTTCACGGCATTTATCCTGTCTACAAAGCGAAAATATTCGGCGGGATCGTCATAATAGTGCAGGGCGCTAGACAGACCCCAGGCGATATCCCCTGACTTTCCAGACCCGGAAAAAAAACCGTTTATTACCGTAGATTTCCAACTGTCAAGGGTCTGGCTCAGGGGCGATAAGGAGCCTATGTCGCCTGAAGCTGAGGGCCCCAAGCCATTGGCCAAGTCTAGCACCACCTCATCAAAGTACTTCTTTACCTTTGCTGGGTTTGATGTCTTGAGAAGCCATATGGAGGCGTGGGGGCTATCCTGAGGGTTGCAGTATGCCCCGACTCCATAGGCTTCTCCACGCAGCGAACGCACGGAACGGAACAAGAGTTTATCAAGTACCGCTATTGCCAGGGTAAATGCAGGTGAGTCTGCGTCTGAGGGTCCGGGTGCCGCAAAATAGCCCTGAAGAAAGGATTCCCGCGCGGCTGCAGTAGGCATGATAAAGAGTTCCTGGTCAAAGGCCCAGCGAGAAGGAGGAGAAGGTTGCTCCGCCTTCCTTGGCAAAGCGCCTAAGCTTTCTTCAAGAAGGGTTGTCAGCTTCTGCGCGTCCACGTCTCCGACGACCACAATGCTCATACGCTCTACGCCCATTTCTTCTTTATACCATGCCTGGACATCTTCAAGGCCGATGGCGTCTGAAAAATCGGCGCTTCCCTGAGGTGGCACGGCATAGGGGTGTCCGAAAAAGGCACGCGCTCGAAGCAAGGATTCAACCCTGCCCATGGATGATGACTTAGCCGCAATCAAGCCGGCCATCATATCCGCTTTATTGGCGTCAAAGCTCTTGCGTTTTAAATCAGGGTCTAAAACGCAGGCAAGAAAGCCCTGCAAGGCGGCATCAAAGGTTTGAGCCGGGGCTTCAATACCGAGGCTTGAAAGATCATGGCTCATCCGCGTCACAAGACGCATCCCGCTAGAGTCACATAAAGCCGACCATTGGGCATCATCCATTGACCTTGGACCGTTTGCAATGGTTTGTAGGGTGAGGAATTCCAAGCCCGGTTTATTTTCTTTGGCGATGGAAGCACAATTGGAATAGACAAGATAAAGCGATGTGATAGGACGGCCTGTATCCTTATAAATGATAATGTCGATGCCGTTCGAAAGGCTATTTCGCTTTATTTTTTCAATGTTTCGCATAAAAAAAAGACTTTTGGCGTCTAGGGCGGGCAAGGGAAGCGAGAGCGGCAATTCTGCGGTCTTGGCAGTTGCTTCCTTAAGGCTATCTTCAGATTCCTCTTGTGCTATTGCCTCAATATCGTTACCCAGGCCAGTCTTTGGCATTCCCGTAGATTGACATGAGATAAACAGCGCGATAAGCAAAGCTGGCACGATTGACAAAAGCATCTGTTTTTTTTCTTGCATATTCACTCCTTGTCCCGTCGCTTCATTAAGGCCGCCGTCTTTTCCACCAAGACTGCAAATCTTCAGCCTTGCTAAAGCCATTTTCCAAAGCGGGATATAGCTCGCGGGGATAATCAGTTTGCGAAACGAGGAGGGTGAAAATCCCCGGATGAGGCAGAAGGTACTCCCCAACTATTTTTTCTATATCCTCATAGCCGACTTCTTCAAATAATGCTTTTTGTTCCTGAATCCATTCTGCCCCGCCTTTTGCCCAGTCAGAGGCAAGTGAATTCTGAAAACCGGCCATTTCTTCGCGCACAAAGGCCTGATTGATTTTTTGCATGTTCTTTATACGGTCGAGGGCACCCGCGCCGAAGTAAAGTGCCGCGCCGGATTTTATCTTTTCCATTTCATCGCGCCACATGCCATCCAGTAAACCTTCTCTGCACTCCTGCCAAGCGGGCTTACTCTTGTCAAGCTTCAGAGGGAAGCTCAGCGTAAAAATACTTCCATCCCTTGATTCTGAAAACCAGGAATTTGGTTTTGATTGATTCTCTGACCATCTTCCAAGTCTTTCAGTATAGGGGCCCTTGGAATCCGATAAAAGTGAAACCAGAAGCCATGCGGCGACGACCTTACGTCTGTGAGCGGATGTTGCCACAGAGCCGAATGCCAGGTCTGGACCGCGAAAACGCATAGTAAATTCAGCCTTGCCCTGCTCTATCTGTTGAGATTCAGCGATATAGAATTGGGAGCTAGCTATGCCGGGAAAGGGAAAGGAGGGCGGAAAATCCTTCCACGGATTTCCTCCTGCTTCCCAATCTCCAAAAGAAGCCTTGATAAGATCTAAGGCGTTTTTCTTGTCAAGCGCGCCAAAAACGAATATCGCCGCGTCGTTGGGCAGGAAAAATCGGGCTTTAATGTCTTTTAGCGTTTCAATATCCGCTTTTTTTATCGCGCTTGAGTGGCCGCGAACATCCTTACGCCAGGGAAAGGCAGAAAAAAAGCCGTCTGAATAGCTAGGGCTGCTACCCTCGCCTATCTCATTGATGAGTGGACGCTTAGCATTCTCAAGCTCTAAGGCTCCAAAAACAGGATTTCGCACAACTTCAGACCAGTAGGCTAGGCCCTGATCTATACGTTCAGCCGGCAAAGAAAAATGGAAGACCATCATCTCTTGACTGGTAAACGCGTTCATATCTGGCGTACCAAGTCGAACAGCCTCGGTAAGGAGTGAAGCCGATGCCGGAAAAAGACTCGAGCCGCCTTCAAACATCATATGTTCGTATAAATGCATTACCCCAGCCGTCTTTTCCTCTTGAGCTATAGAACCAGCCCTAAAGGCGAGTGCGATCCTGACTAATGGGGTTGAATGGTTTTCAAGAATAAAGACATCGAGCCCGTTTTCCAAGCGCGTATAGGAAATATCATTAAGGACAGACTCTTGCGCGGGAAGAGAACTAGCGGAGATAACAAAAAGCAGAGGGAAAATCAAAAGACCATTTTTCACTTTTTACTCCTTTTGCAAAGAGTCTATCCAAAGCCTTTCCAACTGTCAATAAAAGAGTTCCTCGCCCTCCCCCCGTCCCCCGACGCCAGGCAAAGCGCCCTCAAGCCTTCGCGCTGTGTGCTGTGCGCGCTCTTGAGCATGGGTGGCGTAAAAAAATCATCGTAGCGCGTCTTAGCAAGCCCTGCGCAGCGTTAGCGCTACGATGATTTTTTTATGCCAGGCCCTATGCTCTCTAGTTTTTATAGCATAAAGCGCGAAGGCTTGATGGTGTTTTCACCCCTATCCTGAGAGGAGAGCCGATAGTTTTTCCCTGATGAATTCGCTCTTTTCTTTTAGGCCGATGGAGCCGGACTTGAGGATGATGACGTTGGGCCGGTGCGGGTCTAGTTTGATGCGATCCGGGCTTTCGCGCATCATGCGTAAAAGCTTGTCTACCGCCACGGCAGCGACGCGGGAGAACTCAACCTGGACTAGGCCCTGACGCTCGCGCAAGCTGGAAATGGAGAGGCGGCGGCAGAGGATGCGGATCTCGGCCAAGGAAAGGAGGCTGGCTACTTCCTCGGGCACGGGGCCAAAGCGATCCGCAAGCTCGGCATAAACCCTGTCCAGCTCGTCTTGGGTTTGGATGCCAGCTATCTTTTTATAGATTTCCATCTTCACCATGGGAACAGGAACGTAGTCGTCGGGAATGAATCCTGAGTACTCAAGCTCCAGATAGGACTCTTCTTCCTGCTTCCAATCCTCGTCCGAGAGTTTGCGCACAGCCTCTTCCAAGAGGCGCATGTAGAGGTCAAAGCCGACAGAATAGATCTCGCCAGATTGCTCTCCGCCTAAGAGGTTGCCAGCGCCGCGCACTTCCATGTCCTTCATGGCAATCTTAAAACCTGCGCCCAGCTCGGTGAAATCCGATATGATCTGCAGCCGCTTCATGGCAAGTTCCGAGAGGGCCTTGCCCTTGGGATACATAAGCAAGGCATAGGCGGTGCGGTCGGAGCGCCCTACCCGCCCGCGCAGCTGGTAGAGCTGGGAGATGCCGAACATATCGGCGCGGTCTATGATGATGGTGTTGACGTTGGGGATGTCGATGCCGTTCTCGATGATGGTGGTGCTCACTAAAACTTGGAAGCCGCCATGGATAAAGCGGTGCATGATATCTTCCAGCTCCTCGCCGGCAAGTTTGCCGTGGGCGCTCTCCACCATAACCTCCGGCACAAGATCCATAATGAGGCGGCTGGTATCGTCTAGGGTTTCCACCCGGTTGTGCAGGTAGAAAACCTGGCCGCCGCGAGCTATCTCGCGGCGGATGGCGTCGGCAACCTTCTGCCCATCAAATTCGTCTATGAAGGTTTGCACTGGGGTGCGGTTGGAAGGCGGGGTTGTCAGGGTGGACATGTCGCGGATTTTTAAAAGTGACATGTGGAGGGTGCGCGGTATGGGGGTGGCGGTGAGGGTGAGGCAGTCAATGTTTGCCTTAAGCTCCTTGAGCCGTTCCTTATCCTTAACCCCGAAGCGCTGCTCCTCGTCCACTACAAAAAGCCCGAGGTCCTTGAAGCGGATATCGCGCTGGAGGATGCGATGAGTTCCCACCAGGATGTCGTATTCGCCCTTCTCCAGTTTTACAAGGATTTCTCTTTGTTCCTTGGGCGGAATGAGGCGGGAGAGCATGGCGATACGCACCGGGAATTTTTGGAAGCGCTCCTGGAAATTCTCAAAGTGCTGCTCGGCCAAGATGGTTGTCGGGGCTAAGAAAGCAACCTGCTTGCCGCCCATGACGGCCTTAAAGCAGGCGCGCACGGCAACCTCCGTCTTGCCAAAGCCTACATCGCCGCAGACCATGCGGTCCATCGGCATGGGGCGTTCCATATCAGCCTTTATTTCCTCAACGGTGCGCAGCTGGTCCTCGGTTTCCTCGTAGGGAAAGGCCGCTTCAAAGGCGGTTTGCCAATCCGAATCCAGAGGGAAGGCAAAACCCTTGGCAGCTTTGCGCCGCGAGTAGAGGCGGATGAGGCGTTCGGCTAGGTCCTCCACCGATTTTTTAACGCGTGACTTCCGCCCTTCCCAGCTCTTAGAGCCTATCTTGTCTAGGCGAGGTTCGTTGCCCTCGTTGCCGATATAGCGTTGTACGAGGTTGACCTGCTCGATGGGAATGAAGACGGTTTCCTCACCGGCGTATTCGAGCTTGATGTAGTCGCGGTCGTTTCCCAATACCCGCATGCGCTCTATGCCCAAGAAGCGGCCTATGCCGTAGTTCACGTGGACGACGAAGTCTCCGGGGTTGAGCTCGACGAAGGTATCGATAACCGCGCTCTTAACGTGATGGAGGCTCTTGGCGATGCGCTTCTTGCGGCCGAATATCTCCCCTTCTTGGACAACCAGGAGCTTGAGCTCGGGGATGGTGAAGCCGGAAGAAATGCCGTGGGGTATAACGGCAACCGGGCTGTCCTTGAGCATTTGCCGGATGCGCTCTGCTTGAACCTCCGTCTCTGCGAAGATCATGGCCTTGTAGCCGGCGGCAAGGAGGTTGCCCAGTTCTTCTTTAAAATAGTCGATATTGCCGAAGAAGGAACGGGGCGGGTCGCAGGCAAGGCGGAGCCGCTTTTCTTCCGGGTTCTTTATGCCGCGAAAGCGTACCGAACGCCTAATGCCAGATTCCAAGTGGGGAAAATCTAAAAGTAGGCGTTCAGGAGGCGGAGGGGCGCAAAGGGCGTGGTCGCTAGAATTGCTATCCAAGCGGGCTTTGCGGTAGAGCCCCTTGAATTCGCGGGACAGAGCTTCAGCTTGATTCTTAAGCCGCTCGTAATCCTGGAAGACGACAAGGCTGCCATCGCCAAGGTAATCCAAAAGAGAGGCAGGCCCCGTGTAGGAGAGGGGAAAGAAGAGCTCCTCCCCCTTCGCCTCGCCTTTTATCCTAAGTTCCTCGATGAGGGCCTTTCCCTGATCCGGGTAGAGGGATTCGTCGGTAAGGGCCTCTTCCAAGCGGACAATGGACTCCTCTGTCCACAGAGCTTCCTTGAGGGGATAGACGCACACGGATTCCAAGCGCGCGCTCGAGGCCTGGCTTAAGGGGTCGAAGGTTTTGATGGCATCCACGACATCAAAGTCAAAGACGATGCGCACCGCCTCTTCCATGCCCGGCAGCCAGAGATCCAAAACCTCGCCGCGCAGGGCAAATTCCCCGCGCACCGAAACTCGCGGCACGCGCAGGTAGCCGAATTCGCCCAGCTTTTCGGCTACCAGTTCCGGGTCGATAGCCGCCTTGACGCGTATGTCAAAGAGCCAGGCTGAAAACAGCTCCGGTGGCGGCAGGGGGCTCAACAGGGCGCGCTCGGTGGCTATGACGATAGAGGGCTCTTCGCCGCAAAGGGCGGCCAAGCACTCGCTACGCTCGGAAAAAACCGGCGAGCGCAGGGCGCAGGGCCTATAGGGAAGGGCCTGCCACCAGGGGAAGATGCGAGCGCGGATACCTGAGAATTCCAAGTCATGGAGAAAGAGCTCGGCTTCTTCCTGGCTGGGAGCGACGACAAGGAGGTGGGCGGGCTTTGCGGAAAGGCCGCGCCCGGGGGTCTGAAGGCTCTCAAGAGAACGGAAAGCCTGAGCGGTTAAAAAGGCAGAAAGGGCGCCATGAGCACCTTCGGCGTCCAGCGGCCAGGGGCCTTCCTTGACCATTTTCCGGAAATCATGGAAACTTTGCCAACGGGAGAAGATGGTAAAGACATCGCTTCCTTGTAAGGTATTCATATTAGTTTACCGACAATCTAGGGGAATATGATCGATCTGGAGCGAAGAACGTGAACAGAATCCTAGCTGCTTGCGCATTTTTATTCCTCGTGACATCGGCCTTGGGCGCCCAGATGAGCTTTTCCATCAAGTACCATGATAAGCGCATCTACACCCCGGGGAACCCTGTCCCAGTAAAAATAACAATAAAAAACGATAGCCCGCAGACCTATCGCTTCAAACTAGCCGACGACAAGATGTTCTCGGTCGCTTTTGACGTAAAAACAAGCTCCAACCGAGCTCTCTCGCCATCAGATACTTTTATCAGAAAACAGGAGCGCAATCAACCTGTCTTTTTTAGGGAGCTCTCCCTCGAACCCGGTGAGGAATACTCCTTTGTTGAAGACGTGGCGGATTACGTCAAAGTACAAGAAACCGGCAGTTATACCTTCTCCTGCCGTTTCTACCCTGAATTGGCCCGCTCCCAATCCACGGCGCTTGAATCCAACCGCCTAAGCCTCTCGGTGCGCCCAGAGCTCAGCCTTTCCCCGGTGCGTGACATGATAAGCCAAGAAAGCCTGGAAATCATCAAGGCGGAAAAACTTCCCCCAGACGAGGTAGTGCGCCGCACCATCATTGCCCGTCAAAAAGGGCGCTGGAACGAATTCTTCATTTACCTAGACGCGGAGTCAATGCTCAAGCGCGACTCCACGAAAACCCAGATCTATCTGCGTGAGTCCGATGAGGGCCGGCAAAGGATGCTCGAGCTTTATAAGGCTGACCTCATGCGCGAGGTAGTTGATAAGGATATCGTCACTATTCCACGCGACTTCGAAATCCTCAACACAAGCTACACCCCCTCACGCGGGCAGGTTGTCGTCATGGCCCGCTTCCAGTATCCCGGCTACCTTCAAAAGATGCAGTATACCTATTACCTGCGCCGGATGGACGATATCTGGTATATCTACGACTATACCGTCGTGGCCAAGGGAACAGAATGAAAGCCATCCTCGTCATGGCCTCGGACAAGGTTGCCGACCTTGCCGGATACTACCTGCGGCCGCTGGGTTTCGACCTCATCCGTTATAAAAACCCCGTCAAGGCAATGGACAATATAGACGAGATCGACCCCGAGGCGGTGGTCTTTTCCGCTGAGGATTTCCCCAGGCACTGGAAGCCCTTTGTGCAGATGATCCGCATGTATCGAAGCAAAGAGCGTTGCGTTTTTCTTCTTTTAAAAGGGGACCACTTTGCCTTTGATGAGGCGGCCAAGGCGGTTTTCTTGGGCGTAAACGGGGTAATCCATGAAAATTTGCGGGAGCGGGCCGAACTTTCCCGTTTTCAGCAAGTGATCAAGCGTTACCTTTTGGTAGACGACCAGCGCATGGGCGAACGCTTTGTCCCCAGCCTCTACGACCGCTTGGACTTTACCTTTGCCCACCCGGACACCTACGTCATCGTAACCGGAAAGATAGAATCCATCTCATCGCGCGGCATCTCTTTTAAGGCCGATTCTCCGGATACCCTGACTGACCTCCATCCGGGAAGGGACATTCCGGACTGCTCCTTGCGCGTTGGTTCAGCCATCCGTTCCTTCCCCTGCCGCCTAAGCCGGGCAGGGGCAATCTGCGCCCTCGAATTTTCAGGCGCAAGCGAGGAAGACCGCGAGCTTATCAGCGCCTATCTAGCCTCCTACGCCGAGCGCTCAGAAGCTAGCTAAAACCGCGCAGAACCTTTTTTACACGAGAATTTGTACAAAACAATAATGGGAACTACTTAATAATTTTCACACCCGTCAAAATTGTAATGATAGTACTCGCCAAGGTAGCAATGATCGACAAGAAGCCCAGGACCTTGGTAGTGCTTGAGATGGGGCCGGGTTGGTCCCACCAGTTAGCAAAGGCCTTCCAACCATTGGGTTGAACGACGACGATATCCTCCGGCTCGGGGATGTAGTCAAGCTTTACCCTCTTCAACCTCTTACCCGAGGCATCATAGAGGGCGATAGACCCCCTATCACCGGAAATCTTGATACCGCCGGCATAGGCAAGGTACTCGGCCAAACTGCGCTTTTCCATATAGGGCAGGACCCGTGGCAGGTTAACCTCCCCGGCAATACTCACTATCTGATTCTTCATGGGAATGAGAACATAGTCCCCTGGGTAGATAATAATTTTACGGCATTCCTCCGGCGTCTTCCACAGCTCTATCGGGTCAAAGCCAAGATCCTCTCCGCCCTTAGCTGGGATTACTCGGCCGCGCGAACCGCGGGCGTAGAGAGTGGGGCCCCCTAATTTTTCCATGATGTCGTAGAGGTTCATGCCCGGATAATGGGGCAGATAGACCTTGATGGGAGAAGGCAGGGTCAGGCCCTGGAGCGATGCGCCCTCAGAACTTGCCACCGGCAGATTCACTTGGGAAGTCGGCATAGTCGCCGGGTCAACTCCGTTGTTTGCCTTGCCGTAAAAGGGTCCTTCCACCGTAATGAATGAAGAGTTTTCCGTGGCGGTGGGCACGCGGATCACATCCCCGTTCATGAGTTTTATCTGCCTGTCCTTGTTAAGGTCAAGGGTTGAGGTTGAATAGGTTCCATCCTCGTTGATCCGTAAAAGCCTGGCAAAATCCTTGGCCGCGTTGACCGTGAGGCCTGTGGAGAATTCCAAAACGTCGTTTAAGAGGTCAGTATCAACAAGTTCATAGTAGCCTGGGGAGAGAACGGCGCCCTCAATCCGTACCGTTTTAAGGGCTTGTCCTACGCTGATTTTATCACCGGGTAGAAGAAGGGGGTTTGCGTTCTTGTCTCCGCGGCGTAGATAACTTTGGATATCAACGCTCTGCTGGCTGCCATCCGAGCGCGTGAGGAGGATCCTCCGACTGCTAGCGCCGGCGGCAAGGCCTCCTACGGCCCCAATGATATCGGATACCCGCATGATGGAGCTGGCCGTGACAGGACCGGGGCGCTGAACAAGGCCGTTGACGAATATCTGGAATGAAAGCGGAATGGCAAATTGGAAGTCGATATAATCAACCGCGATACGCTTGTTAATAGACTCGATGACCCTTTGGCGGATCTGTTCGAAATGAAGGCCCTTAACCGAAATAGAACCAGCTACCGGCAGGTAGAGGCTGTAGTCCCTGTTAAGCACCACGCTGTAGGAAATACTGCCTTGACTGCCCAGAAAAGCTTGGGAACCGGGACCAATGACGATGATGCTCAGGCTAAAGATATCTCCGGGAACGGGATAGTATTCATTAGAGTTAAGAAAGGCCTGCATCTCCCGGTTTAGACTTTGGTTGCCAATCCCACCCGATGCCTGCGACCAAGCCGGATAGATGAAGAAGCTAGCGAGCATGGAAATTGCGAGAATTTGCCGTGTTCGATTCATGAACACCTCCCGGGAATATATCGTTTCGACTTTAGCAGAATGAGAAAAAGCCCGCAAGGGAGAGGGCGAGCAGGGACTTCTCTTTAGGGAAAAAATGCCGATAATACAAACATGACGATCCGTAAGGAAATATACGCAAAACATATGCGCTCAGTGCCCGCCGGCAAGCTCATCTTCACCGAGGGAGAAATCGGAGAGGAAATGTACATTATCATTGAGGGCGAGGTGGAAATCTCAAAACGGACGAGCGTTGAGACATCAAAAACCCTCATCGTGCTTAAAAAAGGCGATATCTTCGGTGAGATGTCGCTTATAGAGAAAAAACCGCGCTCGGCAACCGCTATCGCCACCGCCCCTACCCGACTCCTCTCCATGGACGAAAGCCTCTTCTTCCCCATGATAGAGAAGAACCCGGACTTCGCGGTTAAGATCGTCCGTATACTGTCGGAGAGGATTCGCAGGTCGAACAGCCTTATCCAAGCCCTTGCCTCAACCAACCGTGAGGCCCTCATCTACTCCGGGCTCAAGGACTATGCCCAAGCAAACGGTATAGACAGTTTCAAGGGTCAGCGCATCGTCAGGGACAAATTCATTCTTTGGTCTACCCATCATATCGGGCTTTCCGAACGCGAGGTATCTGACGGCATTTCCCAGCTATTGGCAAAGGGAGTGGTCCTCCTGGCAGCGACCCCGGGCGAGTTAGTCCTCCCTCCACCCAAATAAGAAAGCAGTAAAGCGCAGACTAGAATTCCGGGAAGGCCTCGGCAGACTCTAGCTGCGGACTCTGTGCTTGTTGCGCGGCCCGTCTACCCCAAGCGTCAGGAGAACGCGAGAGGGCAAGCCATACTTCCTTGGCTTGGCGGGATCGACCATCGCCATGGAGGGCTGAGGCCAGATAATAGAAGGTTTTATAGACCTCGCTGTCACGGGCAAAGCGCGCAAGCTCGGGTTTTTCTTCCATGCGGGCAAGAAGCTCGGAAAGATTACTAAAGCGATAGTCCGGGTCGTCCATATTCAAGTCGTTGATTACCTTGGTGCCCAAGATATCCGCGGCAACCATGAGATGGAGTATGGCTTGGCCGTAACGACCGCTCTTATAATAGTATTCACCTAGAACCAGATAGGCGCGTGCGGCAAAATCCGCCTTATGACGATAGAGGATGAGGAATTTATCAATGCCGTCCTCCACAAGAGTGCGACGCATGGCATCTTTGCGGAAGGACTCCCGCGCGGAGGTATACAGTTCATCTTTAGAGAGAATCGCCTTATATTCCCTCTCCATCGCAGCCAAGTCTTTTTTTGTCTTATGCAGTGAGGCTAGGAGATAGCGAATCTCGTGAATGAAATCCGGCACCTCAAGGGATGCCTCCTGGGAAATGGCTTTTTCAAGTTGGCGTTGGGCGATCTCATACTCCCCTTCGGCCATATAGATTTTTGCGATCCAGCACTCAGCCTCGGGGAAAAAACGGGAATGATCAATGAAAACCCGTAACGCTTCCAGGGAGTCGCCGAGGCGCTCCGGGGAGCGTAAGCCCAAGGCCGCCTGCAATACGTCAATAAGATTTTGGAAGGGATCAGATATGCGAAAGCCCTCATAGGCGGCAAGCTCCCTTGAAAGGAATCCGCCGCTCTGAGACTTAATCTTCTGAATATCGCCTGAGCGAAGATCGCTCTCGGCGTAGATGCCGAGGAGTCGGGAGATGGAATCCTTGGCCCGTCTGGCTTGGGTGTCGGCAAGAACTGAATCCAGTGTGTCGCGGGCGCGAAGAAAACGTTCATTACGCTCCAGCACCGCAGTGTTGAGGGTAAGGAGCGCCTGGGCGAAATTTTTTTGGGTAAAAAGCCGCTTCCCCGTCTCCAATTTGAGCCAGGAAGGATCTTCTGCGCCTTGACCCCACAGCCAGGAAGCGCAGAGGCAGATTAATAAGAGGGCTAGAGGGCGCCGCATGCCTTACTCCTTCAAGAACGCGTCCAACGCATCCCCGAATTCTCTATCGGCATCTTCGAGTGAAACCGTTCGCAGGATTTTTCCATGGCTGAAGATAAGAACTGAATTTCCGGCCCCGCAAATGCCTAGGTCGGCGTGCTTACCCTCACCCGGTCCGTTGACAACGCAACCCATGACGGCGATGGTGGCGCTTTTGCGCACTGCGTAGAGCCTGTCCCGCCAGCGCTCGATAAAGGCGCGGGTGTCAAAGGTGTTGCGCCCGCAACGCGGGCAGGAGACGATATCCAGCATTGCCCCGCCTAGGCCCAAGGCGCCAAGAATCTCCCTGCCGGCCATTACCTCGTTTTCTTCGCTGTCGGTAAGGGAGACGCGTATCGTGGCCCCGATGCCCGCAGAAAGAAGGGGCTGGAAGGCGTAGGCGGTTTTAACGATGCCGGGAATAAGTGGGCCGGCTTCCGTGAGCCCCAGGTGGAGGGGAATGTCGTGCCTTGAGGCAAAAACGCGGTTTGCCTCCACGGTGGTGGCGATATCGGATGCCTTGAGTGACACCAAGACATCTTTAAAGCCAAGCTCATCAAAGACGGCCACTTCCCTCTCGGCGGCCTCGACGATAGCCAGGGCTCGATCAGTTTTTTCGGAGAGGTCCTTAGGGAGGGAACCGGAATTGACTCCGATGCGGATGGGCACGGCCTTGTCGCGGGCCTTGGCCAGGACTTCCTCTACCTTCCAGCGCTCGCCGATATTGCCTGGGTTAATGCGTATTTTGGCAATGGGGAAGTCAAGGCAACGTAGGGCAATGCGCCAGTCAAAATGAATGTCGGCCACAAGGGGAAGCGCGATACCCGCGACTTCAAGGCTTAGGGCAAGCTGGCCCAATCTTTCCGCGTCTTCATAGGCGGGGCAGGCAAAACGGAGAATGTCGCAACCCAGGGACTTGAGGGCAGCCAGGCGCGCTAAGAGGGCATCGTCTATTTCCCCCAAGGGGGATTTCCACATCGTCTGGGTTAAAATGGGAGAATCCCCGCCTAAGGGCAGGGATCCTACTTTTACGATTCGAGTCTTCATGGTATGGCGGCGGGCCGAGGCCCGCCAATTCCTTATAACTAGAGTACGGAGAAGGTAAAGGCCATCACGAAGAGGGCTACCGTCTCACAAAGGCCGACGACGACCATGTACTGGGCAAAACCCTTGCTGGTTTCACCGAAGGCGTCGCAACCGGCGGCCGAGCACTTACCCTGGGCAATGGCAGACATGCCGATTGCCGCACCGCAAGCCAGGCCGACGCCCAGCTTCATCAGGCCGTCCGCGGCTGAAGTCTTCATGGTGTTCATGAGGATGAAGCCGTAGATCGTCTGTGTCAGGGGGGCGCCCGCGAAGGCAAGGAGGAGGAAGGAGGCGGGCTTATTGGTTACGTAATTCCGCTTCCACGCCCCAATAGCGGCCTGACCCGCGATACCGGCGCCGATTGCCGAACCCACGGCGGAGATCCCCAAGATACACGCTACACCGATCAAACCTAAGTCCATATGCTAACTCCTTTCAGCTTTCTTCTTCAATCTTGACCCGGAAGGGGTCATATTTGTATCCCGACCACTCCATGCCCAAATGGCTGGAGAATTCGAGCAGATTCAGACGCACGCCGTGCACGAGAACGGAGAGAACGCTCATGATGAGGTTCAGTCCATGGCCAAAGCCAAAGAGGAGGGGAATGGCGGTAAGTGCCAAGACAAGCTTGAGCCAGAAGGGCCCCATGAAGAGACCGGCGCCCATGCCGTTTACCGTTTGTGAAATGGCAACGCCGGCAAGACCGACGGCCCAAAGACGGATGTAGGAGACGATATCGGCGAGGACAGACACCGTGCCCAAAAAGAGGGAAATAAAATTCTTTAGGCTTTCCAAGATGGATGTGAAGATGTTCCCCGTCCAATAGCCGAAGAGGAAGACAAGAAGGAATCCTCCGCCGATTAAGTATACGGAATAATTGGGC
>JBGSOB010000201.1:0-6346 GCA_041739325.1 Treponematales bacterium
CAAGGGAGGAGTAAATGGGTAAAAAAAGGGTTCTCTTTGTGTGCATCCATAATTCAGGACGCAGCCAGATTGGAGAGGCATTCCTACGCCACATGGCTGGAGATCGTTTAGAAGTTATGAGCGCCGGCATAGAAGCCGGTAGCCTCAACCCCCTGGTAGTAAGGGTGATGGAGGAAGTCGGCATCAATATGGAGGGGCACTACGCAAAAAAAGCCCAAGCTCTCATCGATAGCGGCGAGCGTTTTGATTATGTCATTACCGTCTGCGACGAGACAAACGCCGAACGCTGCCCCCTCTTTCCCGGTCCGCATCAGCGCATACACTGGTCCTTCCCCGATCCCTCCGCCCTCGCAGGCGGCGAAGATGAAAAGCTAGCCGCTATCAGAACAATCCGCGACGCCATCGCGCAACGTTTGCGCGTATGGCTCGCGGAACTTGATCAACAGCAAGGCTCTTAACGAGGCCCCAGTTCGTCCTGCAGGAAGCTAATCACCTGGCGCCAGGCTTGGCGCGCGGGGCCGGGGGCGTCTACGTTTTCATCCTTTACGAAGGCATGCCCCACGCCCGTATAGAGGGTTTCCGCATAGCGGGCCTTGCGTGAAGCAAGGGCATCTTTGAAACCCTGGCGCTGAGCCGCGGGTATGCCATTATCCTGGTCTCCAAAGATGCCAAGTACGGCTCCGCCGCTACCGAGCTTGCCGAGATCGGCTTCGTTTTGAATGAGGCCCGTCCCATAGAGGGTGATTACTGCGCCAAGGCCGGATTGCCGAGTTCCAAGGAGCATCGCTTGTGCACCACCGAAACAGAAGCCCAAAGCCCCCATGCGGCCTGAGTCAACCCGAGGGTGCTTTGCAAGCCAGGCGTAGGCTGCGTCGAGGTCGGCGGCTATTTGCGCCGGTGGGGTTCCATTGCGCAGGGCACCCGCCTCTTGGGAGCTCTGGGCAAGCTTACCGCGGTAAGCGTCTACCGCCAACACGGCAAAACCCTCCTTTGCCAACCTGTCTGCCATGGCGGCTATATCCGCGGATAGCCCCCACCATTCATGCACCATGATGATGCCGGGAATCTTTGCGCTTCCTGAAGGCAAGGCAAGATAGGCCGTGAGATTCGCGCCGTCTACCGCCTTAAAACTGGCGTTTGTCTGTACCGGCTTCTTCATTTGGGCCATGAGTGCTTCCCCTGAAAAAACCAAGACGCTCAGGAGAAGGTAGACAGAAATCTTTGAAAAAAACTTTCTCATAATGTTCCTCCGCTCTAAAAGTACAAAGGGAAATACTGTATTTGCAAGCGTTTTGGTAGTAATTAAATTTTTATCGAATGAGGCCTGAGCCTGGGTTTTACGGATATCATTAGCGGTTACTGGCGGAACAGCTACGGCTTGTCGCTCCGCGAAATCGGATATACTATTCCCGATTATGGAATTTTAAAGGCTCGTGACCCCACAAGGGTCAGGGACTCTCAAGGGGATAGAACGTGGCAAAGCTTAAGGTAGCGGTTATCTTCGGGGGCAAGTCGACCGAGCATGAGGTTTCAATCCAATCGGCGCGCAACGTCGTCCGGGCGCTTGACCGCTCACTCTATGAGCCCGTCCTCATCGGTATAGAAAAAAGCGGCCGCTGGACCATGGGGCGGGAATCACGGCTCCTCCTTTCTGAGGGAAACCCCCATCTTGCCCTCTTAGACAGCGCTGAGCCGGAAATTGCCCTCAAGGCGGGCGCAGGCGCAAGCGACGTCATCGCGCTGGAAAGCGGACAGAGCCTCACATCGGTCGATGTCGTCTTTCCGGTCCTCCACGGAGGCTTTGGGGAAGATGGCTCGGTGCAAGGACTGCTCAAGCTTGCCGGTATCCCCTTTGTCGGCCCTTCCATTCTGGCTTCCGCCCTTGCCATGGACAAGGACGCTTCCAAGCGCCTTTTGCGAGACGCAGGCATTCCGGTAGCGCCCTGGATCTGCATAGCCAAGGGCGGCCCCCTGCCGAGCCCGGATGAGGTGGGGAGGCTCTTGGGGTATCCCTGCTTCGTAAAGCCTGCTAACGCGGGTTCATCGGTAGGCGTGAGCAAGGTAACAAACGCCGATGAGTTGCCCCAAGCCCTCAGGGAGGCATTCCGCTTTGATCGCAAGCTTCTTATAGAAAAGGCCATTGTGGGGAGGGAGATCGAGGTCGCCGTTCTTGGAAACAAAACAGCGAGGGCTTCTCTAGCCGGAGAGATTCAAGCAAACGCAGAGTTCTATTCCTACCAGGCAAAGTATATCGATGAAAATGGTGCCGTCCTGACAATACCCGCGCAACTTAGCGATGCCGAGATGAAAAAGGTACAAGACCTAGCCCTGCGCGCCTTTTCTTGCCTGGACTGCGAGGGGATGGCCCGAGTGGACTTCTTCCTCAGTACCGAGGGCGAGTTTATCGTAAACGAGCTCAATACCATCCCCGGCTTTACCGCCATTTCCATGTACCCCAAGCTCTGGGAAGCAAGCGGCCTGTCCTACTCAGGGCTTATAACGGCCCTCATCGAGCTTGCCATCGAACGTAAGGCAGAAGAAGACGAGCTGGAAACGAGTATAGAGCCGTGAGCATAGAAAGGCCACTTGTGTTTTAGTCCGAACGCCTTTCCCACAAAGAAGGGCGCTTAGTAAAAAAGCCATCCGTATCCTGGTACTTGAGGAAGAAGGCGGCTAGTGCCTCAGCGCTCACAATGACTTGCTGTTCATCCGATCTAAAACCGTCCATCACCTGGGACAAGCGCAGCCTTCCATCCGGCTGGAACTCTATGCCGTGGTATTGGAAGATATCCTCTTCCTCGGGTTCAAGGACGCGTGCGACCAAATAATTCCGCTTGCCCACCTTGGCTATCCAGCCCTCATAACTTAAGGCCGGAGGGCCCTCATAGTATTCCAAGGCATCCATCGCCTCGTACTCGTACCACTCCTCGATGTCAAAATCAAGGTCGGTGATACGGTAGCTCTCCCCAGGGCCGGGTTCCACGCTCATCCGAGCCAGGTCGTTATCGTCCTCATCGGTAGTCCAGAAACCCAAGAGTCGAGGATCCCGTTTTTCCGCCGGTAGGCCATACTCGCTTGCCAGGGGGCAGGAAGCCAAAAAGGCCGCGGCGCCAAGGGCGAAGGTCAGCATCAAAACACAAGCGGCCAGGGATTTTCCAAAAGAAAGGCTTGAGCCGCTTTTACTGACTCTGTTCATCCACCCCATCACATCCCCACCCTGAACCCGATTCCGGCGTAAACGCCGCCCCAACCCAAAGCGCGGAAAAAGTCGGTTGACTGGGAGCCGATCTCAAGGTTCATCTGCACTATCCGAAGATTGAGGCCGACGTTGGCGCTATTTCTCCACACCATGTCCTCGTAAGCGCTAGACAATACGAACAAGCCAATATTGGCCAGATTCGCCTTGGCCCGTAAACCGATATCCGCGTAAACCGTATCGTAGATGGCCAGTTCGAGTTTACCGTCCAGGGTCAACCAGCGCAGGGCCCGCGGGTAATAGGCGGCGGCAGCGCCCATCTTAAATGGACGACGCACGTTTATGGGAGCTTGGTCGGAGACGAATTCGTAGCCATTGGTCATGGTATAAAAATTCCCCGTGTCCACGTTAGAGAGGATGCCGAGCATATCAAGCTGGAATGATGCGTTCAGCATATTGCGGTTCGTGAGCCGCGCGGGGGCGATGGGTATATTGCGGAAGTTAGCCCCCACGGAAAGCTCGGGCAAGAGGTGATACATCCCGCCCAGGCTTATATCCAGCCCGCCAGAGCCGAAGATGGCTCCGATAGCCTGGCCCGCGTCCATGCTCATATCCTGTGAAAGAAGCACCGCCGAATAGAGTGGTATGCTCGCTTGGGCCATGACGCTCGCCGTGCCGTCGCTATTGGTTACCAGGGAGTAGAGGGCTGTCGGCTTTTCGATATGGACAACCGGCATATAGAAGCTCGGGCTCAGGCTCAGGCTTAAGGGCCCGCGCGCGTAGGAGGCGTCCAGGCCGATACTGGCGAAGATATCGCCCCGTAGGCCCATATCGCCTGAATAGGTGGTGTCCGGAAGGTTTCCCTCAGAAAGAAGATCGAATACGCTGTCCGGAACGCTCATTAACGCGAACTGGCTCAGGCCGCTAAAGAGGCCTAGGCCAATCTTATCTCCGCGCTTCTTGGATTTGAGTTTGAGATTCATGAGTAAGCGCGCGTCTGCGTTGGCGCTCAAGCGGTAGCCGCCAGAACCGATGTTGGCGGCTATATCGTCTAGGTCTATTACCAGGGTTTCTTGGAAAAAATCGCCTAGCAAGAAATAATTATTGGAAGCCCCCAAACCCAGATCAAGACCGGCCTCAATAAAGCGTGGCGGCATTTGGGCTTGGAGCCCGAAGAAAAGCGTAATAAGGGCAATAAATGGCAGTATCCGTTTCATGCTAGTTCCCCTCCCCGCCGAGCTCAAAGGTTTGATCTATTTCCGCCACTACCGTCACATTCAAGGTCACGCTCAGGTTTGCGTTACGCCTAAAGGCGTAGCTACCCTGGGGCAGCCGAACGGTTACGGTTGGGCTAAAGGGAAGGGTTTGGCGGATACTGGCTATCTCCGCCGCGTCTAGTTCAATACTTTGGCTAGCCTCAGCCAGGTTGATTGTCTTGTGGAAACCTGTGGAAGCTTCTACCATGTCGGCGCTCAGATTCAAACCCGTCTGATTGTCTATAAGCACTCCAAGGGTCATGGAGTTAAGGTTTGAAAGCAGGTCGTCTATCAAAGCATTATCTGAGTCAGCGCTTCTGCCAAAGAGATCCGCCCCGCCTAGATCTGTGGGCATACCCTCCAAATTGATGGGGGCTCCGGCGGGATCGCTTATGGTGAGGGCAAAGGGCAGAACCATAACCAACTCCACGTTCAAAGCCGATGGGCCGCCCGCAAGATCTGCCGGGGTGATGTCTTGGCTTCCCATATCCATGGCGTAATGCAAGACAAGATCCACCGGCCGTTGATTAAAGACGGAGGCAAGATCGAAGCTGATGCTGGCCTCCGGGAGCGCCTGTTCGTAAAGCCCGGTAGCACTCAGAGGATTCGGTAGGGGCTGAGCGATACTCAGGGGCGCAAAAGCGCTTAAACTGCCGGCAAGATATTCCGTGTGGGTCAGGGAGTCGCTTCCCGTAAACTCAGCCCATATTTTTATGCCGGCATTGAGTTCTGAGAAACCGCTTAGATAGAGCTTTGCCGGAACAGAGGTAAAACCGATGCCAGAACCTAGGTAACCCGCCATGGCGCTTAAATCCAAGCCTCCGGTCTCCGGATAAATACCGTTGAGCGCCTCTAGGCTGGGAGTAAGGGTGGCAGAGGTCCAGTCGTTCACGAGGTTAACGCTGCCCTCTACATAGTACTCGGCGCCGGCGGCCACGCTCGTAAGGGTAAGCTCCCCGCTCAGCTCGTCATAGCCGCTGAGGCTGGAACTGAGGGTGAAATCCAGGAGGGAATGTACCGATGTGTCCAAATCATAATTTGAATTCACGATCTCTAGTGCGGTAAGGGCGCCCGCGGGGAAGGATAGCCCGCTTTGGTCTATGTCAAAAGAAGTGGACTGGCCGTCCAAGCTAAGGTCACAACCGGGTGGTAAGCGGTTATCAATGCTTACCTCAAGCCCAACCCGAGCAAAACGGATAAGGCTCACCCACTGGGAAAGCTCGGGGTCGAGGGCTTCGCTGATGCTTTGGCTCAAATCAAGACTCGTTCCCGGCAGTATCGTCAAGCTGGAGAAGGAGTCAATCTCCACCTGAGCGCTCACGCCGCGCACAAGCCCCGCCTCCGGGAAGTCGCTGAAGCTGGCGTTGACAGCAGTCAGGCGGTAGTTGCCTGTAAGCCCTATGTCCGCAGCCGTGAGGGGATCTCCGGCAAGGTCGATGGGCGTGATAGCTGTTGTTGAGCCGACAACAGATTCATTGATGCCCCCCGCTTGGACTAAAGTCAGGTCAAGGCTATGGGAAAAACCTGTATAGCCGGCGGGCATGTCGTCGAGGGTCAAGGTTAAGCCGCCGCTTCCGATAACAGCGCCCACAAAGCTTGAGTCGAGTCCGGTAGGAATGGTTTGGGCGGGGATAGGAACGTCAAAGGTAAAATCAACCCCGCTAGCCCCGGAAATAGAGAGATCCGCTGAGACATCCGGCCTGATGGTTAGGGTAAACACATGCGCCACCGAACCACCGCTACTTCGGGCAAGGATGCGCAAAACAAAGTCGCGCGGGAGGGTAACTCCTGCCAGGGGCAGGCTCACAGTGTAGGGGGATGTCTGGCACAGGTCGACTACGGGGGCGGCGCTCGTGAGAAGCTGATCCGACGTGTTGCGCAATTGCACCTCATC
>JBGSOB010000221.1:0-31878 GCA_041739325.1 Treponematales bacterium
CTTTCCGTAATCCGGGAGCTTGGAGATGTCAAAATAGAGGTTGCCGCCGGAAAAATAGGTAAAGCCCCCCGCCTCAATACGCTTGATGAGGGCTATCATGTCATCTACATGCTCGGTAGCGCGGCAGACGATTTCCGGTCGGATGATATTTAAGCGCTCGCAGTCGGCCATAAAGGCGGCGGTGTAGAAGTCCGCTATCTCCATGACGCTCTTGCCGCGTTCGGCTGCGGTCTTCACCATTCTATCGTCGCCGGAATCGTCATTGCCGGTCAGGTGGCCCACGTCGGTTATGTTCATGACATGGGTGACTTCGTAACCCTCCCAGCAGAGGGTCCGGTAGAGGATGTCCTGGAAAAAGTAGGCACGCAAATTCCCAATGTGGGCGTAGTTGTAAACCGTGGGCCCACAGCCGTAGAAGCCTACCTTGCGTGCGACTAGGGGGGTAAAATCCTCAAGCTCCCGCCCAAGGCTGTTAAAAAGGCGAAGCGGCATGGCAGGCTCCTTTCACTTGTGCGCGCTAGCTCGCGCGTGCTATCCTTCGTACGTGGATACTGTACGGGAAGCGCTGGAAAAAATCAACATTCGCGGACAGCTGCGCCAGTCAGAGCCGATGGCCGCCCATACCTCGTTCCGCATCGGCGGGCAGGCCCGGTTCTACGCCCTGCCGGACTGCCTTGAAGACATACAGATCCTACGCCAATGGGCACTCGCCCGGGGTATTCCCTCCTTCTACCTAGGGGGAGGCTCGAACATTCTCGTCTCGGATTCCGGTTTAGACAGCCTGGTTATCGATCTTTCCCTCCTTGGCGGCTATGAGCGCAGACCGGAGGGCATCTACGCCCAGGCGGGCATATTAAGCGACAGCCTCTGTTCGGCGGCTCTCCGTGAGGGCCTATTCGGCATGGAATTCCTAGCGGGCATCCCCGGCAGCCTTGGAGGCGCCATCTACATGAACGCCCGTTGCTATGAAGCGGAACTGGCCGACATCCTCATTTCCGTAGATATTCTTAAGGATGGGCGCGTGGAATCAGTAGCCATGGACCCGGGACAATGGGCCTATAAGCGCTCGCCCTTTCAAGCAGGCGGGGCCCATGCCGGGGCTATCATCCTGGGGGCCCTCCTTAATCTCAAAGAGGGGGAGAGGAGCGATATCCAGCGGAACATGGAAGACAAGCGCCAAGATCGAGTGGCTAAGGGCCACTACCGCTTCCCCAGCGCCGGCAGCGTTTTTAAAAACAACCGGGCCTTTGGTGAGCCGACAGGCAAGATACTGGACCGCTTGGGCTTTCGCGGTATGCGCTATAAAAGCGCGGCGGTATCGGACTACCACGCCAACATATTCATCAACCCCGGAGCCGCCACGGCCTCTGATATGGCGGCCCTCATGGACATTGCCCAGGAAAGGGTCCAGAGAGGGCACGGCTTTCAGCTTGAGCGCGAGGTTATCCTGGTAGGAGATTTTTCATGAAACAAGAGGGCTTTCTCGGTAAATTAACCATCCAGAGCGTTATTTTCTTCGCGGTATTCGTACTGTTCTTCATTCTGGTGGCCCGACTCCTCATGCCCTTCTTCACCATCATCCTCTGGGCGGCCATCCTCTACGTCATTCTTGACCCTCTCTACATCCGCATTTCCGGCATTAAGGCGGCCAAGGTCAAGGGTAAAAAGGTCACGGCCATGCGCCGAGCCCTCTCCGCCAGCTTGATCTCCATATTAGCGGTGACGGTCATTGTGGTGCCCCTCGGCTTCCTCGCCTTCCTCCTCGTGCGGCAGTCCAGCCAGGTGTTAGGCGATATCTTGGACTATCTTAAAAACCACCCCTTTCTCTTCAAACCCGTTGGTACGGACGATTCCCAGTCACTAGCGCCCCTGGTAAACATAGGGGAATTCCTTAGTACCATCAGCAACGGGGCTATCGACTTAGGCAGCATCAATCTACGCGACACATTGATCAATCTTTTGCGCAGCAATCAAAGAACCATCGTCAACCTTTCTACCCGCCTTGTCCAGAACTTAGGCGGTTTTGTCATAAGCCTAGCCTTTATGACCTTTACCCTCTACTTTTTTTTCATGGACGGCCATTACCTCCTGGGTATCTTTACCAAGGCCGTACCCATCAAGAATGAGTACATGCAAAAGTTCATCCGCAGTTTTAAGGAAACCACGAGGCAGCTCATTCAAGGCAATCTCCTCGTGTCCATCATACAAGGGACTATCGCCTTCCTTCTTTTCCTAGCCTTCCAGGTAAAAGGAGCCCTCCTCTTAAGCGTTTTAGTAGCCGTCTGTTCCTTTATCCCCATGGTGGGGGCCAGCGCCGTCTGGCTGCCGGTAGGCCTCACCTACATTCTCACGCGCGACCCTCTCAAAGGGGCCATCCTCCTCATTCTCTCCGGCGTGGGCATTTCCCTCCTGGATAACTTTTATCGCCCCATACTGGTAGGAGGCCCCATCAAGATCCATCCCCTGCCCATCTTCTTCGCCATCGTCGGGGGCATTTCCATCTTTGGCATCAACGGCCTTATCATCGGCCCCCTCATCCTAGCCCTCTTTTTTGCCGCCCTGGACATCTTCCGTGAAATTTCCGGCATTCCCAAAACCCCGGGAGAGATGGAAGAAGCCACGGAAAAGTCAAAAGTGGAGGAGAAGCTGAAGCCTGAGCCTGACGGAGCTTGACCCCTAGCCAGGCTTTTTCGTATATTCAATCACACTTCTATACAATACGATTTTTTCGGAGGAATCTATGAAGGTAAAACCCCTAGCCGATCGCGTCCTGGTTAAGGTGGAAGAGGGCGAGACTAAGACTTCGGGCGGGATCATTATTCCCCAGACCGCCCAGGAAAAGACACAGACCGGCATAGTGGTAGCCGTGGGACCGGGCAAGGAGACGGAGAAGGGCAAGGAGCCTGTAACCGTAACCGTGGGTCAGAAGGTTATGTACGACAAGTACGCCGGCACCCAAGTGAAGATTGACGGCAGCGAGCACCTCATCGTGAAGATGGCGGACATTATCGCCGTCATCGAGTAAGCGACCCTAGAAGAGCCTGGCTCAAGGGGAAGGGAGGCCTGCCGCCGCATACAGGCGGGGGCCTCTTTTTTTTAGCCCATAAGGAGACAAGGAATGGACAGGAAGGAATTGCAGTCCCACGTGGACACTCTCTTAAAAGAAGGAAACTATATCGGGGCCTACGGCCATGTGCGCACCCTGCCGGAGGCGGATAGCCTGCGCGTGGACTTAACCGGTAGGATTGCCAACGCCATACTCGAGGAGCTGAGCAGTCTTCGCGGCCAAAGTTCCGAGCGCAACGCCTTCCTGCGCGCCCAATTGGCTTGGGTATGCCGCGACGTTCCAGGCCTTTCCTATCTCTACCGCGAGCAAACCCGTGCCCGCCAAGAACCCGCGTTTGACATTTTCAAGTCTATACAGGATATCGCCAGCGGCAGACCGGAGGACGCGGCGGATAGGGTAAAGCGTTCGGTGGAAGACGTTCGGGAGAGCATTGCCTCCGGCCAGGCAACTGAAAAGCTCCAAGACGTGTTTAAGGAAGTTGAGAGAAACATGAAGGAAGGGGCAAAACAGGTAGGTTCCTTCTTTGACAACATGGTCAGGCGGGGTGAGGAAATACGCCGACAGTCAGAAGCAGATATTCAAGCTGGCAGCCAGGAAGTCAGGCCGGAAGGCGCCGATAAGAAAACAAGCGCCGAACCCGAGATTAAGATTAGTATTGAAAAGGAAGACGGGGATAAGGAATAAAACCCCTGTTTTTGTATATATAAAACCCCCTAGCCCGGGCCTTATAGCCGGCGCTAGGGGGTTTTTTTGTTTATTCGGTAAGGATGGAAAGGACTTCTTGGGAAGAAGTAGCTGTGAGCAGCTTTTCGCGTTTTTCAGCGCTCTTGAAGAGAAGGCTCACCTCCGCGAGAAATTGCAGGTGGGGGCCCGTCTTGTCCGGCGGAGAAAGGGTCATAATGAAGATCCGGCAGGGCTCATGGTCAAGGGAATCGAATTCCACCGGTGCCTTGCTGATGCCGATACAGGCAACCAAGTCCTTGACGATGGCGCTTTTACCATGAGGTATGGCTATCCCTTGCTTCATGCCGGTGGACATCTTCCGTTCGCGTTCCATCACCGCGTCCATGGCTGCTTTCTTGTCATCGATCTTACCGGCCTTGAACAGAATGTCCAAAAGCTTGTCGATGATCTCTTCTTTAGTCTTTCCCGCGATCCCGACCGCTATAGTATCCCGGGTAATGATCTGCTTGAGGCTCATAGGGCTCTATTCTACGGACGCAACCTTGAAAAGTCAAGGATAAAGTCTAAAAGCGACCCAGGAACCCTGAGTCGCGCCCTAAAAACCTAAATATAGAAGCGAGATTCCTTGTCTTCTTGCATCCCCATAAGGCGGGAGCTGATAAGGCAGCTTGCCCCGGCCACAAGGATGTCGAGCAGGGCTCCAGCGGCAATCAGGGGCCAAGCAATGGGTTTTACGATAAGGTAGCCGGTTTCGAAGCCCCGCCCGAAGAGGGAGCAGAGGAGGATGATTGCCGTAATGGAGCCGGCCCCCGGGGCAGAACCCAGGACAAGAGAAACCAGGAGTGATACCCCCAGTACCCAGAGAATTTGCAGGGGGGATATTCCCAGGCTCGAATAAGACTTAAGGATAATGATAAAGGATACGGCGGCTACCATGGTGGAACCGGCGCGCCCCACCAAGAGGGGAGAAGCCAAACCGAGGGCATTTGCCCTGCGGCGGATGCCAAGGCTCTCTTTGCCGTGTTTATAGAGGAGGCCTAGGCTAAAGTTGACGTCGCCGGAAAAGAGGGCGGTGAGGGCCGGAGCAACGAGGGCGTAGATATAGCGGTAGGGGTTTTTTCTGCCACAGCTAAAGTAGAGAACCCCCGGGATAAGGACGAGGGCCACCAGGAGGGTATCTACCAGGATAAGGATGAGGAGGCCCTGAAAGAGGGCGGGATCGGCTATGGAACGCATGGTGAAGATTCCGTCGGCGCACAGGAAAATGACGCCTAAGACGAGAAACTCGGCAAAGTAATTATTGAGGTGATAGCTGATATGGGAAAGGGAATCGAAGAGAATGACGGCCGGTTTGGCGTTGGCCCGCTCCGCGGACATGACCAACCCGATGATAATGGCTAAAAAGAATGCCGGCAAAAGGAAATTGGAGGAGCGGAAGATATCAAAGAGGGCGTCTGGAAAGAGGCGCAGGAAAAAATCCTTGAGGCTGAAAAAGCTTGCCAGCCCCTGGGCTTCAGAGGGTATGGGGATGCGCGCTGGGTCGATGGCCAATACGCTAATAATGCCAAAGAGGCAGAGCCCGGCGGTAAATGCAAGGGAGATGCCGGCCGGCAAGAGAACGGCTTTGAGAATCTGCTTATCCTCATGCAACTGGTAGATGGCCAGGGCCGCGGAAAAAAAGAAAAGCGGGATTATGAGGGCCTTGCCAATGCGTAGGATAAGCAGGGCCATGAAGCCGATCATCTGGCTCAGTGTGCCGGTATGGGGAAGGAAGAAGCCCAGCAGACTGCCGATGATGATCCCAATGAGTATCTTTAACCATATTTTCATAGATCCTCCGCTACGGCCGCAGAGCGGTCCGCCTTATTAAAACATTCCAAGAAAGCCGCCCCGCGAGCCCTTGCTCCAACGCCCGGCCGAGCGCGCCTTGGGCTCGTCCAGGATTTTGAGGAGGGCGGCGGCAAAGGCGTCCGGCCCCTCGAACTCCCCGCCGAGGGCGTAGGTCGGAAGCTCGGGACTGGACTCTGAAAGCCGAATATCTGCAAGTGTGCTGAAAAAGCCATGCTCAAGTTTGCCGAGACCGCTTAAAATTTGACGCTCGGCCGGCGGATGAATTTGTTGGGGCAGGCAAAAGGCCAGAGCGGGGTTTTGAGCGCGAGGCAGACGTTGCTCCGCTTCTCGCAGGAGTTGGAAGCAGGCTTTGACCCGCTCTTCTGCAAAGGCCTCGACTAAGGATGGATCGATGCCGCAGAGCTGAGCTTTGTCCGCTCCGGCCTCTAGGATAAGAATAAATTCCTGCGGATCACCGAAGGCATGGGCCACCTCCAAGAAGACGGAACGGGCAGAGAGGGAAGAGCCGGCGCGGAGGGGGATATGGAGGACCCCTCTATCGTCCAGCCGGGATAAGATTTGATTGGCGGCCTTAGCTTGAGCAACTTTTACCTGGGCTTCTTTTGCCAGAATTTCTTTAGCCTGCGCTTCTTTAGCCTGAGCGGTCTTTGTTTGGGTAGGCTTTGCCTGGCCCGCCTTGGACTGCGAAGGTTTAGCCTGGGGCCCCTGTGGACCTGCGGCTTCTGCGCCGGATTCGGCTTCTGCCGTGGAACCTGGCAGAGCGGCGCTCCTTACCAAGCTTGATGGATGAGGACTTTCGCCGGAGGCGGGAGGGAGGGCGCAGGCAAGGGCAACCTCTCTGCCGCTGGAGGCGGCAAGGGCGGCAAGGGCCTGAGAAAAGGGAAAAGCCCCACCCTGCAGGCTAGGGAAGGCCGCTATCAGCGTTGTCTTTTTCACAAAAAGGAGTGTACACTGAAAGGGCGCAAGGAGGCAACATGAGGATAGGTCTTGCCCAGATCAACCCGATTATAGGGGATTTTTCCGGCAACTGCGCCAAGATACTCGACTATGCCCGCCGGGCAAGCGACTGCGACCTCTTAGTCTTCCCCGAACTGGCCCTTTGCGGCTATCCGCCTATGGACCTCTTGGATCAGCCCAGCTTTGCCGACGAGAATCTCAAGGCATTGCGCAGCCTCCAGCGCTCCCTGCCGCCTTCACTGGCCGTGGCCATTGGCCACGTTGAGCGCAATTACGAGGCCCAGGGCAAACCCTATCTCAACGTTGTCTCCATTATCCACCAAGGCGCCCTCGTCTTTAGCCAAGCAAAAACACTCCTGCCCACCTATGACGTCTTTGATGAGGCCCGCTATTTTGAGCCGGCGCGTAAACGGGAGGTCTTTCCTTTTAAGGGTGAGCGCATAGGTATTGCCATTTGCGAGGATCTCTGGGGAGAAAACCTTGCCGGCCGCTACGCGCAGGACCCGGTTCATGAGCTCCTCAACGCGGGTGCCACGGTAGTCCTTGCCCCCTCAGCCAGCCCCTTTCACGCCGGAAAACTCGATATACGCAAGGCACTCGTGAAGCGCCTTGCCACGACCGGGGGCCTGCCCGTAGTGTACGTAAACGCGATTGGCGCCAACGACTCCCTTATCTTTGACGGCCGTTCCTTCGCTATGGGCCCCTCAGGCGCTATTTTGGGGATGGCCGGCTGGGAAGAGGAACTCCTTGTCTTGGATCTGCCCCAGGCCTTGGGGGATTCCATCCAAGCCTGTATTGAGGTTATGGAGGCAAAGACCCCAACTCTGAGCCCGGCTCAAATCCAGGAAGCGGCAAGCGCTGAGGCTTTCGCTGAGATTGAGGCCGCCTTAGTCCTAGGCATACGCGACTACATGGCAAAGTGCGGTTTTACAAAGGCCCACCTCGGCCTCTCCGGGGGAATAGACTCGGCCCTTGTAGCGGTCTTGGCGGCAAAGGCTATTGGGCCTGAAAATTTAACATGCATCTCCCTGCCCTCCCGCTATTCATCTGAGCACTCAAAGTCGGACGCTCAAGACCTTGCCCAGCGCCTGGGCTGCCGCTACGAAAGCCTTGCCATAGAAGATACCTTTAGCGCCAGCCTTGCCTCCCTTGGCCCCCTCTTTGCCGGAACAAAGCCTGACCTAACAGAGGAAAACCTCCAAGCTCGCATTCGAGGCATCCTCCTCATGGCCTTTTCCAACAAACACAACTCCATGCTCCTTACTACGGGGAATAAAAGCGAGATAGCCGCCGGTTACTGCACCCTCTACGGGGATATGTGCGGGGCCTTAGCCGTTATCGGAGACCTCTATAAGACGGAGGTCTACGGCCTAAGCCGCTTTATCAACCGAGGCAAAGAGATCATTCCCGCCTCGAGCATAAGCAAGCCGCCCAGCGCTGAACTGCGGCCAGGGCAGGTGGATCAGGATTCACTGCCGCCCTATGAGGTTTTAGATGCTATCCTTGAGCATTACATTGAGGGAAACATGGCCCTTGAGGAGATAAGCGCCTTGGGCTTTGAGCCGGCTCTTGTTAAACGGGTTATCTCCATGGTAGCCAAGGCCGAGTATAAGCGAAGGCAAGCCGCGCCGGTTCTCAAGGTTTCACCCAAGGCCTTTGGCACCGGACGCCGCATTCCCATAGCCCGCAAAATACACGAAGCCTAGAGCATCCGAGGCGGGGAGGGATAGGTGATGGGTGGAGGCCCCTTCCCCGCCGGAGCTCAATCAAAGCCGCTTTTTTTCTATTTTTTTTAGCTTTTCTTTTTAAATTTTGCTTTATAGTTTTTTAGCTCTGTTTTAGATTTTTTTCACTTTTGTTTTTATATAGCTCTCTGTTTCTCTATCTATTTTTATCTCTTTTTCTGTTCTTTTTACTGCCTCCATACTATCACCAGCCGAAAGTGACAACAATAGATATTTCCTTATATTGTAAGTTTTTAAACAAATTGAATTCGACTACGATTATTACAACGATTTCAAAAATAACTTGATGGGAATCCGAGTTTTCCAGAAATAAAAAATTACATTACAAGGATTTAGTCTCCATAGCCCGGACGGCAGACAACTCCATGCCCACTTTTTTGGTAAAAATCGTAGTCGAATTGAATTCGTTTATAGCCTTTTTTAGCCCGCAGGGGGGTGGCGAAGTAGACCTGGGGCAGGCTGCCAAGGGCGGCCTGCCCCAGGCTACGGAGACAGGGGGGACAGCCTCCGAATGCGCTGGGAGCTGAGCCGAGGGGCCCCCAAGGGGGCTTGGGAGCGGAGCGAAGAAGCTCCCTCAATGCCCCGTCCCCCCGCCCTTGTTTTTGAGGGGAAAAATCCGTACTATCCAAGGCATGAAACGCAGTTATTCCCAGCTTACAGGCCGCCTAGACGGCGAAGAAGAGGAAGAGGAAAAGGCTAAGGACTCCCCGTCCCAGGCCCCGGATCCCTTCATGGAAAAATTCCTCAAGACCAGGACTATCCTGATCTCGGGAGAGATAGACAAGGACTTGGCGGAAAAGACGGTGCGCCAGCTCATCCTCTTGGAGGCGATGTCTGAGGAAGACCCTATTCGGGTCTTTATAGATTCCCCCGGCGGAGACGCCGACGCGGGCTTTGCCATCTTTGATATGCTGCGTTTTGTGAAGCCCCCGGTGTGGACCATAGGCATGGGACTTGTCGCTTCGGCGGCCTCCATTATCGCCTTGGCGGCGCCCAAGGAAAGGCGGGTGGGCTTGCCCAATTCCCACTACCTGATTCACCAGCCCCTCTCGGGCATGCGCGGGGTTGCCAGCGAGATTGAGATACACGCCCGCGAGTTGGATAAGATGAAGAAGCGCATCAACGAGCTCTATGCCAAGGAAACGGGGCTTTCCGTTGAGCAGGTGCAAAAGGACACGGACCGTGACTACTGGATGAACGCCGATGAGGCGGTAAAATACGGCCTGCTTTCCAAGGTCGTGAAAACAAGGAAGGAGCTTGAAGGATGAGGGAAGCCGAAATACGCTCTGCTTTAGGGCACGCGTTTCCGGGTATTAAAGAGGGGCAGACCAAGGGCAAGCCCCTCTATGTTGGTAAGGTGCGCGACGTCGTTGATCTAGGCGACAGGCTCCTTATAGCCGCTTCCGACAGGATTTCCGCCTTCGACCGCGTGCTTTCCACCATTCCCTTTAAGGGTGAGGTGCTTAACCGCATTGCCCGTTTTTGGTTTGAGGCCACCGCCGACATCATTCCCAACCACATCATCTCCGACGCTGAACTAGGCCTTCCCCTTTCCGCAAAGACGGGGCGGGCGGTGCTCGCGAGGAAGGCGCAGATGCTCCCGGTAGAGGTTGTGGTGCGCGGCTACCTTACAGGATCTGCATGGCGTGACTACCAGGCTGGACGCGACGTTTCCGGCATCAAGCTCCCCTCTGGCATGAAGATGAACCAGCGTTTTCCCCACGCCCTTATTACCCCCTCTACCAAGGAAAGCGAAGGCCACGACATACCCATTTCCTGCGCTGAAGTGGTTTCTCGCGGTTTAGTGGAAGCGAATCTGTGGAAAGATGTTGAAAAAGCCACCCTTGCCCTCTTTGCCCGCGGCCAGGAGATTGCCGCTAAGAACGGCCTTATCCTGGTGGATACCAAGTACGAATTCGGCCTTGTTGACGGCAAGCTCATCATCTGTGACGAAATCCACACCCCGGACTCAAGCCGCTACTGGTACGCGGACAGCTACCAAAACCTCTTTGACTCCGGTGAAAAGCAGCGCGAGCTGGACAAGGAATACTTCCGCCGCTGGCTCATGGAGCGGGGCTTTATGGGCGACGGCCCGGCCCCCGAGATTACAGAGGATATTCGGGTTGAAGTGGCAGAGCGTTATATTACCGCCTTTGAAACGGTTACCGGCCAGAAATTCTCCCCTATCGGCCTTGACGCTGAAGCGGAACGCGCATTTTTACTGAATCTTCTCTAGCGGCCTCTGGTGGGTGTATCCCGCCAGGCTCTGGGGAGGATGATATGAAAAAGGTTTTTAAAGGAAGGGGCTCGACCTGCGTCGGGCCTTTTTTTATGCCCAGGCGCCGCGCAAAAAGCCTCTTTTGGCAGGCCCGGCCCTACCGCGCGGCATTCTGGCTCACGACCTGTCTAGCCTCTGCCCTCCTCTGCCTCTCCTGCCCGGGATGCGGCTTTTCCGCCCAGAAGAGAGAGATAAGCATTCTCTCGTATAATCTGCAATGCTTTTTTGACGCCCAGGACGATGGTACCGAATACCCCGAGTATAGCCTGGCAAAGGGTCAGTGGTCAGAAGCCCTGTATCAAACCCGCTTGGATAATCTGGAGCGGGTTATTGCGGCCTCCGCTCCCGGCGGGCCGGATATCCTCTGCTTGGTTGAGCTTGAAAATGAGGCTATCCTACAGGCTATAGGGGAGAAATTAATGAACAGGGGCTATGGCTGGAGCGGCTTTGCCGGAGGCGGGGCGGCAACCGGTTGCGCCATCCTTTCTCGCCTACCCATTATCAATATGCTTTCCCATGGCCTTGAGGAGGGCGGCTGTGCGCCTCGAATCCGCCCCATTTTAGAGGCTGAGCTTGGCCGGGAGGGGGAAGGGGCTATCCTTATCTTTATAAACCATTGGAAGTCTAAGCTTGAGGGAGCGGAGGAAACGGAGGGCTTACGGCGGGCACAGGCGGAATTCCTTGCCGCCCTCATCCGAGAAAGGCAGAGGCAGAGGCCGGGGATTGAGATTCTTGCCTGCGGGGACCTGAATGAGGAAGCCCAGGAGTTTCTGCGCTGCGGCTCGGCCTACGCAACGGCCTTGGGAACCCTTGAGGACCTCTCCGAGGGCCTGCGGATGAGCCCCCCTGACGGGGCTCCCCTTCTTTTGGCAGGGAGCGCGGCGCTCTTGGGCCAAGCACGTGACAGCCCCAGCCCTGAGGAAAGGCTACCCGAGCCCTGGTTTTGCGTATCCCCCTGGCTGATGCCGGGAGCTGAGGATAGTTATTCCTATGTCTACCGGGGGCAGAGGGAGCAAATAGACCACTTTCTCCTCTCCCCCCTCCTCTTTGACGCCCGTGGTTGGGAATTTGTTGATTTTAAGGTTATTCAAGAGGACTTCCTCCTCGATGAGGAGGGAAAACCCAAGGCTTGGGTATCTGGAATAAAGAGCGGCTACTCAGACCATCTGCCCATACTCTTGAGACTTGAGCAGAGCTAAAGGGAAGGTCTATGATTGAACTATGCAGGCCCTCTTAAGCGACGCCCACTTCCACGCCCTCGACCTCGAAGAGCTAGATGGGGCATGGCTTAAAGACTATAGGCGGCTCTCCCTTCTGGGCATGGCTTCCTGCCATTCAAACCGGGAGTACGAGCACGCCGCGGCCCTGCAGGCAGCCGGCCTTGATATAAGGATCAGTTTTGGCATCCATCCCCAAGAGCCCCGTCTTGATGAGCTTGAGCGGATTGAGAGCCTAGCCATGGCTGGGTGCATTGATGCCATAGGCGAGTGCGGCTACGACTTTTTCAGTCCCGCCTATAAGGCCCAGGCCCCCGCCCAAGATGAAGCCTTTGTGGCCCAGCTAGGAATAGCCATGCGCGCAGGCCTTGCCCTGGTTATCCATGTGCGCCGAGCCCTGCCAGAAATCTTCAGGCTCAGCTCAGAGCTTAAAAAATTACCCGCAATTGTCTTCCATGCCTGGCCTGGTTCGGCGGCGGAAGCCCAGGCCCTCCTCTCTCGCGGCGTCAATGCCTATTTCTCACTGGGTGCCCAAGCCCTCAATGGACGGCAGCTCTCGCAGGTATCGGCGGTTAGCCTCCCTCTTGATAGGATTCTTCTTGAATCCGACGCTCCCTACCAAGCGCCCAGGGTCCTGGCCGCGAACGGCAAGAGCAAATATTGTTCATTGAATGATTTAATCCCTATTTCCCAAAACCTTGCCTCCCTGCGCGGGATGGATTGGGAAATTTTTCTAGGGAAAACAAGGGGAAATTTTCTCAAACTCTTCCCAGGGAAGAATGGACTTAGTAGGCGAATCATAGAGAACGATGATAACTGACAGAATTTACGATTCTGATTTGTCTTTTTGTTTACAAAGGCAGAAGCCTCGCCTATACTGACTTCGATGAGCAGTGGAAACGACAATGAGTGGTCTATTCCGGAACGCCCATCCTTTAAGGAAGGGAACCTCAGTAAGCTAGAAACGGAGTTCAAGCTTTTGCAGGAAGAACTAGCCCGGCTCCGAGAGGAGTTCGCCCTGGAAAACAGGCGTCGAGAAGACGCTGAAAACAGGCTCGCTTACCACCCAATTACCGGCCTCCCCACCCACTATCTCCTAGACTCGGAGATTAGGGCCATGTTAGCCCAAAAAGAATCCATGGAGGGGGCAAGCGGCTTTGCCGTCCTCATCCTCCAACTTAATTCCGCCTATGACATGATAAAGCGCAGCCTCAAGTCATCGGTAACGGAGTGGGTAGTCTACCAGATAGCCCTGCGTATAAAAGAAAGCATTGGGCCGGAAGATAGGCTCTTTCACACCCATGAAAACGAATTTATCATGCTAGTTTCCTATGACAACCTCAATCTCCTTGAGGATAGGGTCAAGCGCATCATCTCCCATTACCATGAACCCCACATCTTTTCAGGCTTCAACCTCTCCCTCGGTTGTTCCATCGGCTTGGCCCTCTACCCCGAGCATGGCCGGGACAAGCCCTCACTCCTCCACCACGCGGACATAGCCCTGGGCACGGCTATAGAGCAGAAGCGGGGCTACCTCTACTACCGGCCTGAATTCGAGCAGCGGGTTATCGAGCGCATGGAGCTCCAGAACTCCATCATCAAGGCCATTGAAGCCCCGGCGATTCGGGAGATAGAAACCCAGTTCAGCCTCTACTTCCAGCCGAAGATCGTGATTGACGATATCGTTGACGGGGTTGTGCGGGCAAAGGAAGTGGGAGCCGAGGCTCTTATCCGTTGGAATCACCCTGCCCATGGCCTCATGCCGCCGGACAAGTTTATAGCCATAGCCGAGGATACCGGACTCATTATGCCCATTGGAAAATGGGTGCTCTATCAGGTTTCCCGCATTCTGCGCCGCTGGGACGAAGCCGGGCTCATAAACGTGAAGATTTCCGTAAACCTCTCACCGCGGCAGTTCCGCTCGGACGAGATCATAGACATCCTTAAGGCCCTCAAGCAGTCTGATCCCCAGCTTCCCAGCCGCCTGACCATAGAGGTAACCGAGACTTCACTCTTTGAAGCCCCGGACAAGGCCCTGGGCATCATAGAAAAATTCAAGGATCTAGGCTTCCGGATTTCTGTAGACGACTTTGGCACCGGCTACTCCAGCCTCAGCCACCTCCACCAATACCCAATAGACGAGATTAAGATAGACAAGAGCTTTATTTCCCATTTCCCGGAGAGTAAAAAGGATTTGGCTATCGTCAACTCCCTGGCATCCATTGCCGAGCACCTGGGAATTGACTTGATAGCCGAAGGGGTGGAGCGTTTTGAGCAGCTGGCAACCCTGCACCGCCTCAACTGCTCCATCCAGGGCTTTATCTTTTCACGCCCTCTGCCGGAGCCGGATTTTATTGCCTGGGTTCAGCGGCTCATGGCCCAGGATATGCGCCTGAGCATCGAACCTTAGCAAGCCCGCTTAACAGACTTCCGAATCTTTAGACTAAGAGCCCCGCCGCCTCATCCAAACCGCACATGATATTCATGCACTGGACTGCCGCGCCGGAGGCCCCCTTGCCCAAATTGTCTATGCGCACGGCAACGAGGATCTGTTCTTTGTTGCCAAAAACGAAGATGTCGGCGCGGTTTGTGCCGTTGCAAGCCTGTGGATCAAGGAAGCCGCCGTCCAGATATGCCTCCGACTCAAAGGGCAGGACGCGGATAAAGGGTTCGCCGGCATAGCGCTGGGCGTAGAATTCACGTAAGGCGCGGGCGTCCATGGGCTTGCGCATGAGGGTGGTATGGAGGGGAAGACTCACGACCATGCCCTGGGCGTAAGGCCCCACAGCCGGAGAAAAGAGAGGGGCTGAGTCAAGCCCAGCGCGTTTTTGCATTTCCGGCAGGTGCTTGTGTGAAAGGCCTAGGGCATAGTGGCGGGGAGCCATGAGGGAGGCCGGGATGGGGCTGGTGGATTCGTAGGAGGCAATGAGCTTTTTACCCCCGCCTGAAAAGCCGGATACGGCCGGAACGCAGAATGGATAATCGGGCCCTAGAATGAGGGAATCCACCAAGGGGGCTGCCGCGAGTATAAAGGCGCTGGCGTAGCAACCGGGAACGGATACCCGTTTTGACTCGGCAATCTTCCGCCTCTGGCCGGGATTGAGTTCGGGAAGGCCGTAGGCCCAGTCATCCGCCGTGCGGTGCGCCGTGGACGCGTCGAGGATGCGCACATTGTCTTTGGTGGCGAGGGCGGCGGACTCCCTGGCGGCATCGTCCGGAAGACAGAGAAAGACGACATCGCTCTGATTTATGAGGCGTGAGCGTTCGGCTGGATCTTTGCGCTTTGAATCCTCAATGCTCAGAAGCTCCACCTCAGGGCGCGCGCTCAGGCGTTCGTGGATTTTTAGACCGGTAGTCCCTTCTTGGCCGTCGACGAATACCCTTAACTTGCCCATCCCATCATCCTCCGCAGCGTTTAGTGGAGCTAGCATACACAGAGATGGCGCGGCCGCGCAAGAAGCCGCGCGGCAAAGACAGCGCGGCCCCGGCGCTAGCCTAGGAGGGTGGAGTAGATTGCCTCGAATTCCAGAGCGTGCTCCTTGAAGGACGCGAGGATGCGCGGGTCAAAATGCTCGGGCTTTGTGCGGCCATCTCCCTCGGTAATGATGCGATAGGTAGTCTGATGGTCAAAGCCCTTTTTATAGGGGCGGTCGGAGCGCAGGGCGTCATACTGGTCCGCGATATTCATTACCCGCGCCGAGAGGGGTATGGCCTCCCCGGCCAGGCCATCCGGGTAGCCGCCGCCGTCCCAACGCTCGTGGTGTGAACGGGCTATCTCGATACCCATGTTGATGAAGGCGTTGTTGGGGTAAGATATGCGCGCTTCTTCCATATTGGCGGCGCCGATAATGGTATGCCGTTTCATGATCTCGGATTCTTCAGGAGTGAGGCCGGAGGGTTTGAGGAGGATGTCATCCTTAATGCCGACCTTCCCGATATCGTGGAGAACGGATGCAAAATAAAGGGTGTTGACCCAGGATTCAGGATCCAGATTCCGCTGCGCCACCTGAGCTTGGAATTCCGGAATGGCCACGACGGCATTCCCTAGGGTTCGGCAAAACTCCTGCACGCGTTTAATGTGCTGGCCCGTCTCGTTGTCGCGGTACTCCGCCTGGGAGGCCAAGACCTTGATGGTTGCCATCTGAGATTCCTTGATCTCGTGAACCTTCTGATCTACCAGCGATGCCAGGTTTTTATTATGCATTTCAAGCTCGGCTTGAAGGTTGCGAATCTTAAGGTGGGCCTCCACTCGGGCAATGAGTTCTTCGCGCCGAAAAGGTTTTGTAACGAAGTCCGCCGCCCCCAGGGCAAAGGCGCGGACGATGTCTTTGGTTTCGCTCTGAGCGGTTAAGAATACCACGGGAATCGGCTTAAGGTCCGCGTCCGCCTTAAGGATGGAGCAGGCCTCGAAGCCGTCCATGCCCGGCATATTTACGTCCATGAGAATGATGTCTGGGTGGGTTGCCTGGGCACTGGCTATGGCCGTCTTGCCCGAGGTGGCCAAGCGAACCTTGAGCCCTCGCTCGTTCAAGATACCCGCAATCAGGGCCAGGTTGTCCGGCATATCATCAACGATGAGGACGCTCCCCTTCGAACCAAGCGAATTTTCCATAATTATTCTCCTTCCTCGTCCAACATCCGGATTATAGCCTGAAAATCAAAGCGCGCAAGTAGTTTTGTGAGCTCGGCCGCAAGATCGGCGTCTATACGCCCGATTGATTTAACCACCACTTCCGCCTGGAAGGGGGCTAGCTCAACGGCGGCCTTGCGCAACTCCGCCTTGAGCTCAGCGGGAATGCTACCTAGGTCAAAGGAGCGGTCGGCCCCGACAAGGCCCAAGGATTCGTCGCTCACTATTTCATCATACCTATACTCTATCCCGAGAGCCTTACCTATCTTCTCCAAGAGTTCATCTCTGTCTAAGGGTTTGCGGATAAAGTCGTTCGCGCCGGCAGCCATCACCTTGCGCCGATCTTCCTCGAAAGCCCCGGCGGTAATCGCTATGATGGGTATGGGAGAACCCCCGTCTGAGGCCCGTATGCGAGCGATAGCCTCAAGCCCGTCCATCACCGGCATAGCGATATCCATTAAGATGAGGTCCGGATGGATGTCCTTGAACGCAGCTAGGGCCTCCAGCCCGTTTTCCGCGTCTTGAACGCGAAAACCGATGGGAAGCAAGATGTCGTTTACGAGATCTCGGTTTGACTGTGAATCGTCAACGTTAAGAATGAGAGGGGAGTGTTCCTTGTCGGAAAAACAAATGATATTGCGCTCTATACCGTCATCCGGGTTTTCCGCAGCATGAGTTTCTATGAGCGCGATCTCGCAGCGGAAAACGGAGCCCTGCCCACCTTCCGCCCTGCGTACGCTGATACCGCCGCCTAAAAGCAGTGCGTATTCATTGCTGATGGCTAAGCCCAAACCCGTTCCGCCTTGCGAGGCGATTCC
This sequence comes from Treponematales bacterium, assembly GCA_041739325.1. Taxonomy (GTDB): domain Bacteria; phylum Spirochaetota; class Spirochaetia; order Treponematales; family JBGSOB01; genus JBGSOB01. Next base: position 17,248 of record JBGSOB010000221.1, read on the forward strand.
CGCCCTCCCCTGCTCGAAGGGCCGAAAAATTCTTTCCATATCCTCATCGTTGACGCCGGGCCCGGAGTCCCGCACCTCCATGGCCAGCTTATCCCCTGCGGGAATGACGTGCAGGGATATACCGCCCTTCTCCGTGAATTTAACCGCGTTGCCTAATAGATTAATAAGGATTTGCCTGAGTTTTTGCACGTCGCTTAAGATCCAGCGCGGCAAGCTCGGATCTCGCCGGACATGGAGAATAAGCCCCTTAGCCTCAGTCCTCAGCCGGAACATCGCCTCTATATCCTCCACGAGGCGATACATGTCGGTGGCGGCCATAAAGGGATGAACCCGTCCAGCCTCTATCTTCGATATTTCCAAAATGGAGTTTATCAGGTCAAGCAGATGCTCGCCGGCGCGCATGATGGTCTCAACCTTGCGGCGCTGGTCATGGCTCAGGGAATTATCGCCTTCCATGAGTTGCGAATAGCCCAAAATGGCGTTGAGCGGAGTGCGGATCTCGTGGGACATGCCGGCTAAGAAAACGCTCTTTGCTTGGTTAGCGCGGTCAGCGCTGTCCTTAGCCGCGCGCAGTTCGTCATCCAGCCGGTAGGCATCGGTGATATCGCGCGCTATTCCAAAGATGCCGATAATCTCCCCATGCTCGTCGCGCATGGGTATGACGGAAATGTTCAGCCAACGCGAGCCGTTTGCGTAGGGGTAGTTGAGCACAAGGTCGCGTATGGGTTGGCCGCTACGCAAGACCCCCTGCTCGGCTTCGTAAAAATCAAGGGCCAACTCAGGCGGGAAGATATCAAGGCTGGTCTTTCCCAAAATCTGCGATGCCAGAGAAAGCCCCATGGCCTTGAGAATGGAATCGGAGACCATTGTCATGCGTAGGTCGCGGTCCTTGATATAGAGCTGATCGACGGCATTGGCAAGTATTGCCGAGAATCTGGTGGAAAGTTCTACCAGCCCGGAAACGTCTACCAAGGTAACCACCGCTCCTATGAAATCGCTGCCGCGGAAGATGGGTTGGGCGCGGAAATCCGCGTGCAGGAAAGAGCCATCTTTGCGCTTGAAGCGGCCATTGCCGCAGAATGAATTGCTATGATTTACAAGAGTCCGGTGCAGGGGGTTGGAATCCAGATCTACCGGCATGCCCTCGGCGCCCACCAGGGTAAAGATAGGCTCAAGAGGGAGGCCAACCAGTTCGGCCGATTCGTAACCGAGAAGATGTTCCGCTGCCGGATTCATGAAGATACAACGGCCGTCGGGCCCGAGTCCGAAAACAGCCTCCGAGAGGGCGGAGAGAATTACGCGTGAAAGCTCTTGGGCGGTGTCGGCCTTTTCCAAGGCGGCCTTTTTTTCCAACACCTCGCGGGTAATGTCTATCACCGTGCCGATGACGCCGCGCATCGTCTCCGCCGTGCGCACCTCGACCCAGCGTTGGCTGCCCGAACGCGGCAGGTTGAGCTTGAGCACCCGCGAGCCTTTTTTCCAAAAATCGGCCGGGCGCGAGCCTTCCTGTGGGTCGAGGAGTGGCGGCGTGCCCTCAAGCAGGCGTTTTTCAAAACTAGGGAGGAGGAAGCTCCCCGCCGAGGGCATGTCGAGCTCGAAGATAGGAAAGAAGGATTCAGATGCCCAGAGCTCCATAGTCTCGGTGGACACGTCGAAGATGGCAACGGACTGGGTGGCGTTCAAGGCATGGGAAAGCCTGGTGGAGAGCACGAAGAACTCACGCCGCGCCCGGTACTCTTCGGTCAAATCAACGCAGGCCGCCAAGAGGAGGTCGCGTGACACCCTGATGATATTGACGCGCATATAACGCTCTTCACCCATCAAGGTATCATAGACAAGGGAACGTTGGACATTGACGCCGGGGGAAAGCCCACGCAAGTTGCGCAGAAGGTCAAAGGCTAACAGCTCCTGCCCGTGTTGCTCAGAATAACTCTGGGAAAGTAGTGGGTTAAAACTCTTTTCCAAAACGCGGATATGGAAGCGTTCCACCCAGGCTCTGAAGTCCATTTGTGGGCTTTCACGCTCCTTATCAAAGCCAAAAAGCTTAAAACCGTTGGTGGAGGAAATGCTTTCCGCCTCCAGGTCTAAGGAAAGAAGATCGATACGCGCGTCGGACTCCATAAGAAGACGTTGCTGGCTGCTCTTGCGGCGCACCTCAGAAAATGCCTGATTGAGAGTAAGGGCAAGTTTGCGGATTTCAAGCGGGCCGCTGTTTTCCGGAAGGGATGCCATAATCCCGGCGGCAACGTCTATAGGCCGCGAGATAAAATCACGCAGTGGTTTTGAAACCATGCGCGAGAGAAAGACGGAAATGCCAAGCGCCACGCCAAGCACAGCCAGCAGGCTTAAAAGAAATACGATGCCCTCCTTGTAAAGGGGCATCAGAAGACCTGAACCTGGTATGACAAAGCGCATGCGCCAGCCTTGGGAAAGGAGGGTTTCGCAGAGGAGGTAGCTGTGGCTATCAAGGCTCACGCGCCCTCTGGCCGGAAAATCATAACTGCTCGCGGCAAGATTTTCAGTTGAGCGGGAATGACTTTCATCTTTAACGCGAGACTCCCCGTTCAAGCCTTGTCTAGCAAGGAAGTCTAATCTGCGGAAGTCTAGCGGAGAGAGATCAGTCTTTGAGTTGCCGATGATTCCAGTGCTGTCAGAGCTGAGCAAGAAAAAACTTCCAGGGGGAATGCCCTGTGTATGTGGAGCGGATAGATAAGGGCTTCCTCGATAATCGATGGCCAGGGCTCCAAGGTAGAGGGTATCCAACACAAGGGGAATGGCGCGACGCATGAGTGGCAATGAACCTGAGGAGGGAGAGGCTGTAGCAGGGGCATCCAGCCATACCGCCCCCTGCCCCGCCTTAAGCTCGGCCATCCAAGCCGTCCGAGGATCGTCCTCGGATTGCCCTCCCAGGTTTAAAAATTCGATGTCTGCGGCGGTTCTAGCCGAGCTAAGGGCCTGACTGTCCCACCAGGCCCCCATACCCGGAAGTCCTTGATGCCCATCAATAATGAGGACCATTCCCTCTATCCCGGGAAGGATCCCTGAAAGCGATGAAAATTCCGCGCCTAGCCCCTTAATAAAACCCGCTAGGTAAGACTGGGGGCTGCGCCTATAGGCGCTTACGTCGAAACGCGCGCTGATGGTAGAGGCCTCAAACTCTAAGATAGCTTCGCAACGCCGGTAACCTTGGTCAATCAAGCGCGCGCGTCCAGCCAGCTCTCGCTCAAAGACTAAAATCCTTGCCTCAGAAAAAGAGGAAAGCACGTCTGAACGGAGGAGTTGAAAGCCTAACACGAGGCTAGTAGAGAGATAAAGGGCGCCTATGAAACCAGCTAAATATGTGCTTATGCTGATCGCGCGCCGTGGAGCCTTAGCTTCCATGTACTATTATTATAATCGAAGCTGGGCGCATTGGAAGGACTGGGGGCCAAAAAAAACCGGATTCCGCTTGTCCTTCATTTAGGGGAATGCTATCCTTTTTCCCATGAAATGGGCATGGAAACTCCTAGGCATCCTAAAACTCTGCATACTCATCCTTGCACTCGGCATTTCCAGGCGTTTAGGAAATCCAGCCCCCGCATTCATCGTCCTCATCGGGCTTCTGGTGGGAAATATCTGTGGCGCCCGTTTCGGACTGGCCTACGGAAGACAAAAGGGGCTATCAGTCTCCGGCTCCTTGACCATGACCGCGCTAGCCGGCTCCGCTTGGTGGGGCCCCAGCTTGGCTTCTCAAAACCGTTCCCTCGGCTTGCGCGCCAATCCCAAAGAAGAGTATAGTGAGCTATGACGGAAAGGGAAGTCTCGGCGATGCGCTCGGATTTCATGGATGTGGCTGGGTCCGAACTGGTCTATCCCGTTTATTCGCGACGCTCCGGCGGCCTTTCGCTAGGCATTAACCTCTTCCCAGAGGGAAAACACTGTAATTTTGACTGCCCCTACTGCGAGGTTTTTCCCAGTATCCCCGGCAAGCCCTTCAGCCTTCGCCGCTTGGAAGAGGAACTCACCCTCTTTTTCCGCCTCCGCCGCGACGCGGAATTTCCGGGTACCCCGGTCAACGACATTTGCATTTCCGGCCGCGGCGAACCGAGCCTTTCCCCCTTTCTGGAAAAAGCCCTTTATGCGGCCGCAGCCGCCCGCGGACGCTACTGTCCTGAGGCCAAGCTCGTTCTCATAACCAATTCCACCGGCTTCATGATGAGCCCGGTATTCGAAGTCCTTCACAGTTTTGCCAATAAGGTAGCGCTAACGATATGGGCTAAGCTAGACGCGGGCACAGAGGAATGGTACCGCGCAATGTCCGGCTCCACCATTCCCTTAGTAGACATCATTCATGGGCTTCAACGCTTTGCCCAAAAACATAGGGTAACCATTCAAACCATGATTTGCAAACTGGACGGAAACCCGCCCAACGGTGGAGAGATTGCCGCCTACGCGTCCCGGCTTGAGGCAATGCTAGACGCGGGGGCGGATATCGAGGAAGTGCAGCTCTACACCCAAGCCCGGCCTTCGCCGGGAGGAAGGACAGCGGCGGTATCGGACGCCGAGCTTTCCGACATGGCTCAACGCGTGAGGGAAACGACACAAGGGCGCATAAAGCTCAGCATCTACGGCGAGCGCGGCTAAGATCGGATACGAACGTGAAAAGAGAGGATTTATTGGAAGAGGCATTTGCGCTCGTACTTGAAGGCACTGACAGCCTTGCGGATTTTTGTGGGGCGAACGACGCTAACCTGCGAGAGATGGAAGAGCTCCTGGGTAGCCCGGTATTCTGCCGTGGAAACGAAATCCTCATCGAATCCTCCGACCCCCTGCATAGAGATACCTTTTCAAAACTGGTGGCCGAGCTTAAACGCCACGCTCAGGAGGGCCAACTTCCCTCACCGGAACTTGTCAGAACCCTACACGCCTCTCTTTCCGGCGCGGCAGGAGAAACAGCCAGCTTGCGCGAAGCCTTTATCCAAATACCTGGCGGAAACGGGCGCATCTTCCCCAAAAGCCCCAGGCAGGCCCGCTACATCCAAGCCATGGCCGCCCATGACATGAATTTTTGTGCCGGGCCGGCCGGCACCGGAAAGACCTACCTGGCGGTGGCTTTTGCCCTCAAGGAAGTCCTTGGGCGCCAAAGGAAAAAACTCATCCTGACCCGCCCCGTCGTGGAAGCCGGTGAAAGCTTGGGCTTTTTGCCCGGGGATCTTATCCAGAAGATCAACCCCTATTTGCGCCCCCTCTATGATTCCATTGAGGCCCTCATACCCTACGAGACCTTCCGCCGCATGGAAGAAAACCACCTCATAGAAATAGCGCCCTTGGCGTACATGCGTGGAAGAAGTTTGAATAACTGCTTTGTCATCCTCGATGAGGGGCAAAACACGAGCCGCGAGCAAATGAAGATGTTCCTCACCCGCATCGGACAGGGCAGCAAGGTCGTGATCACCGGAGATCTCAGTCAAATTGACCTACCAAAAAAAACGGAATCGGGGTTGAGTCACGCGTTAGAGATACTGGAGGGCATAGACGAGATTTCCATCAGCCGCCTTGACGGCGATGATGTGGTCCGCAACCCCCTGATACGCAAGATAATAAAGGCATACGATGAAGCAAGGATATGAAATTCCGGGGGCGATGCTCTCGGAGAAGATTCGACAGGCTAAAAGTTATATACACAAGAATCCCGCCTGGATCGGCGCCCTAAGCCTCTCCGTGGCGGTTTGCTTAACGGCCGTCTTCGTTTTTTCACCCAACGGGCCCTTAAGCGCGCGGCGAACGGTGAGCGGCTTTGAAGCCGGCAAGGTGGCAGACCGAGACCTCAGCGCGGATAGAAATCTAGTCTATGTTGACGAAGTGGCCACCGAGGCCGCCATCCGCTTGCGGGAGGCAAAGATCCTCCCCATTTTCTCGATGGACGAAGACGTCAAACATAACGCCTTAGAGCGCTTTGATGAATTCAGGGATTTCACCCTATCCCAAAACACAAGCGGTGAAACCTTCATCCAGACCTTGAACACGCGCTTTCCCGGCCTCTTTTCCAGGGAAGATGCCCTTATCCTCAGAGATGCCAAAGATAGGCCGCGGGCCTTTGCCTTAGCAGAAAGCTACTTAGTCGCGCTTTTTGACCGCGGCATAGCCGCCATTCCGGATCGAGGCATGGAGCGTTTTAACGGCGAGAACATTGAAATCCACTTTTGGAAAGAGGGCCGCCTTACGACCGAGGAAATGCAGACTCGGAACGCGATAACCATGACATCCTGGCCGAACGCCCTTGCTGAGACCGGGGCAAACCGCGTAGCAAACGGATCATTCACTGCCGCCCGAACGATTGTAAAGGCATTCCTCACCGAAAATCTCTTCTTCAACCGTGATCTCTCCTTGAAGCACCTAGACAGCGCGCGCAACGAGGTTGAACCGGTTATGAAGAGCGTTTCCCGCGGGGAAAAGATTATAAAAAAGGGATATGTCGTGGATGAAGCCCAAATGGTCAAGGTGCGGGCCCTCGGCGCCAATCTACCTGGACTCAATCTCGCGTCCATATTAGGCACATTCGGTTTTCTTCTTTTGCTTTTCTTTTTCGGTATCCTCCTCATGTCCAGCCCCCTCACCGGCATCACAACAGGAAGGGGCGACAAACTGGCCCTCCTCATCTTTGCCAGCCTCTATTTCCTCCTGGCTATCGTAGCCTCCCGTCTCCTGCCCACCAGCGGCGGCATTCCCTTCAGCGTCATTCTCCCAACCGGCCTCCTCGTCATTCTAGTTGCCCTTTTGTTCAATAACCGCGCCGCGGTTGTCTTTTGCTTCATCCTTTCTCTCTCTCTCCTGACCATATCGGACCTAGACGCCCATGGCAGCATCTTTGCCTTTTTCTCCGGCATTGCCGCAATAATGAGCGCGCAAAAAAGCGAAAAACGCATAGACTTGGTAAAATCCGGGCTCTTGCTAGCCCTCTTCCAATCCTTTTTAGCACTCGTGCTCAGCGCCTTCGCGGGCAGGCTCGATGATCTTTGGCCGGCGATATTCTGGTCTGCCTTCAATGGCTTTTTCTGCGGCGTCCTAGCCTTAGGCTTCCTCCCCATCCTCGAGGGCCTACTCAACGCGCCGACGCGCTTCAGGCTCATGGAGCTCTCAGACTTGAACTCCCCCCTGCTCAAGCGTTTGCTTACCCTAGCCCCCGGAACCTATTCCCATTCGGTCATGGTTGCCAATATCGCGGAAACGGCCTGCCGCGATATCAAAGCCAACGCCCTGCTAGCCCGCGTGGCGGCTTACTACCACGATATCGGCAAAATGGACCAACCCGACTATTTCGTGGAAAATCAAACCCACTACAACCGCCATTCTGAGATTAAACCGCGCCTCTCGGCCACCGTCATCCGTAGCCACGTAAAGCTGGGCGTAGAAAAAGCGCGGGCGATGAACCTGCCGGATGAAGTGGTGGACATCATCTCCCAACATCACGGCGACGGGTTGATCTCTTACTTTTATTCACAAGCCCTCAAAGAAGACGGTCGCGCCGACAAGGACGATTTCCGCTATCCCGGAGAACCGCCTAAGTCTCGTGAAGCCGCCGTGGTGATGCTGGCGGATTCTGTGGAAGCAGCTAGCCGAACCCTTAAAAAACCGACACTTGCCAAGCTTGAACAATTCATAGAGGATATGATCATGGATAAATTCAACCAGGGGCTGCTGGCTGAATCTGAACTGACATTCCGCGACCTTAAGATCATCACGAATTCCTTTGTTAAAATCCTAGCCGGCCACTTCCATTCCCGCATAGAATATCCTAAAATCCCCAAGGAAGCCCCAACGCGTGAACCAAGCAATGAAGGTTTTGAAGCGAAGGGCTCGCATAAGCAGAGAGCGTCGCGAAGTGGGGGGGAAGACTCGTGAACCGGGTGGAATTAGATGCGTTGGATATTCCCGAGCCGGAATGGATGCCCCGTGCCGGAGATTTCGCCAAGGCGGCGCTCGCGGAATTGGGTTTTTCAAATTGGGATCTCTCCATTGCCTTATGCGACGACAAACGCATTCGAGAGCTCAATCTGGAATATCGCGAAAAAGACGAGGCCACCGACGTGCTCTCCTTCGAGCAGGGAGAAACCTTTGAGGATCCAGAGATAGGTGAGCGCTTTTTAGCCGGTGATATCGTCATTTCCCTTGACACCCTAGCAGAGAACGCGGCCTATTTTGGGGTAAGTAAAGATGAGGAACTTAAGCGCCTCATCGTTCACGGGATCCTCCACCTCGGAGGCATGGACCATGAAGACAACAAGCCCGAGCGGGAAATGCTGATCCTGCAGGAGAAGATCTTGAGCAGCCTCGCAAAGGAACGCATACTATGAGAAAGAACGGTTTTTTTGAACGCGTATTCGGAAAAAGAAACGGCCCCGAGCGGCGCGATGACGATTTCGGCGCCGAGCGCCGAGAGATGATACGCGGCATCCACGAACTATCCGAGACGACGGTAAAAGAAGTCATGGTTCCGCGCATCGACGTCCTCTTCCTGCCCATCGACGCCTCGGAGAAGGAAATCATTGACCGCGTATCGGAATCCGGCCACTCGCGCATCCCCATCTACCGCGACACCATCGACAACGTCATCGGCGTCCTCTACGTAAAAGACCTGATACGCGCCGCCATAAAGGGCGAGAATATAAAGCTGGACGCCATCATCCGCAAGACCTATTTCGTGCCGGAATCGAAGCGCATAGACAGCCTCCTGCGGGAGTTCAAGCGTCGTCACCTTCATATCGCCGTTGCCGTGGACGAGTACGGCGGAACCTCAGGCATTGTGTGCCTCGAGGATATTCTCGAGGTTATCGTAGGGGAGATTCAAGACGAATTCGACAACGAACGAGAGGACATTCTCTCCGTATCCGAGGGCGTTTGGATCTGCGACGGCCGGGTCAATTTGGCTGACTTGAAGGAAGAAACGGGCTTGGATTTGCAAACCGAGGACTTCGACACCCTCGGCGGCTACGTCTTCGACCTCTTTGGCAAGATTCCCGTCAAATACGAAAAAATGAGCCGCGACGGAGTCGACTTCATTATTCAAGACATGGACGGGCATAAGATCAACACCGTCAAGATCGTAAAGAAGGATAGGCCGGAGGAAGGACGGTGAGGCAAAAGCGGCTAGCCCTGGGGGCGGTTTTCTGCCTGTTTCTTCTTGCTAGCGCCAGCGCGCAAAAAACCGACGCACTCTCACTCTACGGCCGCGGAAAGGTTTACGAACAAGAAAACGATTGGTATTCGGCGATAGAGCTCTACCTGCAAGCCCTTGAGAAGAATCCCGCTTACGCCGACCCTATGCTCGCCCTAGCCCGTTCCTACTATGAGCTGGGTGAATATCGTGAATCCTTGACCTGGGCTGGCAAAGCGGCGAAATACCGACGCGGTTCAACCGAGCTTTTCAATCTTCAAGCCTTCACCCAGATAGCCTTGGGCGACCATAGTGCCGCGCTAAAGTCCCTGGCCGCAAGCCTTGATAAGGAACCGAACAACCTCGATGCCCGCTTTGCCATGGCGCTCCTTGATCTGGCGCAGGGAAAATCCTTAGACGCAGTAAAGCGCTACCAGGAAGCATTACGCCTTGCGCCGCTCAACGCGCGAGCCCTCCTTTCATTAGCCATGGTCTACGCTGAATCCGGCAATGAAGCCGCCTCCAGGGCCGCTATGGAGCAGGCGCTCCGCGCCCATGGGGCTGAAGCCCAAGTACATTACTACGCGGCTTTGATGTCATCCAAAGCGGCCTCTTGGGAAGAAGCCGAGGAATATTGCCGTACGGCGCTTGAAATACGCTCCAACTATCCAGAAGCCAGGCTTTTGTTAGGGACGGTTCTGCTTCTCTCCGGCGCGCCCGCCCAAGCAAGCGAGCTCGCTGAGACGTCCGTTGCCGCCGGAGACAGGAACCTGCCCACATGGTTCCTCCTCGGCGCCTCCCGCGAAGCCTTAGGAGAACAAGAAAGAGCCCTCTCCGCCTACAAAGCCGCGCTCTTACTCTCACCGGAGGATGAGATTTCCCGCCTAGCCCTCGAACGCCTTCTCATAAAGGCCTATAAACCAGAGGATAGAATACGGGAGTCTTGGGCGGATTATCATTTTAAACGCGCGGCAGAGCTAGAAGCGCGCAACTTCAGGGACCAAGCGGCCTTTGAGTACCGACGCGGCTTGCGGCTCTACCCCTACTCCTTCAAGGGACGGCTCAGTTACGCCCAGCTTCTCAAGGCCCAAGACAAGCTGGCCGCCTACTATGAAGAGCTCTCACTCATCAAGGCAAACGGACAGGCAGACCAAAGGGTCGAGGACTCCTTGGAAATATACCGCTCCCTTTTACGAGACTCCCTTTCATCGGCCTGGGGCGTGGATCAGTTTGCCATCAACAAACGGCTTATTTCCTTAGCTTTCTTCCGCTACCCAGGAAATATCCAACTGCGCCACGCGGACTCAGATGGGGTGATCTTGGATTACCTTAAGGACATACTCGTCCATTCTTCCCGAATATCAGTGGCGGATTCACCACAAATGGCGCAGGGTTTCAAAGAAGCCTTCCGAGCCGCGCGCGAGGCAAAGGTAGACTACTTCGTCATAGTAAGTTCCCAAGAAAACGAGCGTGACGTCTCCATTCAAGCCCAGGTTTTTTCCGGTAAAACCGGCAGCCCCGCGGGGAAGCTCAGCGCATATCGATCAGGGAATGACAAGCTGAAGAATTCCGCTTTACGAATCTGCGACCTCTTGGAAAAATCCATTCCCTTTAAGTCTTTCCTTATTGAGCGCAAGCAAAATGAGGCCTTGATAGCCTTAGGAAAAAACGATGGCCTCAAGGTCGGCGATGAGTTCCTTGTCTTAAAAAAGGGAGGCGTGCGGCTTTCCAGCGAAGGCTTTAGCGCCGAATACGCCGATAGCGACGTACTTGGAAGCGTTCGCATTGGAAAACTTGATGAAGAAGTCTCACAAGGCAGCCTGGCCAAGGCATCCTTCTTTGACATGATCAATCCCGGGGACGAGGTCCTGCCCAAAAAGACGGAGAAGAAGCCAGAGGCTCAAAAAGAGCCCGTATTCCCCTCCCTCTACGACCTAGTCCGCAAAATTCGCTAAGCTTAGGTGGCTTTTTTTACGAGCCGTACCATATAGGCGATGACGTAGGACCGGAGCGCGGATGAATTTTTTATTCGCAGCAGGGCTGGTGAGCCAACTAAAGTCTCTGCCAGAGACTGGACGCGTTCGGGGGTAAAGCTCGACCCGCGCATGGTGCGGATGACGCCACGCAGGTAATCCCTGATGAGGGAGTTCACGTCCTCGGTAAGGTCCCGTTTTGATTGCGGGTTAATGAGGGTATTCCACTTGGACTCAAGCTCCACAAGATAGTCGTCCAAGCTCATGCCTGCGGGAACGAAGGAGCGCTCCACCCTAAGCGCCGCGTCTTTCAGCTCGCTCTGCCTATCACCCTGCCCGCTCTGCCGCGACTCTTCCGTGCGCTTGTCGGCCTCTCCAGCCTTGCCCTTCTCCGTCTTCTTTCGCTTGAAGGCGCGGAAAAAACGAACCAAGCTCACAATGGGGCCGATAGAGTACCAGAAGGGAAGGAGGATGCGCACATCAGTCAAAAGGCCCTTGCGCGGAAGGGAGAGAAGCTCGTCAATGGGCACCAATTCCTCGCACTCAAAGAGCCTATCTATTTCCGGCAGGGAATCCTTGCTCCCCTTAAGCTCGATATATGAAAGTAGTACGAGTTTTTCCGTGATCAAGGTCTCTAGGATGGGGGATGTCCGCTTGAGGCGAGACATAAGCTCTTCACGATAGGCGATATCGTCTTCCATGGCCCGCGTGGTCTTAAACTCGCCGATCAGCTTGAACCAGGACTCGATAAGCGAGGTTCGAATCTCCTGGCGCGCCTCTGAAAGAAGCTTGACCGCCATGATGAGAACCCTATCCTTGGCCGTGTAATAACGGCGATCAAGGAGTGACTGGTAGGTGATGATTTCCGGCAGCCTGGAAAGATCGTCAACATGGGTCTTGGATTTCAGGTACTCATCGAACTCGGCCCTCGAATACTTGCCCATAAGCGGTTTGCCATTGGTATCCGTAAAGGCGCAGAGGTCGTCGTAGCTGTACATATAGGGGGCCTTGCGAACCCGCTGGTCGAAATTCCTGTAGGCGGTTTCCAGCTCCAGGCTCTTCTGAGCCAAGCCCTTATAGAAATTATTGAAGAATTCCACCAGGCAGGCCGCCTGCAGGATAGTCTGATCTTCCGGGGTGCGCTCGCCGCGCTTGAGCAAGTCTTGGCGCATGTGGGAGAGGAGGTATGCCCAGAAGGAATAAACGATGTCGCTACGCGAGCTCTTAAGCTGTTCGACCGCGTCGAAGGGCCTGGTAAGCACGAGGTTCAAAGCGTCCTTGAGCATCATTTCTTTGTTTTGAAAGGCGGCTAAGAGTTTGCGTCGGGTGAATTCAAAGTTGGCGCCCTTGCGCAAATAGTGCCGAACCTTGAGCACGGAATAGGAAAGGAGTTCTTCCTTGATCATGTCCGTGAGGATGATTACCGGGGGAAGGTCGGAGGAAAAGGTGATGCGGCTGATGGGAATATCCGGCATCTCATCCCGCTGAAGAAAGGGGCCGAGATCGGTTTCCAGCGATACCGAGAGGACCCAATCTACCGGGAGGGAGATGGAGAGCCTATCCTCATCCGGGAAGGGGACATCGGGCGCCTCATCCATTTTTTTGTATTCTTGGCGGATAGGCTCTATAAAACGTTCCGGAAGGAGGATGGTTTGAATGCCCTTCTCCGAGGTGATCAAGGAAATACGCTTGGAAGAGGCTATGACATAGAGCTGGGAGGAAATCTTGGGCTCGCTTCCCTCGCCGTAGGCGGCTATATCAGCGGATTTCCCGGCATAGGCGCGGGCCATGCGTTGGATGGATTCGACGAAGCTGGAGAAGGGAATCTCATATGTGGAATTCTTGAGTGCGTATTGCCGCAGAAGAGGGTAGAGATCGACATCCATAGCCTCTTCATGATACCCCATGGACAAAGCCTGTGCAAGCGATGGAAAAAAAGAAAAGCCCTCTCCAAAAAAGGAAAGGGCTTCCGTCCGCCAGGGGCACGCGCTTATCGGCTCTTATGCCGGTTCTTTCTGAGTTTCTTCTTGCGCTTATGCGTGGCGATCTTCTTTCGCTTTCTCTTTTTTCCGCAGGGCACGGCTTTCTCCTTCTGGGTTTGCGCATCAGGCAGGGATGGACGCAGGAGGCATTATGCACGGATTCCCAAGCCTGGTCAAGGCCAAATGCCCTTTTGGTCGCTCGGCTGAGCATGCCTTGCAAAGCCATAGATCATCCGTTATAAATGGATGAGAGCCCAGAGCAACATGATCGAGAAGGAGTAGCCCCGCCATGGTAGCAAAAGGCGATATGCCGAATTTGAACGAAAAAACTCCTGAGGGACTGAAGGCGGACGGCAGTCCCTATCGCGTCCTTATTGTGGACGACTCTATGTTTATTGCCAAGCAACTGGGACAAATCCTTAGCTCGGAAGGTTTTGAGATAGCTGGAACCGCCGCTGACGGTCTTGAGGGCCTAGAGAAATACAAGGAACTAAGCCCAAATCTTGATCTGGTTACTATGGATATAACCATGCCCCAAATGGACGGGGTGACATCCTTGGAAAAGATAATCGAATACGACAAAAAAGCTGTTGTCGTCATGGTTTCTGCCCTTGGGAAGGAAGACATTGTAAAAAAATCACTTCTTCTTGGGGCAAAGAGCTATATCGTAAAGCCGCTGGACAGAAAAAAGGTTCTTGAACGCATTATGAGCATCCTGAAGAACTAGGAAAGAGCGGGGACTTCATGAAAATCTTCGAGGCAATCATGCTTCTCTGCTTTGGGGCCGCCTGGCCCTTTTCCATAGGACGCTCCCTGAAATCTAAAACGACGGGGGGTAAAAGCCCCCTTTTTTTAGGGATTATCCTTCTCGGATACCTTTCCGGCATCATTCATAAAGTCCTTTACGCGCGTAACTGGGTAGTCTGGCTCTACATTCTCAACGCCCTCATGGTGAGCGTTGACCTAGGGCTCTGGTTTAGGAACCGCAGTTTGGAAAGGGGAAGTGAATGACAGACCAGGAAATCAGCCAATTTGCCAAGCGTCTGCAGGACGCCGGCATCCAACTTACCGCCGTCTATGAGCCTATTGGCTGTAACTTCGGGCTCAGAGCAGGCGACTTGCCCCTCTACCTGCGTGATCGGGATGAATTTTTTGCCCAGGAATGCGCGGTTACAAAAACCGAGTACCAGGACTGGAAGGCCTACGTCAAGGCCGGGCGGCCCTGTTTCCACCAGGGCAAGAGCGGAGCCTGCGGCCAAAGCGCAGCAAAAACCGCGGAAATATCCCCCCATGATTATGTGGAAAGAAAAAAGATAGGCAACCTCCTCTGCTCCCGCCACCAAAAAGAAAAGGAAGAAAAGGAATCAGTCTAGGGAAAGCCCCCGCCCGGCCCGCCAGACAAAGCCTGAGATAGCAACAGATGGCGCGTCGACGGACGCACGGTATTCCTGGACAGGCCCGAATTTCTCACCTTGCCGCGCCCAAGCGAATATGTCTCCATTGGGCCGCACAATCCAATACTCCCTCAATCCCTTACGCTCAT
>JBGSOB010000120.1:0-21085 GCA_041739325.1 Treponematales bacterium
TGCCTGGCCTTTCCCTGCTTGACACTAGCATCCAGACTAGGGTGGATGAGGGCGGCCAGAGTCTCTCATTCGCCAGCGCCCTCTGCGCGGCAGGTCCCTACGAACTGCGCTTAGGCGGCTACCGCCTGCGCGGGGCAGAGAGCGCGGGTCTGGAATTGGGCTTCTCTCAAGCCCTTGGTTTGACGGCGGCTAGGGCCAACTACCTGCGCCTCTTTGACGGGACCCAAGAAAGGCAGATCGCGCTGGACTCCTTAGCCTGTGGCTTTCCCCCGCTTTCCAGCCTCAGTTCTGACCTTGCGCTCCTTAACCCAGAGCTTGCCTTCCACTCCCGCTCTCTCGACTCAAGCGGGACACTGCTCGAGGGTCTAGGGATAAGCGGGGTAGGGCGGCTTAAGCTCAAGGATGGGCGGGAAGAGCTTTCAGCCTCCCTGCCCGAAGGCTCTGTCCTCTTGGATACAAGCAATCTTGCACCAACGGGAATGAGCTTCCGCTACCCCGCGCAGGGGACGGCGCCGATCTTGAGGTCCTTAAGCCTAGCCGCCGGGAATACAGACGCCAAGGCAGAGCTTGGCGGAGACGGCCTTATCCTGCGCATGGGCGGGAATGACTACCGCCTTGTGTCGGCCCGCCTTCGCGGCAACGATATCTCCATCCTCGAGGCGCGGCTGTTACGCGGCGCCGACGAGGCCGGTCTTGCCCTCTATAACTTCGTCATCGACGGCCTGCAGGGTCAGGTGCGTCAGGCCCCCGATTTCCGCTGGCAGGTATCCGGCATCGTCGGTCCCGGCGGCCAGGTCTTGAGCGATATCAGCTGTAGCCTTGATGGGAGTGGCTGGGTTGCGCTTTCCGGCAGCCTCGTCTATGGGCAGTTTGAGAGTCAAAGCTTTAGCGGCCTGGGCATGAGCGAGGGCGCCCCCGATTGGAATGGCGGGGCGCGGCTTCTGCCCTTAAGTTTCTTGCTTCACGGCTTCCGCGTGACAAGCCGGCGGACAGGCTTGACGGCCTTAGGTCTCGTGGTAGATGAAGGCTCGGTCTTGGTCTCGGGGCGTGAGCTGGAGTTGAGCGGCTTGACGGTAAACCAGTCCCTGCAGGTGATAGCCGGCGGGTTGGGGAAGGCCCAGCTCTTCCCCAGCTTCTATCCCAGCGCCCTTGACTCTGGCTACGGAACTGATCTTTTTATTGATGAATTGAGGATAACGAGCCTGGGGCTTTTTATGGACGCAAGGCTACCCGTGAGCGCAGCGCGCTTCCCCGGCTCAGGCGGCAGCCTTTCCTTTACCAATGTGAGCGTCTACTCGGATGCCCGTGGTTTTGAGGGGAATTATTCAGGCGAGATCGACGCGGTCGTGGGCGGCTTCTCAGGCAGTGCCAGTCTCTTAAGCATCGTTACCCGTGAAGGGGCGCTGCGCCTACGCGTGGGCGGCTTCCAGACAACAGCCCCGCTGGGGCTTGATCCCTCGACATTGAACTTTGAAAACCTTGAATTTTCTTACCAAGGACTGAACCGGGCCGGGGAGCTGGACATCGATGCCCACTACCAGCGCGACCTCTGGTCTCTCTCATATGAGAGCCTGACCATAGACGATGCGGGGATAGGGGGCCGAGGTATCTTCTCTCTCCCCGAGCCTGCCGGCGGGGAGGGGCTCGTCTTCCCGCAATCGCGAATCTCCGCCGCCGGCGCGCTGAATTCAGCTGTGGCGCTTGAGCCCAGCCTCATCAGTCTTCACGGCTGGGAAACGGCGCTCAGCAATGCGCGGCTTGAAAGCGGGGCCTCGGGAAGCCTTGTGTTGCGGGCTACCACGGCAAGCCTTTCCCTTGCCGGTCTCTCCGGCCCGAGGATGGTTTTTAGCGATTTTGAGCTTGGCGCGGACGGAAGCCTCAGCCCCATGATTATTTCAGGTTCTCTCTCCTTCTTTGACTCGGCAAACGGCTATCGGGTAAGCCCCAGCGCATGCAGGATCGACCGCTCTGGAATATTCTTCTCCGGGAGCATCGCCTGCGCGGCGTGGTCGGAAGGCGCCCTGGCGCCGCAAGCCAGCTATGGCGATTTTAGCATACGGCTCTACGGTGATGGGGATGTCGAGTCCGGTCCCAACCCCCTCTCGCGAAGCTACAGCCACGCAGGCTACCAGATAGGCGGCCAGGGCTTTAGCTTTGGGCGTGAATACATAACAGTGTCGGCCAACGTATTTACCTATCGCGGCGCCAGCATCGCCATCGGCCCGATATCCTACTATCCGGAGGGTCAGCTTGCCCGCTCTGGGACCCAAACGGACGCGCAGCTGACGAGGGTCAGCTTGGATATCTTCGGCGGGCGCTTTGAGACCGTGGCCGCCTTTTATGACGAGAGCGGCTTGTGGACCGAGGCCTTCGTGAGCCTGCCGGAGGAGGTGGGCGGGCTTGCCCTCTACCTAGACAGAGTAAGCCTTGAGGCAGACGGCGGCTTTGGCTATGAGGGCACGATCGAGCGTTTTGCCTATGAATATCAGTCTTTGAGCTTTGAGTTCGAGGATATCTGGCTGTCCGACCAGGGACTGCGCATCGGGTGGGCCCTGATCACCCTTCCACCCTCGTGCAAGAGCGTGAGCATTGAGCTACGTGATTTCTCCATCCTGGCATCCGGCGACTTCAGCTTAGGCGGGGCGCGCGCCGATCCCTTTGACCTGTGGGGGATGTACTTTGAGCTTTCTGGGCTTTCCATAGAATACGGGGAACTTTCGCTTCAGGGCGCGGTTGGGCTCCCGGAAAACGCCCCCGGCCAGCTATCCGGCAGGATAAGCAGGATCAAGGAATTCAGGATAGCCCTTTCCGGGGAGCTGCGCGCCTTTGACCTTGAGATCGAGGGGGAGTTCCTCCTTTCCCTCAAGGACGAGTGGATGCTGCGGATTTCCGGTCTCGGCGCGCGCTACGATAGCGCGACGGGCAGTCCCTTCTTGAGGGTAGCCAACGCGTCCTTGCTCTTCCCCGCCGGCTACGGGGTAAAGGAAGCGGGGGTGAGCGGCATCAGCCTTAATTTGGCAACCTGCGAGTTTGATTTTTCCAGCATCTACGCCACCGGGGCCATTCCCATGAGCTACGGCGGCCTCGAGTTCACGCTCACCAGCCTTTCCATCAGCAATAGCTGGGACTTTAACTTCTCAGGCCGCGTGCGCGCCTATCCTGAATCGGGCATGCCCGAATTCTTAGTCTACCGCGACACCAAGCCCACCGAGCTTGCCATACAAACTTTCACGATTCGCTCGGACGGAAGCTTGGGCGATATCATCCTCAAAGCGAATAATCTCGAAGGGCAGATTACTCAAGGGCTCTACCTGGAGTCCGGCACGATAGGCATTGATAAGCGGCTTGGGCGCGAGGGTTTTGTCTTAAGCCTTAGCAACGCCGTGGCAAGAATCGGCTCTACCGCCCCCCAGGGCTTGGCCGGCATGGAGCTGGGGATTGTAGAATTTATCCTTGACGCGGAGGAAGGAAAGATAACCAAGCTTTCTGCCTTTGCCAGCCCGGATGACTTTAGCGTCTACGGCACGCGGATAACCGGCTTGACGGAAGGAACGAAGGCTCAGCTCTCTTTAACCTGGTCGGACGCGGCGCAATTCGGCAGCATCTCTATCCAAGGCCGGGCGATCCTGCCCGACTCCATGCCCGAGTCCCTGCGCGGGGCCTCTGTTGACATTGCTGCCTTTACTCTCGGTTCTGACGGGATAGTCAGCCAGTACTCCCTTGCCGCCACCTTCCCTGGCGAGCGCTCCGCCTTTGGCTCTCTCATTTTCAAGGAAATTCAACTTGCCGCTGGGCAAATCGGCGGGAGAACCGAGTTCAGCGTAGGCGGAAGCATCATCTTAGACGCTACGAAATTCCCCGAGGGTATCGGTGGAACGAGCGTGAGCTTTACGAATATGCGCTTTGATTCCTACGGAGCCCTCCTTGATTACAACATCAGTCTTAGCTTGCCGGACCAGGTGATCCTGGACACGCTACCGATCAAAAACTTCGTTATTGGCCTGTCGCGGTTTACGGCAAACGATATCTTAGTCTCGGTGCGTGGCGACATCTATATGCCCGACTCATTCCCCCAGGGGCTTGCCGGGACCCGTCTTGCCATTAATAAATTCTCAATCCGTTCGAGCGGAATCATAAGGGAGCTCGACTGCGTAATGGACGTGGTGGACGTGGATATTTTCGATGGGGCCGTCGGACTGCACGGGCTGGGCTTGGAGATTTCAAGCCCGGGTTCGAGCGGGGCCCAAAACGAGATTATCTTCGATTTTGAGGGCTCTGTGCGGCTTTTGAGCCAAAACCTTCCCGCGAGCCTGCGAAACTCAAGCCTGGATATCTGGAACTTGACCCTTTCTACCACGCACGGCTTAGTGAAATTTAACGTAGGTCTTTCGAGCGCCCTGAGCCTTGATATCGGCGGCGGCATCATCGCAAGCATTACCAAGCTGGATATAGAAAGCCTGGGTCTGTCCTTTGGGGCTTCGGTGACACTGCCGACAAACTACCCCCAGGGGCTTGCCGGCATGCGGATCGACCTAGAGGCCCTGAGCATGGGCTGGGACTGGAAGATTCGCACTATCTCTGGCGGCTTAGGCGCGATGAATATCAAGCTAGCCGGCTTTGATACAAGCATTGAGAAACTCTATTTTGATACGGATCTGATCACAGGCGCAAAGATGCTCACCTTAGGCTCTGCCTTAGTGACCCTGCCGCAAAACTTCGGCGACCTTGCCGGCACCAAGGTAGGGGTGCGCAACGCTTCCTACATTATCGGAACCAATGAATTTACCGGTGAACTGGCGGTTGAGAACCTAGCCGCCGGATTCGCGGGCTTCCAGCTGGTTCTGGAAGAACCGGATTTGGACGTTGCCAATAAAAAGATAGGCTTTAGCCGCGCACTCTTGCGCCTGCCGGACTTAGTCGGCGGGGCGAGCATTACCATGAGCGGGGTCTCCCTCTCTCCTGCCGGGCTTTCGATCTCTGGCGGCGGGATTGCCTTGCCCGACTTTGAGCTTGCTGGCGGTATGGGCTTTAAGGGGGTAAGCCTTGAGTTCGCCATCTACTCCACCCCGATCAACGGAGAGTATTTCTCAATCGCGGGCGGCGGCTCGGTAAGCATTCCCGGAATGGGAACCCTGGGAGCTCAAGTATCCTTTACCAACCGCAACCAGATCTATCCCATAGGCTTAAAGCGCGCCTACTTTGAGTTCTACGCCGCCGGGCCGGGGATACCCCTGGCAAACACCGGTCTCTACGTAAACGGCATCCGCGGCGGCTTGGCCTTCGGGCCGCCCAACGAAGTGCCGCAAAAGCTACGCTATATCTTTGAAGAAACGGGAATGCGCATCCAGCTGGGCCTGCGCGTCGTAGACCAGTCAGGCGGTTTCGTGCTCTGCACTGACGGCGACATCTGGGTAGACATACAGAATTGGTCAATCGCCCTCAAGGGCGACACCACCGTCCTCAAGGGAACCCTCAACCTGCGCTCGGAAGTGATAGCCGCCATCGGCGCGCGCGGCTTCTACGCCGGCATGACCATTACCCTCATGTTCGTGCGCGGCACGGCAGAGGTCTACATCTTCCCCTACGCGGATAGCAGGACCCTGGTTTCCGCGACGGCCTCGGTGTCATTGGGCATACCCGCGCGTATTTTCTTAGACCTTCCCACCGAGGACCTCTGGCTGGCGCAGGCCGTGGCGGAGCTGGGCTTCTTTAACGGCCCGCAGGGCGAGATCAAGGGCTTTAAGGCATTCGTAACCCTGCCGCCCCTTTCCTTCTTGGGATCGATAGGCGTCTTTGTCGATGAAAACAACAAGGTGATACTCGAGGGGGTGGAAGGCTACAGCCTCATCCTGCCAACGAGCGCAAAGAGGAGCGCCGGATTCACGGTAGCCGCGAAGGCAGAGCCGGTGCGATCAACGCAGGATAAAAATATTCTTGGGCGCTCCGATGCCGTCACGACGGCAAGCCTTAGCTCGGCGCTTGAACGCATCGTCTTTGCTTGCCGCTTTAGGCAGGGCGACCCGGACATTCGGGCGATAGCCCCCTCAGGGCGGGTCTACCGCGCCGGTGACCCGGGCGTGGAAACGCATTACAAAGACGAAGGCCTCTACTTTGTGGTTCTCAATCCCGAGCCGGGCTCATGGAGCCTGGAGGCTGATGGGGGAGAGGACCCCGACTTCGAGGTTCAGGTAATCTTTAAGCAGGCAAGCCCGCAGATTGCCATCAATACCCCGCCAGAAGGCGAGACGCGGGTGGACGCTCCCTTTATTCTGAGCGGTTCCAGCGGCGAAGTATCTGGCAGTCTGCGCGTCTTCCTCTCCGACCTTGAGCACCCGGGGCTCGGGGCCCAGGCGGCACTTACCCAGGTCAGGGCCAACGGGGGATTCCAGGCGACCGTGCCCATCGAATCTTTCCCTGACGGGCTCTACGACGTCTACCTAGAATTCCAACGCGGAAACAGCGATTTCTGGCCGAGGGTCTACGCCCCCGGTAGGATACGGATAGACCGATCCGCCCTTTCCTTGAGCCCCCCGGCGGCATTCGTAGCTGCCGAAATGCCGAGCCGTCGTTTGGAGAAGCGCTGGGACGAGGATGCCCAGGCCTGGGTGGACGCTCTCATCGAGGAAAGCGGCCGCGTGGCCTTGAGCTGGGAAGACAACAACGGCTTCCTCGCCTCCGGCTACGCCCTAGAGTCGCGCAACGTCGAGAGCGGGGAGCAAAAACGCGTCTTTGCCGGAAATCTCAAAGCCTTTGAGCTTCCCGGCTACGCATCCGGCCAGAGCGTGGAGTTCCGCGTTCTGCCCCTAGACAGGCAGGGGAGCGACGGGCCGGCCAGCCCCTGGGTAAGAGTGGCCTTTGGGCCTAGCACATCGACCCTCAACCAGCCACGGCTTGCCACGCCGGAGCTTGCCCTGAGCGCGGAGATAGGCGCTGGCGCCCAGGCAGAGCTTGCCGTAAACATAGAGTCGCGCGCCCAGACGGGCGGGGCCCAGGACTACCTGCGCCTGCGCTTGACCGAATGCCCTGAGGGCTTAAGCCTTGGCTACGCCCAAAGAATCGCCATTGACGCCGATAGGATTGGCATAGCCCTCAATCTCAGCGCCGCCGATAGCATGGCACCCGGATCTTACACTCTGCGCGGCTTGGTTGAAAACATGGGAAACACCGAGCTGGCGGCTGAATTCAGCATCAATGTGACGCTGAACTACCCAGTGCCCCGCATCGACGCCGTAGATCCCGCCCGCTTCCGCTTAGGAAGCCGTGAGTCGATTGGCATTTACGGGCGCTCGTTCTTGCCTGGCACTCGCGTCTACCTTGATGGAAGCGAGCTGTTTGTTCTGCCCGGCGCCGCCCGTTCCGGCGGCAGGATTGAGGCGGCCCTTCCGCTTGACATGGAAGCCGGCAGCAAGACCCTCAGCCTGCGCGGGCCCGGCGGTCAAGAAGCCCAGCGCGGCATCGAAGCCTATATCCCCGATTGGAGGGCTAGCGCCCTTGTGTCTAGCCTTGAGCTCAGCCCCGGCGGGCAGGACGCCTTTAGCCTGCGCCTAGAAGCCTTGGACGGATTTGACGGGACCCTGAGCCTGCGGGCAAGCGGCCTCCCTGCCTTCCTGAGCGTCCAAAGCCTGAGCATAGAAGCGGGACAGAGCGCCCTCGTTCCCATCGTGGCCGACGCGGACGCCATCGAAGGCCTCTATACATTCTTTTTAGGCGACGAGCGCGGCAAGGGCCTAAGTTTGAGCGCCCGAGTGACCCGCGACAGCATAGAGCCGCGAATAGACGCCCTTTCGGCAAAGATAGCCAGTCCCGGACAGGAGCTGAGCATCTACGGCTCTGGCTTTGGCGGCACCGGCAGCGCCTGGCTCTCCGGCGTCCAGCTTGAGATTATCGAATACGCCCCCGGGCGGGTGCGCGCCCGCATTCCCGCCGCAGCGCAGAGCGGGCTCATCAGTCTGCGCAGCGCCGCCGGGACATCAAACGCTCTGGCGCTGAAGATACTGGAAGCGGATTTCAATATCCACATGAGGGAAAAGGCCTTTGTCCTTCATCCGGATCAAGAGCTTGAGATTGAGCTAAGCATAACGGGAAGCCCCGATGAGGTGATCTTGAGCGTAGATGCCGCGCCAGATTTGGGCGCCGCCTTGAGCCTTGAGCGTCTCATTCCCAACGCGTCGTTTAAGCTATGCCTATGCCCCAGTCTCAGCCTTCTTCCAGGCGATTATTCGCTGCGAATATTCGCCAGCCAGGGTCGGCTTGAGGGCATGCTTGAGAAATCAATTGACATCAGCCTGCGGATATTGCCCGGGCTGGAACTCGTAAAAGAAAGCCTTCCCCCGGCCCAGAGCGACACGCGCTACAGCCACCAGCTAAAAGCGCGCAACGCTACCGGTGAGCTAAGGTATGAACTTGAAGCTGGAGAGCTTCCCTATGGGCTCCTGCTTACGGCGGGTGGGAAGATAGAGGGCCGCGCCGCGGCGGATGGCCGCTCAAGCTTTATCGTGCGAGCGAAGGACGACTCGGGTCAAGAGCGCAGTGGAAGCTATTCAATGAGTGTAGAAGACGCAAGCTGGAGCCAGAAAGGAAAAGACGGTGGATCGAGCCGCTATCTTGCCAACCTAAGCCCGGCCGATTCCCGTCGCGCCTGGACGAGCGCAGCCTATGGGAAGATTCGCAGTCTAATATCAGGCTCGGGTTTTATCTGGGTCCTCGCCGATTCCGGCATCGTATGCCTAGACCGCGGCTCCGGCGGTCTTCGATATAAGATACAAGGCGATTTTTCATGGATATCCTACGCGGGAGGAAGCCTCCTTGCCCGCGAAGCCGACTCTACCCTGAGAGCCTACAGCCCTCTCTCTGGCATGGAAGTCTGGCGGCGTGAGACGGTACTGGCGGCTAGCTCGGATGGGGTTAATATCCTCACTATCGGTTCGCGTGATGCCTTACTGCTTGAGGCGAGTTCAGCTTTCTTAGTGGGTAAAATACCAGGCAAAATCGATCCGAAGTCTATCCTCCTTTGGCGTGAGGGAAGCGCCTATGCGCTAGTGGGTAGGGATCTCTTGAGACTCGATTCGCGGGGGCAGCATCGTATCTATAGCCTTGACTCAGGGAGGATTCTGGCCGCTTGCGCCGATGCCCAGGGCTTTGCCTTAGTCGCTTCGAGTGGCAGGATCCTCATCCTTGACGCGCGGGGGCGGGAGCTCGCCAGCCGCGAGGAAAAAATAGGCGAAGAGCCCATCCTTGCCCTGAGTGATGATGCCCTCTGCCTTTCCGATGAAAGAGGAACAAGGGAATATCTACGCGCGAATCTCTCTAGGCGCTGGAACGGCGAGCAAGATGTCGAAACCGATAGAGCTTCACGGCGCCGAGGAGGAGGGGGTCAAGCGGCGGCAATAGTCCTTGCGCGCGAGAAGTCCTTCAGCGTAGGCAGATTCGGCATACAGTCGATGAATAGAAGCAATGGCAAAATGATTTGGAAGGACGACGCTTCAGCATCTGCCCTTATAGCGAGCGGTGACCGCGTTTACGCGGCCCTGAGCAATGGAAGAATCGCCTGCTTTAACGGGCCGAATAATCTGAAGGCGCCCAGGCTAAGTGTGGCGCTTAAGCCTGAAAAGCCGGACGGTAAGAATCTTTGGTATAGAAGCGAGCCTGAGCTGAGTATCAGCGCGGATGACGTGGAAAGCGTGGTTGCGCGGAAGGTCATTGAAATAAGCGGGGCAGAGGAGCGGGATGTTCGTGAAAAAGAAAGCCTCGCTGAAGGAAGCTATGGAATACGGGTCTATGCCCTTGACAGCGATGGGGCAAAAAGCGAAAGCCAGTCTCTCTATCTTCGCTTAGACAGCAGCGCGCCGGAAAGCAAGGCGACAATCAGCGCCCAAAACGGTGAGAGTCTTGAAGGCGCAAAGGGATGGTACCTTCAGCCTGTGGTCTTGAGCTTGAGCGCTCACGACAGAATTTCCGGCCTGGAAGGGATCGATTATAAAATGGACAGAGGATCATTCAAAGCCTATGAAGAGGCGATGCTTGTTGAAGGCCCCGGTAGGCACAGCCTGCGTTGGACTACCCGCGATCTTGCCGGCAATAAAGAAAAAGAGCGTTTGCTCGAAGTAAAGATCGACCTCTCCTGTCCTGAAGTCAAGGCTGATAAGCGTATAGGCTTTGGCATAGCTCGCGTCTCCCTTTCCGCCACTGACGATGCGTCCGGGGTGGAGCGGATTGAATACGGTATCGACGGTGGAGCCGTCCTGAGCTATAGGGAGCCCATCGATATACGGCTCGAAGGAAGACATGAGCTTAGGTATCGGGCTATCGATAGGGCCGGGCGGGCGAGCCCTTGGCAGAGCCTTGAAGTGGATATTCCCGCCTTGGGGCAGTACAGGGATATCGCCCTATGGCCTGAGACCGGCGGCTCGGCCCGCTCTCTCTATTCTACGGCACAAGCAGGCATGCGGCTCTATGCGGATAAAGACGATGAGCTTGCCCTAGAGCTTCCACGGCAAGTCTATGGCGGAGAATACATCCTCTGGCGCAAGGATGATACGGGTGATGGGGAGTCATTTGGGAGTTTTAGCCTGAACCGCGACGCCATCGTGCATATCCTCTTGCAGTCGGAGTCCACGGCCAACTATTCCGATTGGAGCCTCTCTTCTAAAAAGGTCGTAGTCAACGCGAAGCTCTTTCCTCAGGGCGCCGCGCATTACTCGCGGATGTTTGATGCCGGGAGCTGGATACGCTTAGCCCCGCTTTCTGCCGGTGAAGGGCCGCCACTGGTCTTTATTCAAGAGAGCCTGGATCTGGAATTTAGGCTGAGCATAGGCGGCGCAGAGCCTTACGCAGTCGGGAACGTGCTAGAGCTTGAAACAGCCTTGGGCGACGCTAAGGCGGCTGATGTTGGATTGAAGCGCCTAGCCTACTCGTATCGCCTTAAGGGAAAAACACAGGCGATTGAAGGGTCGACTCTTGTAATTCCCTGGGCGGAGGATGGAAGCCCGTTAAGCCTGCTGGCAAGGCTTATCGATGAAGATGGCGTCGAACTTGCACGTGACGAGAAGACTATTCGTATTTCCAACCGGGCTGACATATCCCTCTATTCACCCCTGCCTGGATCATCCCTCGATGCAGGCTCTGAGTACCCCCTGGGCTGGCTAGGCTGCGATGAAAAGGGAACCGCCCTGAAGGCAAGCGACATTCACTGGTCTTATTCCGAAGACGGCTTAAGCTGGCAGGATTTTGAAGCGGAGAGCGACGGCGCAATACGCCTGAAAACACCAGCTTTTTCTGAATCCACCCTCGGACACTGGGACGTTGAAGGAAGATGGATCCCGCCTGAGTCTGAATTAATGTTTTTCCTACGTATGGCTTACAAAAGCCCTCGAGGTGAGCCCTTGGAGCGCATCTACGAATACGGGGTGCAGCGATGATACAGGCAAAGCTGAGAATAGGGATTGGGGCGTGGCTCTGCGCCTGCTGCATAAGCAATGTGGCACTCTGGGCCCAGGATTTCGACACGAAGGTCGATTCGTTCGTGATAAAGGAAGGAGCACAGCCACGGGTCTTTATTGACGTCTTCCGCGAATTCGGCCTGCTCAAGGCGCGGATCGTGCCGGCGCAGGGATCTGTCTACAACAGCGCCGCGATCTTTGCGCGCACGAGGGGTGGGGGCTGGCGTGCTGTGGATGACTCTGGGCGGATCGGAAGCGCGGACATATCGCTCGCGGCTACGAGTGGTGGAACGAATCACGTCATCAGCAGTCTGCGCAAAGATAGCACAAGTTTCCATGACCTAAGCCTCCGCGATAAGGATAGGGCGCTCTATCAAGAAAACGGGGGTCTCCCCAGAACGAACAGCCCCCAGTCGCTGAGCTCGGGGCAACGCGTAAGCCTCATTCATATCAAGCAGGCTGTCATCAACGCGGGCAGCGATGGGATGATCGAGTTGCGGATTTTCTGCAATCAGGGCACGTCCTGGACTGCTCTGGGATTTTCCTTCAGGCCCGAGTATCACCATCGCGAGCTTGAGGGGAACAGCTCGCCCCAGACCGAAGCCACCTACTCAGGCTTTGCTCAGAATCGCTTGCGGAGTTACTGGTCTGTTTACCAGCTGAGCCCGGCCCCCACTATTAAACCGAGTACGGGCCCTGAGCGCGAGCGCAAGGACAGGCTGATCGCGGCCCTGGCTCATGACCTTATGAGCCTGTACTATGGCAAGGAGGGGGCAGCGGGTTTTTCCGCGCGCATCGGGGAGCCCCTGGCCTATCCCCTTCCCTTCAAACTTGACCAGAAGATCATTGCGGAAATCGTCAAGCGGAGCGATAATCATCCTTATATCGTGGAATACCTAAACGTGATAGACCGGATCCAGAAGACCATGAGCTCAGAGGCGCTCCAGGAGCGCGACAGCGGGTACGACTACAGCCATTACCGGGCTATCAGCGCGCAGGAAGCCCAGGCCCTGGCCCAAGCGGCCCTGCGCTACTTTAGCTGGGGCGTGGAGTACAGCCTGAGCGCGGACACTTCCGCGAACCAGATTGAGAGCCCCCAACTTGTCTATCCCTACCTCGTCAATCGTAACCTCATAGAGGCCTGGTTTAGCAATGCGGGGAGCCCCCGCTTAGGTTTCTTAAGCGCCGCCGCGCCGCCACTCATGCCCGCCCAGGGCCAGCATGCGCAGGGCGGGAGTCATGCGGCATTGGAAGAAATAACCATAGACGATTACGCCTTCATGGATACCCAGCGCCGCCCCCTGCGCGGCAATCCCCTCCCCTATAGCAAGGGCGGGCGGGACGACCCCCGGAGCTTTGCCTACAAGATGGTTCAGCAGAGAGCGGCGCGCCTCACGGTAGCAGACGCGAAGAATCCCAAAAAAGGAATACAGAACAGCACCGCCGCCTATCCTGAGATCAGTCCGACCCCCGCGCCACAGCCGGTTATACCCGGCGGCTCGACGCCGAGCCCCATTCCCAAAGACAACCTTACCGGCACGGCCAATGCCGCGCTGTATGTGAAGGGGACGTCTTTTTCTAGTCCGAATCCCGCTTCTGGGGCCTTCGTCTACCAGAACGGGAATCAGAGCATTCCCGTAAAGCCCTTCGAGATCAATCCCAAGGGAGCCGTAGCGGATATCGCGGTAGCCGGGGTGGATGAGTCCGGTCTCGTGCTCGGATCACTCGTCATGGCCGGATTGGCAAGCGGGATAGAGCTGAAGGCAAACGCGAAAAAGGCCGATATCCTTGGCGCTTATCACGCCTTCAGCGCGGGAAGCCCCGGCATTGATAGTCAGAGCCAGAGGCGGCCTTCCTACGTGGACAGCCGCCTTAAAGAGCTGCCCGCCTTGGAAGCGGAGGACTTCGAGCGCCTAGGATACCTCATACCCATCGACGACTTGCGCGCAGGAGACCTCGTGATCCACTACGGCAAGGCCAAAGACGACAAGCCCGAATACGGCATCGTCACGCATAGAGCCGCAAACTTAGTCGGCGCCGATGCCATCGCCGCGGGAACCTGGGTTATCCACGCGTCGGCCAAATACCCCCAGGTTAAACTCTCCCGCTTAAGCGCCCTACGGAGCAGTCAGCCAGGCATCCACTATCGCCGCGTATTAGTGCGAAACGACGAGGGCATCGATCCAAGCGCCATCCTCCCGCCCCGCCCCAGCGACACAGCCTGGGACCCCTGGGACGACAACCCCAGCATCTTGAGCCTGGCCATCTGCGGCCCATCCCAGGATGACCCACAGAACCCCATCGGTGAGCGCTGGATTCCCAACACCGGAGAGTACCTAGCCCTGCGAATCTACCTCAAACTAGAAAGCGCCTCAGGGAGGGCTCTCAACGCCAAACAGTACCTGGATACATCGGGGCGACTTCTTCAAATACTTCCGCCTTTGGACAGACTCCTGCCCAGCCAAAGCACGATTGACCCTTTAAGCAATATCATCGCAAACAAGGGCGCAGGCTTCGAGCTCGTCATGAGCGAAGGAGGGAACTTTGATACCGCAACGTCGATCCCCCTCGCGCGGTATAAACTGGATATGAGTACAGGCCTGTATGGGCGCGAGCCGCCCGCGGCAGACGAACTCCTGGACGCCAATGGTTATCTAAAAACAAACCCAACCGACCTCTGCCTGGTGGGAGAGGGGAATAACGGTTATTATCTTCTTGCACACAAAAAGAGCGCTAAAAACGGGCTCTATCTGGGTATTCGACCCCTGACGCCCATTGAGGGAGACCGCGCAAGCTATCCCCGCCCGGGTGATGATATCCAGCTACGCTTTGGCCTAAGTAAGGCAGGAACGAATCCGCCAGAAAGCCTAGTGGTGAGCGAAAGCCTTGAGCGTAATTATCTTGCCGTGTACGACAAAAAAATGCTTTGGAGAGCGAATTTGTATATTGCGGATGGAGCCCAAGATTGGAACAACGACAATCCTTGGAACGCTCCAGTGGACGCTATCGCTTACGCGGCTATGAGCCAAACAGAAAAAGACAAGATAAAATGGTGGAGCCCTGCCTGGGGCTACAATGAGTGGAACCGTGGCTATGGTTTTGCCGCGCTGTATACAGAAGCAAGCATGCCAAATCCACCTGAGCAAAACAGAGGACGGCAAACCCTTGACCTGCACCCATCTACCTGGATAGAGGGACAGTCCGTAGAGCGGGCCGTCGCCTACAGCATCGGCTGCCATGACAGCCCCTTTGAATTCAATCATAAGCTGGATCATCAGAGGACGGTGCTCAACTACAAATTCGGGACATCGGCTGGACCCTTATATGACAAGATGCAAGGGAACCCTCCCAACCCCTACTGCGTTTCTTGGGAGCGAACCACCGCACCGGAAAACGATAAGATCAAAATTGAGAATACGGACGGCCGTGTCACGTGGCGTAACTACGCGGATGATAGCGCAGGCATTGCGATCAGCGGCTACACAATTCCCAACAGACCGGCAATTGTAAATGGAACTTATTACGCGTATAGGCCTGGATTGAGTTCGGTCGCTGGCATGTTGACGGATACCTACCGATCACGCTCGGCTGGCGTGGATTGCGTAGGTTTGGTGGTCAGAAGTTTTAGTTATACAGGATCAGTTTATACGCATACGACGAGGTTGAGTACGTGGCTATGGGGCGAAGCAGCACAAAGCCGTGCCTTCCCGTCAGTGAGTGTTCCAACTCCAAATCCAAATAATCAGACTGATTCTTTGTGGAAGATAGAGAATAAAAATGACCTAGGTGTGTATTCAAATCTAGGCCTAGTGGTTCCCGGTGACATCATTTACTACTCTGGGCATATCATGATGGTAGCTTCTGTCGCTCGTAGCGGCTCTGGAGATGTTAGGCCTGAGGATGTGAGGACTATTGAGGCTGTTGATGGAAATTTTGAGAATAATAATGTGACAACCCATTTTCGTAGTACTACCCGGGTAAGAACACTTCAATGGCCTGGTGTGATGGGAAAGACCTGGAACATAGGGAGATTGAAATGAAAAAGCTAAATTCCCTTCTTATTTTTCTTAGCTTCTCTATTTGTATCATGGCCCAGGAAGCTCATAATTATCAGTTAAGCATGATCAAGCGGTTCCCCGTGGGTAGTGGGACTGGAGAATTCAAGCTTGATTGGGCTGATCAAGGAGGATATGGGCCGCGTTGCTTTGTCTTTGA
Source organism: Treponematales bacterium (assembly GCA_041739325.1). Taxonomy (GTDB): domain Bacteria; phylum Spirochaetota; class Spirochaetia; order Treponematales; family JBGSOB01; genus JBGSOB01. Next base: position 15,654 of record JBGSOB010000120.1, read on the forward strand.
TAGCTCTGGTCGAGTATATATTGCGAATGGTCATAAAAAGGAAATGAATGAATATGGCCGCAATTATCAGATAAAGAGTATTTTCCCTATTGATCCTTTGTTTGCATATACTGAAAGATTTTATTTACTGAATAAGAAATTTACACTTAGCGGTAATGGAAATATGAGCTCAATGGGGATGGATGGAAAAATTGCGGTTACTGTAAGGTCGCAAAAGAAGGATAATGCGAGAATCGATTCATATCTATCTTCTGGTTATTGTGTTATCTATGGAGAAGGAACCCTTTTGTCCATCCCCAACCCCGGCCCTGATCCTGTGGAAAACAATAAGCGTAACTTGAATGAAGGGCAAACCCGCGCCCTTTTTGCCGAACCTGAGAAGTATGGGTTGGTGGGTTTGAGCCTTGATGAGAAGAATCGACTCTTTCTGAATAGAGAGTTGGTGACCAGGAATTATAAGACTTTTTTTGAATATTGGTCAAGTGAAAATGAAAGTGAGACCTTAATCAAAAATGGGGATAGGTTCAATTATACGCCGGAGTTTTTCTATAGAAAAGCCGATCCGCTGTATTGCGGAAGTGATAATAATAAAAATACATATTGGGCATCCTCAAATCTGATTATGGTTTTTGGCCCTGATGGTTTCTTAAAAGATATGTTTATCCCTGAAAACGCAATGGAAAAAAAGAAAACATCCTACGCCGTCCACCCCTCCGGCGACGTCTACTTCCTCGATTACGACAAAGAAGGTGTCTACCTCTACCGGGTGGAGAACGTCTGGGACAAACAAGGCCGCGCCTTTTGGCATACGACGAACGCTACGGTAACAGCCCCCAACGTGCGCCTCCGCAAGACCCCAAGCTTGACTGGCGCTGAACAGGGTTTGCTGCAGACTGATGAGCGTGTGGCTATTCTTGAGACAAGTAAAGAACAGACAACCGTAGGCGCGATGAAAGCTCCCTGGTATAAGGTAAAGACAAAGAGCGGGATTACGGCATGGGCATTCGGGGGCTTCGTAGAAAAGGACGAGGAGTAAGCTTTCACGCCCATTTGATAAGGCAGAAGAGCATGGGTCCTTTCCAGCGCGATCATTTGAGCGCTGGAGGGGGTTCGGGGGGTATCCCCCCGACAGTCAGCTTGGAACCCCGGCACGACTTCAGGATAGGGAAGGGCTTCGATATGGCCACGCGTGCCTAACCGTCGTGGTGAAACTTTCTATCGGCCACCCATGCTTCCTTGCAACCCGTATGGGCGTGAAGGCTTAATCCAAGCCCCCTCTCTTCTGTGAACGTTTGTAGAGAACGCGCGCCGCGCGTTCTTCTTAGCGAAGCTCAGGTACGTACAAGGGGGGAGCGGAGAAGACCGGAGCCGTGCACAACACGGCGAGGACTTCGAAGCGAGGGGGAACCGCGACAAAGAGGTCTGTGTCGGTAGAGCCGACACAGACCTCTTGCCATGATGATAGGGAAGGCGCCCTCAAGCCTCCGAGCTTTGTGCGGTGAGCTTTCTTGAGCATAGGTGGCATAGAAAAAACATCGTCCAGCGTCTTAGCAAGTCCTGCGCAGCGTTAGCTGGACGATGTTTTTTCTATGCCAGGCCCTATGCTCAATAGCTTTTATGGCACAAAGCTCGAAGGCTCAAGGGTGTGTTCCCCCAAATAAGAGGTTATTTCCCCCACTACGTCATAGACTTCTTGGTCAAGCTCATTGGGGAGGAGGTGGCCCCCCTGGGGCAGATAGACAGTGCGCGCGGCGGGGAAGCGGGCGCTGATGGCGGCTATGTTCCATTTCCAATCTACGGTGCGGTCGTCGCGGCCCTGGAAGATGAGGAGGGGGATGTCGCTGCGCGGGGCTTGGCTAAAGCCACGGTTCCAGCTGAAGAGGGCTTGCATCCACGCGGGGGAAACGCGGTCGCGGCCGAGCCAGTCCTGGCTTAAGAGTTCGCGGTATGCCGGATTGCGGCAGGCTGAGGGGCCGCGGGATGGCGCGTAGCCGAAGACTCCGGCGAGCCCTGTTCCCAGCTTTACCCAGGGCCAAGCGCGTATCCTTACTAAGGGGCCGAAGAAGACGAGGGCTTTGAGGCCTTCGCCGCCCTGAAATTGGTATTCCATGAGAGCCGATGCCCCGGTGGAATGGCCGATGCCGAAGGCGGGAGCCGGCATGCGATCCTGCATGTAGGCGACGCAGGCGGCGACGGTTTTACCGTAGCTTGAAAAGTTGTCGATGGCGGCAAAGGGACCGTCCGAAAAACCGTGGCCGGGGAGGTCGCAGAGGAGGAGGGCATAGCCCTGGGCGCAGAGGCGAGACGCAAGATCCACCATGTTGCCTGAGTGATCGAAGTAGCCGTGCAAAAGGAGGAGGGAGCCTTTGGGGCGCTGGCCCTCGGACAGCCGGGGATCGAAGCGATGGGCTGATACTCGGAGCGGGCTAGGGGCGAGGGAGACTTCTAACCAGCCGCTGGCGCGAGTCTGCGCCGGGATGCGGCTAAAGTTGTAGTAATCAAAATACGCCGCCAACCCCACCGTGGTCGGGGACTCGTTTGCATCCTGGATATCCGCATTGTAGAGGGATACGAGGCTTGCGCGTACGTGATCATAGACAGATTGCCAATCCTTTGCGAGCTTTGACGCCTCCGCCTCCGCAAGCCCAGCAAAGGCCGCCAAGCCAAGGGGGAGGGCGATGCTTAGGAAGGCTCTCGAATGAAATTTCATAGGATACTCTCCCCCTCTCTGCCCCTGTGCGTCAACTCCCCTTAAAGGTGACAGTCACTATGCAAGCATGAGGCCAGGAAAAACTCCCTTGACTGAGGGTAATACTACGGTTATACTTAACTAATGAAGACAGCTATCAGCATTCCGGATCCGCTTTTTAAAATTGCCGATCGGACGGCCCGAGAAATGGGGATTCCTAGAAGCCAGCTTTTTTCTTTAGCTCTTGAGGAATACGTATTCAACCACAGCAAATCCGCAATCACACAAAAATTGAATGAAGTGTATGGAAGCGTGCAAGGCGATGAAGTGTTAGAACCTGGTTTGACCGCTTTAAGGGAAGCAACAGAACATGACACGTGGTGAGCTATGGTGGGCGAACCTTGGCGAGCCTTTTGGCAGCGAACCAGGCTTTCTTCGTCCGGTTCTTATTATTCAGGATAATTCATTTAATGAAAGCCGTTTGAGCACGGTCATTGTCATGTGTCTCTCAACAAATCTTTTATTAGCGGATGCCCCAGGCAATGTATTTCTTCCTAAACGTTTTACCAAATTGCCCAAGGACTCCGTGCTCAATGTCACTCAAATCGCTTCCCTTGAAAAAAAGCGACTTGAAAAAAAAGTATCAAAACTTGAACACGAGATAATTTTCGAAATTGAAAAAAGTTTAAAACTTGTTCTCGGCATTCGCTAGAACGATAGGCATATACGCCTCGATGCTACCTCAAGTTTGTGGAGGCTCTAATTGCTAAATATATAAAGATTTTTGTTTTGCCCCAGTAATAACTAAGGAAATGCATCATTTTGCTTTCGCGCCCATAGAACTATAGAGCCAGGCTGCTATGAAAAAACTTGCTAAGGGCATAAAATTGAACAAAGCTAGTGATGGGGTACGGTGTAAGAGGTACTTGATGATCAAGATTTTGAATATCAAATTATCCGTTTGAAAAGAAAATAAGGGGGCGGGTATGAAGGTTTGTAGGATTCTTATAGCTTTTGCGTATCTTTTGCTATGCCTGATGAATGTACAAGGCCAAAAGCTAAATGAGGATTTAAGAAAAATTGGCAGCTTCCAGTTAAAAGATAAGACGAAATTACAGGATGAACGGCTAGGCTATATGCCCATTTTCTTTGATAAATGGAATAATATGTATGTCTGCTTGGCTGATATGGTGGAAGTAATGGTGTATAATCCAAGATTTCAGAATAAAAACTATTTGAAGCTGGATGATGTCTATTGGGGCTCCGGTGTTATCAATAATAATTTTAGTACTATGAATTATCATGGAAAAATATTTCAGATTAAAAACGGAGATTTAATAAATATAATTGACATTAGTGGTAAGTTAAATCAAAACGCATTTTTTGGAAATATTGGAATTAGTGATGATCTTGATAAAAAGGAATATACGGGATCTGTAGCTCTAGATTGGGAAACAAAGCAGTTCAAGAAAATGAATCAAGCGGAATTGTTTGAATATATTAAAAAGAATGGTAAGGCTCTTTCCTTAAGCATTGAAAAGGATGCGATTTTATATAAGGGGATTACGTGGGACCGGCTGGGATCAAAAAGGAAATGGGGTGAAACGCAAAATTCAGGCTGGCTTGCGATCGATAAAGATGGGTTAGGGTATGATATTTCTGGAGTGTATAATCATAAAGCTGAGTTATTACAAGAGATAAAAATCAACATGTCAACCGATAACCCCTATTCCATAATTTATACAAACTGCGCCCATGATTTTGAGGGGAATATATATTATTTTAAGACAAACACCATTTTTTATATGGGACGCGACTGGGGCTATTCATTTCTTACTGAAACTAAAGCAATTTCTGATAGCGAACTTCTCCTCCATGCCGGATCTGAAGAGTTTAAGATTGGGGTTATTAAAAGTGGAGATACAATTTCTGTCCAGGAAAAAACCCTGCAAAAAGAAACAATACAGGGCTCAAGCTTGCCTTGGTACAAGGTGAAAACCCCCGATGGACTTGTTGGCTGGGTGCACGGAAGCGTTTTTATGATTAAACAAGAAGATGATAGGCAACTCCTTGTCTATGACAGCCCAGCCCTACAATTGAGAGGCTTAAAGTAGAAAAATGCTTTAAACTACAGTGCTCTAAGCGCGTTCTTCTCGACGAGGATCAGATATGTACAAGGGGAGGCCAAGATAGCGGGAGCCGTTGGAGCAATACTTGGGCGGGGCTCTTTGAGACCCGCCTTCCAGAATAACAAAGCGGCTCCCGAAGCTTGGCCTGGGGACAGGACGGCGACGAGCCGTCCTGCTGGAAGTAGGCGCAAAGCGTTGCGCCGCTCATGGCCCGTGGCCATGAACTTCCAGATCAGCATAGATGAGATAGCTGCGGTTTTCTCCGAGCGCAGAACAACGCAAGGGGGAAGCGGAAGACCCCGCAGGCGCGTAGCTATGGCAATGGCCGGGCTCTTTGAGACCGGCTTTTAAAAAAGCTTGGCGCCGAGGAGGCTGGAGCGTGGGACAGGATGCCGACGAGGCATCCTGCCGAGAGCAGGCGCCAAACGTGGCGCCGGTTCCGGCTGAAAGCCGGAAGTTCGAGGATGGCGGAAAAGGGGCTGTCCAAAAAGGATAGCCCCTTTTTTATACCCAAAATTGAAAAAACCTGATAAAATTTCTTATGAAAGAGCGAACACGCCCGGCGCCGGTCTTCAAACCCTACGACCAGAAGCAGCAATTCCTCATACCTCCAA